>NZ_JBBLYU010000001.1:1299728-1624660 GCF_037911135.1 Phaeobacter sp. A36a-5a | reverse complement strand
GCCGCAGCCCGGAATGGGTGCGGCGTCCGGGTGTTTTTTACGAACTCTAAGTCAGGCGTCAGGTCACGGGGGGCCGGATCTGGCGGAGACAAAAGGCTCAGCTGTCGGTTCAATCGTGGCGGCTGCGGGCCGCGAAGCGCGGCAACATGGCGCTGAAATCCTTGCCTGCGCCGCCTTCTTCCTCAACAAACATGGAATAAAGCGCCTGCGCCAGCGCCCCCATCGGCGTGTCGGCATCGGCGCTATGGGCGGCCTGCTGGGCCAGACGCAGATCTTTCAGCATCAGCTCGGCGGCAAACCCGGGTTTGTAGTCATTATCGGCAGGCGACTGCGGGCCAACCCCCGGCGCCGGGCAATAGGCGTTCATCGACCAGCTGTAGCCAGAGGAGGTGGAGACCACATCGAACATCTTCTGACGGTCGAGACCCAGTTTGTCGGCAAGGGCAAAGGCCTCGCAGGTGCCGATCATGGTGATGCCGAGGATCATGTTGTTACAGATCTTGGCGGCCTGACCGGCGCCGGCATCGCCGCAGTGCACAGCCTTTTGTCCCATCACGTCAAACAGCGGCTTGGCTGCGTCGAAGGCGGCCTGGCTGCCACCGGCCATGAAGGTCAGCGTGCCGGCCGATGCGCCACCAATACCGCCGGAAACCGGGGCGTCGACAAACATCAGATTGGCCGACCCGGCACGATCGGCGACCGCGCGGGCGCTGTCGACGTCGACGGTAGAGCAGTCAACCAATGCAGCACCGGTCGCCATTGCGGGGATCACGTCATCGGCAACCGAGCGCAGGATCTCGCCGTTGGGCAGCATCGTGATCACCACCTCTGCGCCGGTCGCGGCCTCAGCGGCGGAGGCCGCCATGGTGACGCCCTCGATCGAGACATCCGCCATGTCAAAGCCGGTGACGGTGTGGCCTGCCTTTGCCAGATTGGCGGCCATTGGGGCCCCCATATTGCCGAGACCGATAAATCCGATGTTCATGTCTTACTCCTCCTCGAACTGCAGCGTGTCGCGGGCCAGTGGCATCAGCATCTGGCTGACAGCGGTAGCAGGCACTTCACGATCTGCATATTGCCATTTGGGCTGGCGGTCCTTGTCAATGATCTGGGCGCGGATGCCCTCCAGAAAATCGCCCTTTTCCATTGCGCGGTGAGTAAAGCGATACTCCAGTTCCAGCGCTTTGCGAATACTCATGCTGCCAAGGCGCAGCCGGTGCAGCAGCTCGACGGTGCAGGCCATTGATAGCGGCGAATTGCGGCGGAGGGTTTTCAGCGTGTCCTCGGCAAAGCTGCTGGCCTCATGATTGAGCGCAGTCAGGATATCGCCAAGCGCCTCGCCGCCAAAGCTGCGGTCAATGTCGGCACGCAGCGCGGCCATCTGCCCTTCGGGGGCGGTCTCTGCGCTGCTTTCGAGACTCTCGGCACGGCCGGTCTGCTCAAGCTCCGAAATCAGCGCAGGCCAGCTGACCTCGGGAATGTAATGGTCGGCAAAGCCTGCGTAGATCGCGTCGGCCGCCGTCATGCGCGCACCGGTGAGGCCCAGATATTCACCAAGCCGACCGGGCGCCAGAGCCAGCATCAGGCTGCCGCCCACATCGGGGATGAGGCCGATGCCGACCTCGGGCATGGCAATACGTGTGCTGTCGCCGACAATGCGATGGGTGCCGTGGCAGCCAAGACCGACGCCGCCACCCATGACAAACCCCTGAAGGAAGCTGACCACCGGTTTGGGATATTCGAAGAT
The DNA here is from genome assembly GCF_037911135.1 of Phaeobacter sp. A36a-5a. Taxonomy (NCBI): domain Bacteria; kingdom Pseudomonadati; phylum Pseudomonadota; class Alphaproteobacteria; order Rhodobacterales; family Roseobacteraceae; genus Phaeobacter; species Phaeobacter bryozoorum. Next base: position 1,622,913 of record NZ_JBBLYU010000001.1, on the reverse strand, counting down.
CCGGGCGTTCATACGGTATTCGTCGCGCCAAAACCGGCGACCATAGTCATAGTCGCCACTGGTGCCGGTCTGGTAGAGTTCGGCAATGTCACCGCCGGCGCAGAAGGCTTTTTCGCCCTCGGCGTCCATGACCACCAGATCGACAGCGTCCTCCGTTGCCCAGGCCCTGAGGGCGGCATCGACCGCCAGACACATGTCATAACTCAGCGCATTCAGCGCCTTGCCACGGGTCAGGGTGATCCGCCCGGCGCGGCCGGTGATGCGGATATCAATATCGCTCATGTCAGCCTCAGTGGTTTTCCGCCAGCATATGGCGCGCGGTAATCACCCGCATGATTTCATTGGTGCCTTCCAGGATCTGGTGGACGCGCAGATCACGCACCAGTTTTTCGATGCCGTAATCGGCAAGATAGCCGTAGCCGCCATGCAGCTGCAAACATTGATCCACCACTTTGGAGCCTGCTTCGGTGACAAATTTCTTTGCCATCGCGCAGTGTTTGGAGGCATCCGGCGCGCCCTGATCCAGCTTCCACGCCGCCTGACGCAGGAATACACGGGCCGCCTGCAATTCGATTTCCATATCGGCAAGACGGAATTGCAGCCCCTGAAACTGGTCGATAGATTTGCTAAAGGCCTTGCGTTCGGACATGTATTTCAGGGTCATGGTCAGCGCCTGCTGCGCAGCCCCGAGCGAGCAGGAGGCGATATTCAGGCGCCCGCCGTCGAGACCCTTCATCGCGTATTTGAAGCCGCTGCCTTCTTCGCCGACCAGGTTATTGGCCGGGATCGTGCAGTCGTCGAACTGGACCTGCGCGGTGGGCTGGCTCTTCCAGCCCATTTTTTCCTCAAGCCCGCCAAAGCTGAGGCCCGCCGTGCCATCTTCGACATAGACGGTGGAGATCCCCTTGGGGCCGTCTTCGCCGGTGCGCACCATGCAGACATAGGCGTCAGAGTAGCCGCCACCGGAGATGAATGCCTTGGTGCCGTTGAGGGTGTAGCCCTCGTTGGTCTTGGTGGCGCGGGTTTTGAGGGCGGCGGCATCGGAGCCGGAGCCGGGTTCGGTCAGACAGTAGCTGAGCACGGTCTGCATCGACAGGATGTCGGGCATGATCCGGGCCTTCATCTCGTCGCTGGCAAAGCTGTCGAGCATCTTGGCGCACATATTGTGGATCGACAGGAAGGCGGCAACAGACGGGCAGGCCATCGACAGCGCCTCAAAGACCAATGTGGCATCCAGCCGGGACAGCCCCGCGCCGCCGGTTTCCTCGGAGACATAAAGCGCGCCGAACCCCAGCTCGCCGATCTGCGGCCAGAGTGATTTCGGAATGGTGCCTTCGGCCTCCCACTGGCGGGCGAAGGGGGCGATATGCTCCTGTCCAAAGGCGAAAGCCATATCGAAAATGGCGGTCTGTTCCTCGGTCAATGCGAAATCCACAGCATATCCTCCCTGATGTGAACGCGGCCCGGCCCGGATCTGACCCGCCGGGGTCGTCATGAATTGAACGGTTGTTTATTTTCTAGCGACCCAAGGGCAGCAGGGCAAGCCGCAGCGGTGCAAAGCTGCTGTGCAGAAATGTCGGTCCGGCGGCGTTTGCCGATGGTTGACCGTGGCATTGACGCAAGGGGTGCCATCTGGCCGTAAGTGAACCGTTTCTTAGGCATTTTCTTCCAAACTGACCGAAATTTGTCAAAAACCGTGGTGCATCGCCCGCCATGGATGATCAGCTGAGGGCAGACTTTCGATGAACAAGCCATTGCGCACCAAACATCTTCCGAAATCAGCGCGTCGCAGGCTGGAAACTCCGGCGCCATCGCCGGCGCTGGCGCTGAAAGCAGAGGCGGGGCGTGCCTTTATCGAGGCTGACTATCCACGCGCGCGCGACTTTGCGACCCGCGCGCTTGCCTTTGAGCCGGACAACGCGACGCTGCATGCGGAGATTGCTTCCAGCTTCATGCAGGAGAAAAAATACGAACTGGCGCTGAAGCATCTTATGGGTGCGCTTAAACTTGAGCCGACCAATCCGAAATGGCTCAGCGCGATCGGGACCATTCTGTTTCTGATGGACAAGCTGACAGATGCCGTTGGCTTCTTTGAGGCGGTTTATCAGATCGAACCGGAAAATGCGATGAATGTCTCCCGGCTTGTGCAGTCGCAGATGAACCTTTGCGACTGGACCGTCTACAAGGATCAGAAGAACAAGCTGAGGATCCTCGATAACGACCCGGCCAACGGCGATCCGTTCACCACGCTGCTCTATGTCGATGACGCCGCGTTGCAGAAGAAACGCGTGGTGAGCAAGACGAAGAACAAGGTGACGATTTCCGAACGGAAAGTGGCCCGTAAGTTCAACAGGACTCCGGTGGCTGGTCGCAAGATCCGGATTGGCTATTTCTCCTGCGATTTCTTCAATCACGCGACCATGTTCCTGATGGCGCGCCACTTCGAATTGCATGACCGTGATAACTACGAAATCTACATCTATGACTACAGCCGCGAACCAAGCGATGTCATGCGTCAGCGCGTGCTCGACGCTGCCGACTGCTACCGGCCGATCCATAACCTGAAAGACGAGGATGTCGCGGAGCTGGCCCGGGGGGACAGTCTGGACATCGCGATCGATCTGAAAGGCTACACCAAAGACGCAAGGCCAACGATATTCGGCTTTCGCGCGGCACCGGTGCAGATCTCCTATCTCGGCTACCCAGGCACCACGGGAATGCCCGCGATGGACTATTTCGTCGCTGACGCTGTCACCGTACCAAAAGAGGGGCGGCGCCATTTCTCAGAAAAAATCCTGTATATGCCGAATTGCTATCAGGTAAATGACAACAGTCGTCCCCATCCCGAGACCGGACCGACCCGCGCGGATATGGGGCTGCCCGAGGATGCGGTGGTTTTCTGTTCGTTCAACAACCATAACAAGGTTTCCCCGGCGGAGTTCGACATCTGGATGGACCTGCTTAAGGAGGTCGATGGCAGTGTCCTGTGGTTCCTTGCGGTGCCTGGTGTGATCCGTGATAACATCCGCAAGGAGGCGGAGGCTCGTGGCGTGCCGGCGGATCGGATCGTCTTTGCCGGGCGTTGTCCTACTCCCCATCACATTGCGCGTCTGCCGCTGGCGGATATCTTTCTTGATACCTTTGCCTGTAATGCCCACACCACGGCGAGTGAGACGCTGTGGTCGGGTGTTCCGGTGGTGACCAAACCGGGGCAGCAGTTTGCGGCGCGGGTCGCGGCGAGCGTCGTCACCGCCGTGGGTTGTCCTGAGCTGATTGCCGAGACGGAGGAGGAGTATCGCGCGCTGGCGCTGCGGCTGGCCCGAAACGCCGAGGAACGACAGGCGCTGCGCGAGAAGCTGAAGGCGAATATCGCCACCACGCCGCTGTATGATACCGAGCAATATGTCCGCGATTTCGAGGCGCTTCTAACAAAGGCGATCCAGCGCTATGACGATGGGCTGAAGCCGGATCATTTAAGCCTGGCCGAGGGCAAGGTCTAACCCTCCATCCGTGGCGTCGCTGACCGGGATCCGCATTTGCTGAGCCGGGCGGTGCTTCCGGCGCAAAGCCTGCCGTCGAAAAAGCGACCCGCCAAAGAGGAAAAAAAAGCGCCCCGGTCTGCCGGAGGCGCGTTTTTGTTATGACATCCGCGTGGCGCGGGGATCTGCCATGGTGGCCGACCGGCGCTCAGGCCGACGGATATTTGACCGGCCGCCGCCTGCGGGCGGATGGATCAGAGCAGGCGCACCTTTGTGCCGATCTTCACCATCTCGTAGAGCGATTCGACGTGCTGATTGTAAAGGCCGATACAGCCGGAGGAGCTTTGCCGTCCGATCTTGCGGGTGTCATGGGTGCCATGCACCAGATAGGCCGGCCAGTCGAGATACATCGCACGTGTGCCCAGCGGGTTGCCCGGGTCGCCGCCGTCGATGCGGACCGGCAGTGTCGGGTCACGCTCGCGCATTGAGGCGGTTGGAGTCCAGCTGGGGTTCTCCGCCTTGCGCACGATTTCGGTATAGCCGCGTCGGGTCAGCTCCTCGGTCATCGGCACCGAGGAGGGGAACAGCCGGTAGGTCTCGCCATCCGGCCCCCAGTAATGCAGCGCGCGCGAGGAAATATCGGCCAACATGCAGCCCACGCCCAGATCATCGAAGTGATCCTGCCAGGCCTGCTGCTGGAAGGAGGAAATATTGCGTTTCACCGGGATTTCGGTTTCGATCTTTGGCTCTTCCACCGGAAAGGCGTCGCTCGACTGGGCGCGCAGCAGCGCCGGGGTGGCCAATGTGGCGCCAATCCCGGTGAGGGCAGCGCGGCGGGTCATACGAAAGTTGCTCATGGTATCCTTCGACAGTCTGCTCGGACATTAGTTGGCAAACTAGGTAGTGCTGCGGAATTTCCTAGGGGCAGGTCGCGAAATTCAGCCGGTCTCACAGGGTTGTGTAGCCCGGTGAGACCGTGAGTGGCGGAAGTCTGCCGTTCTTTCGGCGCCTGGGCGCCGGTGAGGGTCAGCCGTAGAGCTGGCGCGCCTGGGCAAAGGACAGCAGGCGCTTGGTCTTCTCGTCCCAGAGGTGCAGCCGCGCATTGGCGAGGCTTTCGCGGATGGTCATCCGGTTGCCCTCGGCCAGTTCGGCGTGGTCGCGCAGCACCTGGGGAAGCCGGTAGAAGGGAATGCGGCTATAAAGGTGATGAACGTGGTGGATGCCGATATTGGCGCTGATCCATTGCAGCACCGGCGGCAGAACATAATGCGAGCTGCCATGCAGGGCGGCGTCATGCAGGTGCCAGTCCTCTTCCTGCTCCCACTGTGTCGTCTCGAACTGATGCTGGACGTAGAACAGCCACAGCCCGGCGGTGGCAGCCAGCAGCGTGGCGGGCACAAAAATCAGCAGCAGCGGCATCAGCCCGCCGAAATACCAGATCACCGCCAGCGCCAGAATAATGGTCAGATTGGTGCCCATGGCGCTGATCCAGTAGCGGGCTTGGCCCATCAGCCCGTAGGGGATACGGTTTTGCAGGAAGAACAGATAGCCGGGACCGATGGCAAAAAGCGTCACAGGATGGCGATAGAGCCGATACATCAGACGGCCCCAGCGGTTTTCGGCGTGGTATTCGGCCACGGTCATGGTGTGGATATCGCCCATGCCGCGTTTGCCCAGATTGCCATGGGTGCTGTGATGGATCGAATGGGTGCGGCGCCAGACATCATATGGCGTGAGGGTCAGCACCCCGATGATGCGACCGGTCCAGTCGCTGAGCCGACGGTTGCTGAAGAAGGAGCCATGGCCGCAATCGTGCTGAATGGTGAACAGCCGCAGCAGGAAGGCGGCGATCAGAACGGAGATGGCCAGCGTCAGCCAGTAACTGATCGACAGCGACCACCAGGCCAGGGCCCAGAGCAGCAGGAAGGGCACGACCGTCACCGCCAGCTCAAAGCTGCTGCGCAGGGGGCTTGGGTCGCGGTATTGGGCCAGGATCTTGACCCAGTCGCGGGCGGATTTCGCAGCCGCCTGCGGCTGGTTGGATTCGTCTGTCGTGCTCATGCGCCTGCCGTTTTTCTGTCCATCCATGACCGGATAGACGAGTTACGCGGCGGAACAAGCATAAATTGGTCGAAGCCGTTATTTTTCTGGCCCTGTGCCGCGAATAACGCCCGCCTGCCGCTCTATCTGGGCGGGAGCGCGCGGCGCCATGGAAAAAGGCCCCGGAATGTCCGGGGCCTTTTCTCGTTTTGGGGCGACAGCTCAGTCCATCGCCTTGAAGTTGAATTCGCCACCTTCCTTGATGCCCGAAGGCCAGCGGGAGGTCACCGTCTTGGTGCGGGTGTAGAATTTGAAGCTGTCGGGCCCGTGCTGGTTCAGGTCACCGAACATCGACTTCTTCCAGCCGCCGAAGGTGTGATAGGCCAGCGGCACCGGGATCGGCACGTTGATACCCACCATGCCGATGTTCACGCGGGAGGCAAAGTCGCGCGCGGTGTCGCCGTCACGGGTAAAGATCGCGGTGCCATTGCCGTATTCGTGATCCATCGCCAGCTTCAATGCTTCCTCGTAAGTGCTTGCGCGCACAGTCGAAAGCACCGGACCGAAGATCTCCTGCTTGTAGATGTCCATGTCGGGGGTGACATGGTCGAACAGGTGGGCGCCGACGAAGAACCCGTCCTCGTAACCTTGCAGTTTGAAGTCGCGGTTGTCGACCACCAGCGTGGCGCCCTGGTCAACGCCGGACTGGATCAGGCCCAGGATGCGGTCCTTGGCGGCCGCGGTCACAACCGGGCCCAGGTCGACGTCGTCGCCGGCGGTGTAGGGGCCGACCTTCAGTTTCTCGATGCGCGGGATCAGCTTCTCGATCAGCTTGTCGGCGGTTTCCTCACCGACCGGAACCGCAACCGAGATTGCCATGCAGCGTTCGCCGGCCGCGCCGAAGCCTGCGCCAACCAGCGCGTCAGCGGCCTGATCCAGATCGGCATCGGGCATCACGATCATGTGGTTCTTGGCGCCGCCGAAGCACTGCGCGCGCTTGCCGTTGGCGGTGGCGCGGGAATAGATGTACTGGGCAATCGGGGTGGAGCCGACGAAGGACACGCCCTGAATGATTTCGCTGTCCAGAATGGTGTCAACCGCCTCGCGGTCGCCGTTCACCACCTGGAACACGCCTTCGGGCAGGCCTGCCTCGACGAACAGCTCAGCCAGCATCAGTGGCACGGAGGGGTCGCGCTCGGACGGTTTCAGCACCACGGCGTTGCCGCAGGCCAAGGCCGGGCCGACGTGCCACAGCGGCATCATGGCGGGGAAGTTGAACGGCATGATGGAGCCGACAACACCCAGCGGCTGGCGCATGGAGTACATGTCGATGCCGGGGCCGGCGCTGTCGGTGAATTCCCCCTTCAGCATCTGCGGCGCGCCGATGCAGTATTCGATCACTTCCAGACCGCGCTGCAGGTCGCCCTTGGCGTCCGGGATGGTCTTGCCGTGCTCGCGCGAGAGCGCCTCGGCCAGCTTGTCCATGTCGCGGTTCATCAGGCCAACCATCGCCATCATCACGCGGGCGCGCTTCTGCGGGTTGGTGGCGCCCCATGCGGGCTGTGCCGCGGCGGCTTTTTCAATGGCATCGGTGGTCTCCGACGCGCTGGCCATCGGGCATTTGTACTGCACTTCGCCGGTTGCCGGGTTGAAGACATCGTCAAAACGGCCCGAGGTGCCGGACACCAGCTTGCCGTTGATAAAATGGCCGAGTTCTTTCATCGGATCCTCCTACATTCCAGTTGCCGGTATCGTAGGCTTGCAAAAAACACTGGAAAAGAGGAAAGATCTCAAAGAGGCTTTGCAGGAACGCAAAGGTTAACAGAATGTTGACGGCAGGAGAGGGAAAAGCTCATGGATCCACAATGGGATGACATGCGGGTGTTCCTGGCAGTTGCGCGCGAAAGCAGCCTGTCGGGGGCGGGGCGGATCCTGAAGATGGATCCGGCCACCGTGGGTCGGCGGATCTCGCGCTTTGAGGAGGCGCTGGACACGCCGCTGTTCGTGAAATCCCCGCAGGGCTATGCGCTGAGTGCTGCGGGGGACCGTTTGCTGGGCCATGCCGAGGCTGCCGAACAGGCGATGCGGGCCGGGCAGGAGGCGCTGGTCGGCCCCAGTGACACGCTGTCGGGTCAGATCCGCATCGGTGCGCCGGATGGCAGCGCCAATTATCTGCTGCCGCAGGTCTGTGCCAGAATCGGGGCCGAGAACCCGGATCTGGATATCCAGATCGTGGCGCTGCCACGGGTCATCAACCTCAGCCGCCGGGAGGCCGATATGGCGGTGACCGTCAGCGCGCCCACCGCAGGCCAGCTGCTGGTGCAGAAAATCACCGATTACAAACTGCATCTGGTGGGATCGCGCCACTATCTGCGCGCCCATCCGCCGATCGAAAAGCTGGAGGATCTGAAGGATCACAAGATGATCGGCTATATTCCTGACATGATCTTTGACCGGGAGCTGGATTATCTCAATGATCTTGGGGTGGACCGGGTGGCGCTGGCCTCCAATTCGGTGTCGGTGCAGATAAAACTGGCGGCTGAGGGTACGGCGCTGTGCGTCGCGCATGATTTTACGCTGCCGTCGCACCGCTCGCTGCGCAAGGTTCTGACCGACAAGATCAGCCTGACGCGCAGTTTTTATCTGGTGCGCCACCAGGGGGATCAGCGTAGCGACCGGCTGAACCGGTTTGCCCAGGGGTTGTCAAAAGGCATACGCGACGAAGTGGTCCGGCTGGAAGGCTTGACTTGATGCCGGGTTAGGGCAACCCTTGGTGGTACGTAATAAAATTACAAAAAGGAGCGCCTATGCTGGTTCAATTGATTCTGAAGTCCAAGGCAAGCTCTGGGGTGGTCACCATTGCTCCCGAGGCAACGATATCCGAGGCCGCCAAATTGCTGGGCGAGCACAAGATCGGTACTGTTGTTGTCTCCAGTGATGGCGAAACCGCCGAGGGTATCCTGTCCGAGCGCGATATCGTGCGCGAGCTGGCCCGCAGCGGCTCCGGCTGCCTGAGCAAGGCCACCAGCGAATATATGACCCGCAAGCTGGTCACCTGCACCAGCCAGTCCAACGTCGAGGACGTGCTACAGCAGATGACCGAAGGCCGCTTTCGCCACATGCCGGTGGTCGAAGATGGCAAGCTGATCGGGCTGGTGTCGCTGGGCGATGTCGTGAAGGCGCAGCTGGCCGAGGTCGCGATGGAGAAAGACGCCCTTGCAGGCATGATCATGGGGCACTGACCTCAGGATCCTGGCACCCGGGGCTGTGGCCCCGCGTCTGATGCGGTGTCCTCCCGCATCGGACGGCTGACGTCACGGCGCAGGAGCAGGTCGGTATTTCCACGCTCTTGCGCCCTGATGACAAAAATGTTTGCTTGCGCGCAACCAACCAGCAGGCAGGAGAGGCCCCATGCGTATTGGCTTGTATCCCGGCACATTCGATCCCATCACATTGGGGCATATAGATATTATCCGCCGGGCCAGCGCGCTGGTGGACAAGCTGGTGATCGGCGTTGCGATCAACCGGGACAAGGGGCCGCTGTTTTCGCTGGAAGAGCGTGTCGCCATGATCGAGGCGGAATGCGCCAAGCTCAGCGAACAGACCGGCACCGAGATTGTTGCCCATCCGTTTGAAAACCTGTTGATCGACTGCGCCCGCGACGTGGGCGCGCAGATCATCGTGCGCGGGCTGCGCGCGGTGGCGGATTTCGAGTATGAATTCCAGATGGTTGGTATGAACCGGGCGCTCGACAGCTCGGTCGAGACGGTGTTCCTGATGGCCGAGGCGCGCCATCAGGCAATTGCCTCCAAGCTGGTGAAGGAAATCGCCCGGCTGGGGGGCGATGTTTCGAAGTTCGTCACGCCGATGGTCAAGAGCGAGCTGAGCCGCCAGCTGGCGAAATAGTCAGCCTGCGGCGATAGAGATGCGACATTGGGAGCGGCCCGGTTCGGGGCCGCTTTTTTATGTCTGTAAACACTGTGTTGCGACCTGTTCCTGATCTGCGCGGCGCCGCCGGATCAGCGCCAGAAGGCAATCCAGTCGATCAGTTCAAACAGGCGCTTGCCCAGAAACACCATATGTCCGGTTCCAAACAGCCAGAGATCCACGGCCAGACCAGCCAGGATCAGCAGTGCAAGGAACAGGGCAATTCTATTGGTCATGATGGGTCTGGGGCCGGGGTAAACAAGATACGCCCGGCCAGATATGCCTGACCGGGCGGTGTCTTACAAGCCATGCGGGCCAAGTGCTGCGCACAGAGGCCGTTGTGCCGGGGCTCAGCCCAGACGACCCATCGCGACAGCGACGTCCGCCATACGCACCGAGAAGGCCCATTCGTTGTCATACCAGGCCAGAACGCGCACCAGGCTGTTTTCCACGACGCGGGTCTGATCCGGCGCGAAGATCGAGCTTTGCTCCGTGTGGTTGAAATCAATCGAGACCAGCGGCGCGGGTTCATAGCCGATCACGCGGGACATATGGCCCTTGGCGGCTTCGCTCATGATGGCGTTGATTTCGGTGACGCTGGTCTGCTTGCTGGAGCGGAAGGTCAGATCCACAGCAGAGACATTCGGGGTCGGCACGCGGATCGCAGAGCCATCCAGACGCCCCTTCAGGTTTGGCAGCACCTCACCCAGCGCCTTGGCGGCACCGGTGGTGGTCGGGATCATCGCCATGGCAGCGGCGCGGGCGCGGTAGAGATCGTCGTGGCGGCGGTCCAGTGTCGGCTGATCGCCGGTATAGGCGTGGATCGTGGTCATGATCCCGCTTTCGATGCCGACGGTTTCATCCAGCACCTTGGCCAGAGGGGCGAGGCAGTTGGTGGTGCAGGAGCCGTTTGAGACCATGCGGTCGCCCGCCCGCAGCTTGTCGTCATTGACGCCAAAGACGATGGTCTTGTCGACATTGGTGCCGGGGGCGGACAGCAGAACCTTCTTGGCGCCGCGCGCCAGATGCGCCTTGGCCTTTTCGCCGTCGTTGAATTTGCCGGTGCATTCCAGCACCACGTCACAGCCGGACCAGTCCAGATCGTCCATATTATAGGTGGAGAACATCTGCATATCGCCACGGCCGAGGTTCATGGTGTTTTCACCCAAGGTGACCTCGCCGGGGAAACGGCCATGCACGGAGTCGTATTTCAGCAGATGCGCTGCGGTTTCCAGCGGGCCGGTGGCATTGACCTTGACCACTTCGATATCGTCCCGGCCCGAGGCTGCGATATGCGCCAAGGTGCAGCGGCCGATGCGGCCAAACCCGTTGATCCCGACTTTGATGGTCATATGCGTATCTCCAAGCGAGCAAGAATTGCCTCCGCTATAGCTGCCATTCCCTCGGGTCAAAAGCTTAAAAATGGCTTTATTCCAGACTGTTAGCGCAAAACTTGACTGGTTGCGGTAACAAAATTGACTGATTGCGATAACGGTTTTCGCGGCCCTGCGGCGGATGTGCGAGGCGCCCCGGATTGAACGCCATCGGGAACAAAGCGGGCGCTGAACGGCTTGTGCCTGAGAGGCGATAGGATAGGGTGGGCCAAAATGCGCGCGAATGGAAAAGGGGACCGGGTATGAGCGGTTTGTTGGCTTTGCTCGATGATGTGGCAGGCATTGCAAAGGTGGCTGCGGCCTCGGTGGATGATGTGGCCGCGGCGGCGGGCAAGGCGGGCGCCAAGACGGCGGGCGTGATCATCGACGATGCGGCGGTCACGCCGAAGTATCTGCAAGGCTTTGCCCCGGCGCGCGAACTGCCGATCATTTGGCGCATCACCCGTGGGTCGCTGTTCAACAAACTGATCCTGTTGCTGCCGGTCGCCATGCTGCTGGCGAATTTCGCGCCCTGGCTGATCACGCCCTTGCTGATGCTCGGCGGCTCCTATCTGTGTTTTGAGGGGGCCGAGAAGATCTTTCACGTGCTGTTCCCCCATGCGAGCCACGCCATTGACGAAGACATGAGCATCAAGGATCCCGGCCATCTGGAAGAGCAGAAGATCAAGGGCGCGATCAAGACCGACTTCATTCTGTCGGCGGAAATCATGACCATCGCGCTGGCCGCGATCGAGGCACCAACTGTGTGGATGCAGGCAGCAACGCTGGCAGTGGTCGCCATTGGGGTGACGCTGGCGGTCTACGGATCGGTGGCGGTGATTGTGAAGATGGACGATGTGGGGCTGTATCTTGCGGGCAACGCACCAACACCCATCGGGCGCGGTCTTGGCCGTGGGCTGGTGAAATTCATGCCGGTGCTGATGTGGATTCTGTCGGTGGTCGGCACCGCCGCAATGCTCTGGGTCGGCGGATCCATCATCATCCACGGGCTGGAGGTGCTGGGCTTTGGCTGGCTGGGCCATCACATCCACGACTGGGCCTACGCCGTCGGTCACGCGGTGCCTGCGGGCTGGATGGGCTTTGCCGAGTGGAGTGCCAAGGCGGCGATGGACGGTGTATTTGGGGTTGTTTGGGGGCTGCTGCTGATCCCGCTGGCGACTAAGGTTGTGGGGCCGGTGATTGCGACTGTGTCGGGGAAGTCAGCGGGGCATTGATCATCTATTGGCGAGTAGAACGATGTCTGCTTGGAGCCCACTTTACTGGATGCTGCACTAAGTGCGAACGTCAGCTATCTGCGCAGTACATCGACTTCTCAGCATGGGAAGATGTGTTCAACGACATCAAAAAAGCTCTAGCTCAGAAGCCCAGCCAATCGGTAACTTGGCTAATCACTAGAATAACAATGATGAATATGGCGGCCTGATAGAAGACATCGATCCTTCCGCGTATTGCCTCAACATCCCGAGAGAGTTTTGCGACAGTCCTTTCGACGTCGCTTTCAAAAGGCTCTAGATCTTCTTCGAGGTAGTCGTATTTATCGGGCTCATCCCGATAGCTAGCCGTCCTGTTTTCGAGATTTGGCGACCATTCAAGCAAGACTTCTTGCAGTCGTGCCCGCGTGAAGCCGCTGGAGCCCTTTGAAGCGCCAAAAGTGCTTTCACCTTCATCTTTACTCAGGATAGCGTAATTGTAGCGGTGACCGGGCATGCCAGCGCCCATACTCTCGTAGCCAAATTCGTAGAGATCAGCGAAAACATCCAAGCGCGTCGAATGAATTTTTCCGGATTTTATAGCTTCAACTAGGTCGTCGAATTTTTCCCGGGATAGCAACAATGTCGCAAAGAGCTGGGAGGCGTGATGGTACTCACCTTGGCTGTGGAAACAGATTCGGCCAGTCTCTTCGCTAAGCCACCCTTCGTCTGGTATATGCTCTTCATCGCGAAGAAATGAGAACTGGTCGATAGTGCTAGTCTTGACCAAATTTTCAAGTTCCGTCGGATAGATCGACACATCAAGCTGCGAAAAAACTTCGTTCGGATTGTCGTCCAAGGTGATTGCGTGAATTCGGCAGTTATCCATCGCTCCGACGGCACTAATGTACTCTCGTGTCGAATAACCAGTCTTGCTCTCTGGCTCTTTTGCGTCTTTCAACTGCCACGAGGTTTCATTGAGCACTGAAATTCGATCCAGTTGGACATGAATGGAATTTGGTCTCTTTTCGGCTGACCCTTCGTGCTGCTTGCCGTCCAGTTCGTAGGTGTAGACGAGTGTGGTCCCGTCTTTCTTTTCCCAACTAGATGTATCTTTGAAATCGCTCATCGCTAAACCACTACGGACAAATGATCTCACAACACTAATCCGAGAAAGTCGAAACATACAGTGCCGATCTTTTTGAGACGTACTGAAACCAGACATTGCCTCCCAATCTTTGAACGACAGCAAAGTCCCGCACAGTCGCCACTCGACAACAAAGAAGGGCACCCGATTGGGTGCCCTTCGTATTTTCGCGTTATGACAGCTATTAACCCAGCAGCTCTTTCACTTTCGCCACAGTGCCCTCAGCCGTAATGCCGAACTTCTCGAACAGCTCGCCTGCGGGGGCGGAGGCGCCGAAGCGGTCCATGCCGACGAAACCGGCTTTCTTTTCCTGGCCGCGCTCGCCCATCAGCAGGCGATCCCAGCCGCCGGCGCGCATGGCGGCTTCGATACCCACGCGGACCGGGCCTGCGGGCAGGACCTTGCGGCGGTAGGCTTCGTCCTGTTCGGCGAACAGTTCCATGCAGGGCATGGAGACAACGCGGGTGCCGATGCCGTCGGCCTCCAGCTTCGCCTTCGCCTCCAGCGCGACGGAGACCTCAGAACCGGTGGCGATCAGGATCACCTGACGCTTGCCCTCGGCCTCTGCCAGAACATAGCCGCCCTTGGCGGTCAGATTGCTGAGCTTATGCTCGGTCCGCACGGTGGGCAGGTTCTGCCGGGTCAGGGTCATCACCGAGGGGGTGTCCTTCGAGGTCAGGGCGATTTCCCAGGCCTCTGCGGTTTCCACGGTGTCGGCGGGACGGAACACATAGGTGTTCGGGGTCGCGCGGCAGATTGCCAGATGCTCCACCGGCTGGTGGGTCGGGCCATCTTCGCCAACGCCGATGGAATCATGGGTCATCACAAAGACGGTCGGGATCTTCATCAGGGCCGCCAGACGCATCGCCGGACGCGCGTAGTCGGTGAAGCAGAAGAAAGTCCCGCCATAGGGGCGCATCCCGCCGTGCAGCGCCATGCCGTTCATCGCCGAGGCCATGCCGTGCTCGCGGATGCCCCAGTAGACGTAGCGGCCCTTGCGGTTGTCGGTGTCAAAGACGCCCAGATCGCCGGTCTTGGTGTTGTTGGAGCCGGTGAGGTCAGCAGAGCCGCCGACGGTTTCCGGCATGATCGGGTTGATCACTTCCAGCGCCATCTCGGAGGATTTGCGGGTGGCCACCTTCGGCTGGGTTTCGGAGACCTGCTTTTTCAGCGCTTTGATGGTGGCCGACAGCTTCTTGGGCGCATCCAGCGCATAGGCGCGGTTGAAGCGGTCCTGTTTCTGCTGCGAGGCTTCGGCAAAACGGGCTTCCCAGGCTTCGCGCTCGGCTGCGCCGCGCTGGCCGATGGCTTCCCACTGGGATTTCACATCTGCGGGCACCTCAAACGGGCCGGTGGTCCAGCCGTAGGCGGCCTTGGCGGCCTTCATCTGCTCGGCGTCGGTCAGCGCGCCGTGACCTTTGGAGGTGTCCTGTGCAGCGTGACCCAGCGCGATGTGGGTCTTGCAGGCGATCATCGAGGGTTTCTTCGATTTCTTCGCCGCGGTCAGGGCCTCGTCGATGGCCTTGGGATCGTGACCGTCGATTTCGATGACCTGCCAGCCGGAGGCCTTGAAGCGCTGCACCTGATTGGTGCGGTCGGAGAGTTCAACCGTGCCGTCGATGGTGATGTTGTTGTTGTCCCAGAGCACGATCAGCTTGCCCAGCGAGTGGCGACCGGCGAGGCCGATGGCCTCCTGGCTGATGCCCTCCATCAGGCAGCCGTCGCCTGCGATCACATAGGTGTGGTGATCGACCAGCTTGCGGCCGTAATGCGCGCGCTGCATTTCCTCGGCCATGGCAAAGCCAACGGCATTGGCAATGCCCTGACCCAGCGGGCCAGTGGTGGTTTCGACGGCATCAATCAGGAAGTTTTCCGGGTGACCGGCTGTCAGCGCGCCCATCTGGCGGAAATTCTTGACCTGATCCAGCGTCACCTGTGCATCGCCCATGAGATAGAGCAGCGAATAGATCAGCATGGAGCCGTGACCGGCGGACAGGATGAACCGGTCGCGGTCGGGCCACTGGGGGTTCGCCACATCGAACTTCATGTGTTTTTCAAACAGGACGGTGGCGACATCGGCCATGCCAATCGGCATGCCGGAATGGCCGGAATTTGCCGCGGCAACGGCATCAAGGGTCAGGGCACGGATGGCCGCAGCCTTGGTCCAATGTTCGGGGTTTGCGTTGCGCAGGGCTGTCAGATCCACTGGATTTTTCCTCTGGGTTTTCGGCAGACTGAGCGCTCAATAGCAGTGATATGGCAAAGATCAAGCGTTTGCGCGGCTTCCTGCGCGAAGTTGACGCTGCAAGTGGTTGAAAGCAAACAGGGGGTAATTTATCCCTGCATGAACTAAGCTGGATGTGCAGCGCCGGATCCCTCTTGATTCGCCCTCCGTTTGCGGAGACGAGCGGAAAAACGGAGCGATGGCGCGGCGCAGGGTCCGGCGGAAAAGACCGGCAGATACTCACGGGGTCGTAAAGGGGCAGGCATGGAGCAGATCGAAGAATTGCAGGGTCGGATCCTGGCGGCAATGGACCGGATTGGCGCAGGTGCCGCAGCATTGCAGGCCGGCGCACAGGCTTCGGCAGAGGCGCATGCGCAGGCCCAGGCGGAGGCGCAGTCACGGACGGCTGCTGCGCAGAGCGACCTCAGCCGCGCGCTGGAAGAGGAAAAGATCGCCAATGCCCAGCTGGAAGAACGGCTGAAGGTTCTGCGCGCCAAGCTGGAGGAGGCTGAGGCCAATGCTGCCCCCGCGCAGGGCGCCGATATCGGTGAGCTGGCGGCGTTGCAGGCCGAGGTCGAGCTGCTGCGCAACGAGGTGGGCAATACCGCCGAGAAAGACGCGCTGAAGTCCGAAGTGGCGCGGCTGAAACAGGAATTGGAAGTGCAGGGCAACGAGGCGGCCACCGCCCGCGAAACCTTGCAGGATCAGCTGGATGAGGCGCAGGCCTCGTTGGCGCGGCTACAGGAAGAGCTGGCCGAGCAGCCCGATGATCTGGGGGCGGCGGTGGATACAGCCGCGCTTGAGGCCGAAGCGGAGGCGCTGCGCGGTCAGCTGGCCCAGGCTCAGGACGAGCTGGCCCAGGCGACGGCCACCCTTGCGGCGCGGCCCGCAGGCCCCAGTGCCGAAGAGATTGCGCAGCAGAATGAGACGCTCTTGCGTCTGGATGCCACGCTGCAGGAGCTGCGCCACAGCAATGATCAGCTGCGGGCCTCCAATGCGGCGCTGCGAGAGGCAAATGCCGCTGGCGTTGGTGATGCGACGCTGATCAATGCAGCGCTTCAGGCCGATATCGACGCGCTGACCGCAGCGCGCGCCAGCGATCAGGCCGAGGTCGATGCGGTGCTGGCCAAACTGGAACCCCTGCTGGCGGCTGAGCCTGCGCAGGGCGCGGCCCCCGCAGCCCTGGCTGAGGCGGCGCCGATTGCGCAGACGGCGGCGCCCGTCGATGTGATGCCTGCATCCGCGGCGCCCCAGGTGCCCCAGGCGCCGATCACGCAGCCGCGAACCGCCCAGCCCATGCCCGAAGGGGAGGATGTATGATGCCCGAGGTTACGATTCATATCGGGGGGCGCGGTTTCGAAGTCTCCTGCCAGGAAGGCGAAGAAAGCTATCTGCATTCGGCGGCCAAGATGCTGGACGATGAGGCTCAGGTGCTGTCGGACCAGATTGGCCGTATGCCCGAGGCGCGGATGCTGCTGATGGCGGGGCTGATGCTGGCGGATAAAACCGCAGCGGTCGAGGATCGCATCAAGGAGGTTGAGGCCGAACTGGCAGAGCGCACCGCCGAGCTGGCCGAGCTGCGCGCCGCTCCGGCACCGGAGCCTGAGCGGATCGAGGTGCCGGTGGTGCCGCCGCTGGTGACCGAGACCCTCGCCGAGCTGGCCGCCCGCAGCGAGGCGCTGGCGCAGGAACTGGAAGAGCAGGGGGCCGCGGGCTGACAGGCCGCGAACCGCGACGCTCACATTAGAAACCGCCGCATGGGTCAGCCCCATTGCGGCGTTTTTCTATGATATTGGAACCAAACGGTGCATAAAAAAACACCCCCGGCCAACGCCGAGGGTGCGGATCTTATGGTCGCCAGCCACAACAAGAGGCCAGCGGGGCAGGCTTAGCCGTTGGCTTCGCGGATCTTGTCTGCGGCATCCTTGTCAAAGGCGACACCGTTTTCAGCAAACATGCCGTCCAGTTCGCCGGAGAGGGTCATCTCGGTGATGATATCGCAGCCGCCGACAAACTCGCCTTTGACATAGAGCTGGGGAATGGTCGGCCAGTCGGAATATTCCTTGATGCCCGCGCGGATTTCCTCATCCGCCAGCACGTTTACATCGGTGTATTCGACGCCGATGTAGTTCAGCACGCCAGCCACGCGGGAAGAGAAGCCACATTGCGGCATGTCCTTGGTGCCTTTCATGAAGAGCACCACGTCGCTGGCTTTGACGGTTTCATCAATACGGGTTTTTACGTCGGTCATTTTCGTCTTCCTCTCGGCGAATGTGCCGTTGATCAGTTGGCCATGATATAGGCAATTACATGCGGCTTGCCAATCCGGGGCGCTAAGTTGGCGCGGCGAGCGGCTCTGCGGCTATCTTTTCCCTCTTGGAACAAAGAAACGGGCGTATTCGTCCGGGTCCTTGGGCACCTTCCATGTGCGCATGGAGCCGCCGCCCATCCCCGACTGATAGTCGGAGCGCAGGGTGTGGTAATTCGGGTCGTTGTCATCCTCCTCCAGCGGCGCACGGCGCTGCCCAACGAGGGCAACAACCGCCGTCATGACAACAATGCCGAGGATCAGAAGAGACATGAACACCGACATGGCAGGTTACTCAGGCGCCTTGGTGGTCAGGGCCAGCGCGTGCAGCTCGCCGTTGGCTCCGTCCATCTTGCCCTTCAGGGCTGCATAGACGGCGCGCTGCTGCTGGACACGGTTCTTGCCGCGAAAGCTTTCGTCGATGACCATCGCGGACATATGCACACCGTCATGGCCACCAACCTGGATTTCCGCATCGGGAAATGTCTCGCGCAGCAGGTCTTCGATTTCTTGGGCTTGCATCGGCATTGGGGGGTGTCCTTATTTCTAGCTTATCAAAAATGTAGGGTGCGGCGGGGGCCTCTGCAAGGCGGATTAGCCGCGCAGCGTCACATAGGGAGCAAGGCGCGGGATGAAGGCGGGCACCTCGGCCAGGGCCTCCTGGACCTGCGGCTCCTCAAAGTCCCAGATGGTGCGCCCGTCGCTGACCGCCAGCGTCGCCATCAGAACATTCAGATCGGCCCGCAGCGCGTCCGGCAGCGGCAGGCCGGCTGCCTCGCGCAGGATCAACAGCGCCTCATGGATGGGGCGCAGGACACGCAGGGCGTGGGTCATATGCGGCAGAAGGTCAGCATCGTCGCGCCATGTCTCGCCCTGAAACAGCACCTCGCTCACCCGCTGCCCGGCGCCCGCGCAGGAATAGGCAATACAGCCGCCAAAGCCACGGGTGTCGAGATCCTCGTGGATAGAGCAGGAGAAACACTGCGGCGAGAGGTTGGGGCAGGGGGTGTCGGTCTCCTTCAGGATCGCGAAATCCTCGTCCTCCTCAAACGGGTAGGCCACACAGCAGAGCGCGGCGCAGCGGCTGCAATCTGCTGTCAGTTCGGGGAGGTCGATATCAGGAGTTTGGCCGGACAGGGGCATGGGGTCACCTGCGAGACATCAAAAAAATGGGTGGGACGGCGATGCCATCCCACCCGGTATCATCGTGTCGAGGACCATGCCCCAACGCGGCCTGCGCTCAGGCAACGGCAGCAGCGAAGCTGCTGCGGAAGATGTCTGCCAGCTCGGCCAGTGGCGCTTCGGAGCCGCCGATTTTCACCATGTCGCCGCCGAATTTGCCGACGGTGGTGATGGTGACACCGGCCTGACCTGCGGCCATCATCAGGGCCTCGGCCTGATCGAAGTTGCAGGCCACGAGGTAGCGCGCCTGATCCTCGCCAAAAACCGTCGGGGTGTCGCCTGCGTCAAGCTGCACGCCGACATTGGCCGCTTCGGCCAGCTCAAACGCCGCCAGCGCCAGACCGCCATCGCCCAGATCGGTGCAGGCCTTGATCAGATCGCGGTTGGCGCGGATGAACTCGCCGTTGCGCTTCTCTGCTTCCAGATCCACTGCCGGTGCGTCGCCGTCCTCGCGGTTGAAAACCTCCGCCAGCAGCGCCGACTGGCCCAGATGGCCGATGGTTTCGCCGATCAACAGCGCGATATGTCCGTCGCGAACTTCGCCGGTGATGGCCTCTTCGCCTGCCGCGATCAGGCCAACGGCGCCAATCGTCGGGGTCGGCAGGATGCCCTGACCGTCGGTTTCATTATAGAGCGACACGTTGCCGGAGACGATCGGCATGTCCAGCGCAGCCACAGCCTCGCCGATGCCTTTGATCGCGCCGACGAACTGGCCCATGATCTCGGGCTTTTCGGGGTTACCGAAGTTCAGGTTGTCGGTGGTTGCCAAGGGTTTGGCGCCGACAGCGGTCAGGTTGCGGTAGGCCTCGGCCACCGCCTGTTTGCCGCCCTCATAGGGATTTGCCTTGACGTAGCGCGGCGTCACGTCGGAGGTGAAGGCCAGCTGTTTGTCGGTGCCATGGACCCGCACGATGCCGGAACCTGCGCCCGGGCGGCGGGCGGTGTCGCCCATCACCGTGGTGTCGTATTGTTCATAGACCCACTGCTTGCCGGCATAGTTCGGGCTGGAGATCAGCGCCTTTAGCCCGTCGATCGGATCAATGGTCGGCACATCGGCATCACTCAGCGCCTCGGGCGCGGGAGTTTCCACCCAGGGGCGGTCGTATTCCGGCGCGGTGGAGGACAGTTTCGACAGCACCAGATCGGCCTTCACTTCGCCGTTGTGCATGATCAGGAAGCGGTCCTCGGCGATGGTTTCGCCGACGATGGCAAAATCGAGATCCCATTTTTCGAACACTGCACGCGCCTCGGCTTCCAGCTCCGGCTTCAGCACCATCAGCATCCGTTCCTGGGATTCCGACAGCATCATCTCGTAGGCGGTCATGTTCTCTTCGCGCTGCGGCACGTTTTCGAGATCCAGACGGACGCCCAGTTTGCCCTTGTCGCCCATTTCCACGGCAGAGCAGGTGAGGCCCGCGGCGCCCATGTCCTGAATGGAGATCACCGCGCCGGTCTGCATCAGCTCCAGCGTGGCTTCCATCAGGCGTTTTTCGGTGAAGGGGTCGCCGACCTGCACGGTGGGGCGTTTTTCTTCGATAGTGTCGTCAAATTCCGCCGAGGCCATGGTGGCACCGCCAACGCCGTCGCGACCGGTCTTGGCACCTAGATAGACCACCGGCATACCAACACCCGAGGCGGCGGAGTAGAAAATCGCGTCGGTCTTGGCCAGACCGGCGGCAAAGGCGTTCACAAGGCAGTTGCCGTTATAGGCGGGATGGAAGCGCACTTCACCACCGACGCATGGCACGCCAAAGCAGTTGCCATAGCCGCCGATGCCCTCAACCACGCCGTTGACCAGTCGCCGGGTCTTGTGGTGGGAGGGTTCGCCAAAGGACAGCGCGTTCATTGACGCGATGGGGCGTGCACCCATGGTAAAGACGTCACGCAGAATGCCGCCAACCCCGGTCGCCGCGCCCTGGTAGGGCTCGATGTAGGAGGGGTGGTTGTGGCTTTCCATTTTGAAAACAACGGCATCGCCGTCGCCAATGTCCACGATGCCTGCGTTCTCGCCGGGGCCGCAGATCACCTGGGGGCCTTCGGTCGGCAGGGTGCGCAGCCATTTCTTGGAGGACTTATAAGAACAGTGCTCGTTCCACATCGCGGAGAAAATCCCCAGCTCCGTGAAGGTTGGCTCCCGCCCGATGATGTCGAGGATCAGATCATATTCCTCGGGCTTCAGCCCGTGGTTGGCAATCAGTTCAGGCGTGATGGCGGGTTCTTGCATCCGTAAACGTCCCCAATGGCTGCGATTGCGCGCCTTTTAGGGCAAGCAGGGCCAAGGGGGAAGGAAAAAGCGCAGACTTGCAGGCGGCGGCGGGCCTGGCCGTGCCGATGCTGCGGATTTCGGCACGTCGGGGCGCGCATCACGGTGCGGTCGATGCGCCAGATCCCATGAAAAAAGGCCAGAGCCACGACGGCTCTGACCTTGTGATGGTCCCCGGTCCCGCGCTGCGGCGGGGCGTGACCCTCAGACGGTGGCGATCAGTTCAGAACGGAACCGTCGGTCAGTTTCTCAGGGTTTTCGCTGGCAAAGGTTTCCAGCATGGTGCGCAGCTCGCCCGTGGTCTGACCCATGCGCAGCACGCCATCGGTTTCCCACATGCCGTCCAGCGTGAAGCGCATGCCGCTCAGCTTGTCGGAGAAGCTGTCGCGGAACTCCACCAGGATCTTGCGGTCAGGGCCCGGCTCGGTGCCGACCTCAACAACTTTGCCCAGGAAGACACCGTTGACGTCAACCACGGGGGCACCCATGAATTCCATGTTTTCTTCAAGAAAGGTCTCGCCCGCATCGTTCGGGGTGGCGTTTTCGGTCAGCACCTCGGCGCTGGCGGCGCCGGTCATTGCGATCAGGGCGGCGATAGAGGTCATGCGGAGCATAGTGGCTCTCCTTCAAGTCAGTTGCATTTGTCTTGCGTTCTGGCTGCTCAACGGAGGAGACCGACAAAAGGTTCCTGAGTTTTTTTCGCGCGATGATGGGGGTGATCGCCAGATCGGCGGTGATCTGCACAGGCTGATCGGATTTCCAGCAGCTGCGGTGAAAATTGCGGCGTTCCGGGGAAATGTGCTGCCTGAATATCGCGCGCGGCGGCAGGCCCGTTGACGGCAGGCGGGGCGCTGGCGACGCTACACGCAGACCAGTCATTGCCAGCCGGCCTGTGAGTGCCGATCGTTAGGATAACGCCGAGCGATGCCTTGATCCGGCGGCCAGTCCTGCGGATCACGCCGCCGGCGTTTGAACCAAAAAAAAGGCCGAGCACTAAGCTCGGCCGAAGTCCAACAGGGAGGTATGAAGGGCGACAGCGTCGCTGCCTTCGAGATGTGATTTAGGGGGGCAGCGCGCCTCGATCAAGAGTTAACAGACCCGGAAAATGGCAAGGCCGCTATGCGCTGTGCGCATGGCTCGGGTCTGGCTAGATTTTGCCCAGTTCTTTCATGTGCTTGCGATGTGCAATAATCTCATTCTGGACGAAATCGCGGAATGCGGAAATCCGCCGGGAGTGGCGCAATTCTTCCGGGTAGGCGAGGTAGACCGGCACGTCGCTGGTATCCTCTTCCTGAAGCACCGGCACCAGATCCGGGAAGTCCTCGGTCACGTAATCGGGCAGAACGCCAATGCCCAGATCGTGGATAACGCCCTGCAAGACACCGAAGTAATTGTTCACGGTGAGCAGCGAAGAGGGGTTATAGGTCATCAGTTTCTGTACCAGGACAGCCGCGGAGCCAACCTGCGCCGAGCGCGGGTTCTGGCAGATCAGCCGGTGATCTGCGATATCCTCCGCCTGTTCCGGCGCGCCGTTGCGTTCGACATATGCACGGGAAGCATAAAGCTTCATCTGCACCGTCATCAGCCGCTTGCGGATCAGGTCGGCCTGGCTCGGCTCCTTCATGCGGATCGCCACATCGGCCTCGCGCATGGGCAGGTCAAGAACCCGCTCCTCCAGCATCAGGTCGATCTTGAGATCGGGGTAATGTTCATAAAGCTTGGTCAGGCGCGGCGCCAGCCACAGAGTGCCGAAGCCAAAGGTGGTGGTAACGCGCAATTCGCCAAACACCTCTTCCTCGCTGTCGCGAATGCGGGCAGAGGCGGCTTCCAGCCGTTTTGACATCGATTTCGTCGCGTCAAACAGCAGCTCCCCCTGTTCGGTGAGAATCAACCCCCGCGCGTGGCGGTGAAACAGCGTCGAGCTCAGACTCTCTTCCAATGCGCGAATCTGTCGGCTGACTGCCGATTGCGACAGGTTCAGCTTGTCGCCTGCATGGGTGAGGCTGCCTGCGTCCGCCACCGCGTGAAATATTCTAAGCTTATCCCAATCCATACCCGTCACTTTCGATGCCTCTGATGTAGCCTATATGAAATGTATCGAAACTTTCAATTTGATAGGGCGGTCAGAAACATATTCCGGCAGAAAACAGTATACAGGTCAGCAATTATGACCTAATATATCGCCAAGAAGTGCAAGCTAATCGAGGTTGGGGAGGCCCAGGATGAGCACGCAGAAGATTTCTCTGAACGACAAATTCGATCTGACAAAATCACCGGTGATGCTGAATGGCACCCAGGCGCTGGTGCGTCTGATGCTGATGCAGAAACACCGGGATAAGGCGGCGGGGCTGAACACGGCTGGTCTGGTGACAGGCTATCGCGGCTCGCCGCTTGGCGCTGTCGACATGCAGATGAAGCGGGCGGAAAAACATCTGACCGCAAGCGATGTCACCTTTCAATTCGGTCTGAACGAGGATCTCGCCGTGACCGCCCTTTGGGGTGCCCAGCAGGCCGAGGTGCGTGGCGAGGGCAAATATGACGGCGTTTTTGGCCTGTGGTACGGCAAGGGGCCGGGGGTCGATCGCTCTGGCGATGCCATCCGCCATGCTAATATGGCCGGCTCGTCGAAATATGGCGGCGTGTTGATGGCGATGGGCGATGACCACACCGGCGAAAGCTCCACCGTGCTGCATCAGTCGGAATGGTCGCTGATGGATTGTTACCTGCCCATCGTCAGCCCGGCTGGCGTGCAGGAAATCCTTGATTACGGGATCTACGGCATTGCGCTCAGCCGCTTTTCGGGGCTGTGGGTTGGTCTGAAAACCATGAAGGACACGATCGAGGTGACATCGGTCGTCGATGGCAACCCGGACCGCATGCAGCTGGTCACGCCGGAGTTCGACATGCCGGCCGATGGCCTGAACATTCGTCTGGATGATGATCGTTTCCGTCAGGAAAACCGGATCATCGACTACAAGCGCTTTGCGGCGGAGGCTTTCAGCCACGCCAACAAGATGGACAAGCGCATGTGGGGCAAGCCGGGCGCCAAGATCGGCTTTGTCGCGGCGGGCAAGAACTGGCTGGATCTGGTCCACGCGATGTCGCTGCTCAACATCGACGAGACCATGGCCGAACGGCTGGGGATTACAACCTATAAGGTTGGCCAGACCTGGCCTCTGGACATGAAGGGGTTCAACGCCTGGGCCGAAGATCTGGACCTGATCGTTGTGGTCGAGGAAAAGCGCAAGCTGATCGAGATCCAGATCAAGGAAGCCCTGTTTGACGAGCGCAAGGGCCGCCGCGTCTACGGCTGGTACAAGGGCGGCGCAGGCGGGATGCACCGCGACGAGCTGTTCCCGACGAAATATGCGCTCGACCCGATCATGATTGCCGAAAAGCTCGGCCAGATCCTGATCGAAGAGGGCCGCGAGACCGAGGCGATCCGTGCTGGTCTCTCGGCGCTGGATGAGGCGAAGCGTGCCGACAACGCCGAGGAAATCGCTGCCCGTCTGCCCTATTTCTGCTCGGGCTGTCCGCATAACTCCTCGACCAAGCTGCCGGATGGCTCCCGCGCCTATGCCGGGATTGGCTGCCATTTCATGGTGCAGTGGATGGACCGCGAGACCACTGGATTCACCCATATGGGCGGCGAGGGCGTGAACTGGGTCGGCGAGGCGCCGTTCTCCAACCGCAAGCACGTGTTCCAGAACCTTGGCGACGGCACCTACAACCACTCCGGCGTGCAGGCCATTCGCGCGGCGCTGGCCGAAGGCACCAATATCACCTTCAAGATCCTCTATAATGACGCGGTCGCCATGACCGGCGGACAAGAGGCCGAGGGCGGGCTGACCGCCCAGCAGATCGCGCATGAGCTGACGGCGATGGGCGTGAAAACCATCGCGGTGGTCTATGACGAAAAGGAAGACGTTGACGCCAAGCTGTTCCCGGCAGGTATGCGGATGCATGAGCGTGCGGAGCTGATGGTGGTACAGAAGGAGTTTGAGAAGGTCGAAGGCGTCTCCGCCATCATCTACATTCAAACCTGCGCCGCCGAAAAACGCCGCCGTCGCAAGAAGGGCCTGTTCCCCGATCCCGACATGCGCGTGTTCATCAACTCCGACGTCTGCGAGGGCTGCGGTGACTGCGGGGTGCAATCGAACTGCGTTTCCATCGTGCCGAAGGAAACCGAACTGGGCCGCAAACGCGCCATTGATCAATCGTCCTGCAACAAGGATTTCAGCTGCGTCAAAGGCTTCTGCCCGTCATTCCTGACCATCGAAGGGGCAAAGATCCGCAAGGAGCCGACCGCCGCACTGGACCTGCCGGACCTGCCCACACCTGAGCTGCCGAGCATCAATGGCACCCACAACGTGGTGATAACCGGCGTCGGTGGCACCGGCGTTGTCACCATCGGTGCCGTGCTGGCGCAGGCCGCGCAGATTGATGGCAAGGGCGCTGGCATGATGGAGATGGCCGGTCTCGCCCAGAAAGGCGGCGCGGTGCATATCCACTGCCGCATTGCCAACAGACCCGAAGACATCAGCGCCATCCGCGTGGCCACTGGCGAATGTGATGCGCTGATCGGCGGCGATCTGGTTGTGTCTGCCGGGGCAAAAACCATCGGGTTGATGAAAACCGGCAAGAGCGGTGCGGTGGTGAACAGCCATGAGATCATCACCGGTGATTTCACCCGCGACACGGATTTCCAGATCCCGAGTGATCGGCTTCAGGTCGCGCTTGAGGCCCGTCTGCGGGATCGTCTGGATCTTTTTGACGCCTCCGAACTGGCGCGCGCCAGCATGGGCGACTCGATCTTCTCCAACATGATGATCTTTGGCGCCGCCTGGCAGCGCGGTCTGCTGCCGATCAGCCTGGAGGCCATTCGCGAGGCGATCACCCTCAATGGGGCTGCGGTTGAGCGCAATCTGCGCGCCTTTGATATCGGTCGCTGGGCGGTGCTATATCCGCAGGAGGTGCAGAAGCTGATTGCCCCCAATGTGGTCGAACTGCCCAAGACATTGGAGGATCAGATCGCCTTCCGCAGTGCCCAGCTGGTCGATTATCAGGGGCCGCGGCTGGCCAAGCGCTATGGCAGGATGCTGGACGGCATTTCTGACAAGGCGCTGAAGGAAGCTGTGGCCAAGGGCTACCACAAACTGTTGTCCTACAAGGATGAATATGAGGTGGCGCGGCTGTTGCTGTCGAGCCGTGAGAAAGCCGAGGCCGAGTTCGAGGGCGATCTGAAGATCTCCTACAACCTCGCGCCGCCGATGCTGACTGGCACCGATCCCAACGGGCGCCCGAAAAAGCGCAAGTTTGGTCCGGGTCTGGAACGCTGGCTGCGGCTGTTGGCAAAGTTCAAAGGCCTGCGTGGCACGCCGCTGGATGTGTTTGGCTATACCGCCGAGCGCAAGATGGAGCGGGCGCTGATCAGCCAGTATGAGGCCGACATGAAGGAATGGCTGCCCAAGGCATCGCATGAGATCATGGCGCCGCTGATTGCGCTGGCGGAATTGCCGCTGGAAATCCGCGGCTTTGGTCCGGTGAAACAGGCCAACGAGACCAAGGCCGCCAAACGCCGCGAGGAACTGCTGGCCGCATTGCGTCAGGGCGGCAGCGAGTTGAAGACGGCCGCGGAATAACGCGGGCCGTTGCTGGCGGTCGTTCTGGCCGAGCCAGTTAGGCCAGACCACTTCGGAAGGGCGTCACCGGTCGGATCGGGGGCGCCCTTTGTCGTTGATCCGGGGGATCTGGAACCGGAAAGACACAGATTGCCAACCCGCTGTCGCATCGCCGTTACCCTGGTTGTGTAGACCGGGGCGCAGGCCCTATAGCCTGAGCGGGGGGCTGGTTGCCCCTGCGTAAACCAGAGACTGAGACCACGAGGCTCGCTATGTCGTCCATCCGCAGCACGCCCGGCAACATGAACAGCTATGCCAGAGACACTGGATCACGACGTGAGGCGATGCGCAGCGCACGAGATCTCTCTTATGCGCATTCCGCCCAGACCCGGCCGGGACGGGCGATGATCCGGGTGATGGAGAATGCCACCGGGCGGCTACAGCTGATCAAACGTGCCGAAGGCTATGAGGCGGATGTCGCCGCCGGGCAGAGCTTCTGGACTGTCATGCGCGACCGCTACGGGCTGCAGCTGGAGCTGCTGGGAGGCACGCTTGCCAATATCCCGAAGGATCAGCCGGTGGTGGTGATCGCCAATCATCCCTACGGTATTCTGGATGGTCTGATGCTGGGGCATATCCTGTCCGAGGCGCGGGGCGATTTCCGCATTCTGGCGCATCAGGTGTTTCGCAAGGCCGACGATCTGTCCCGCGTTATCCTGCCGATTGATTTTGCCGAAACCAAGGCGGCACTGAAGACCAATCTGGAGACCCGCAAGACCGCACTGGACTATCTGGGTCAGGGCGGCGCGATCGGCATCTTTCCGGGCGGCACAGTGTCCACCGCCGCGCGGCCCTTTCTGCGGCCGATGGTGCCGCCGATGGATCCGGTCTGGCGTGGCTTTACTGCGCGGATGATCGCCAAATCTCGCGCGGTTGTGGTGCCGATCTACTTCGACGGGCATACCTCCCGGCTGTTCCAGATCGCCAGCCATGTCCACCCGACTCTGCGTATGGGCCTGTTGATCAAGGAGTTTCGCAAACGGGTGGATACGCCGGTCCGGGTCGCCATCGGCAGCCCGATCGGGCGCGAGATCCTCGATCCGCTGGCAGGTGACGCAAAAGCAATGATGGATTTCCTGCGCAAAGCCACGTATGAGCTGTCTCCGAAACCACTCAAATCCTATGACTATGGGTATGAGTTTGAGGAGAAACACCGCGCCTGAGCGGTGAGCGAGAGAGACAGATGGCTGTAGGTATCTTTGATTCCGGCCTTGGCGGGCTGACGGTTCTGAATGCCGCGCAGGAGCGGCTGCCGGATGTGGACTTCCTCTACTACGCGGACAGCGCCCATGCGCCCTATGGCGTGCGCGATGCCGAAGACATTTACCAGCTGACCAAGGCCGCAGTTGAAGACATGTGGTCGAAGGGCTGCGATCTGGTCATTCTGGCCTGCAACACCGCCTCGGCGGCGGCGCTGCGCCGGATGCAGGAAGGCGGGCTGCCCGAGGGCAAGCGCGTGCTGGGTGTGTTTGTCCCTCTCATCGAAGCGCTGACCGAGCGGCAGTGGGGCGACAATTCGCCGCCGCGCGAAGTTGCGGTGAAACATGTCGCGCTGTTTGCAACGCCCGCCACCGTCTCCAGCCGCGCGTTCCAGCGTGAACTAGCGTTCCGCGCCATCGGCGTCGATGTCGAGGCGCAGGCCTGCGGTGGTGTTGTGGATGCCATCGAAGACGGCGACATGATCCTTGCCGAGGCGCTGGTGCGCAGCCATGTCGATGCGCTGAAGCGCAAGATGCCACAGCCGCAGGCGGCGATCCTTGGCTGCACCCATTACCCGCTGATGGAAGATATCTTTCAGGCGGCTCTGGGCGACGGGGTTCAGGTGTTCAGCCAGGGCAAACTGGTGGCCGAGAGCCTTGCCGACTATCTGGAGCGTCATCCCCATATGATGGGCTCGGGGCAGGGCGGGTTCTACACCACCGGTGTGCCGAGCCGCGTCAGCGATCGCGCCACGCAGTTCTTGCGACGAGAGATGATCTTTCAGGCGGCCTGAGCCGCGCCGGTGAGCGGATTTCGGCGATTGTTTGATCTGCCGCAACTCTGGTCACCACCGTCTTTGCTAT
Source organism: Phaeobacter sp. A36a-5a (assembly GCF_037911135.1). Classification (NCBI taxonomy): domain Bacteria; kingdom Pseudomonadati; phylum Pseudomonadota; class Alphaproteobacteria; order Rhodobacterales; family Roseobacteraceae; genus Phaeobacter; species Phaeobacter bryozoorum. The sequence goes on along the minus strand of NZ_JBBLYU010000001.1, from coordinate 1,594,015 downwards.
CACTGCCGCAATCTCGACGCGGCATCTCGTTCTTCCCTCGTTTCAAAGAGGTCCATGATGACCCATAAAGTAGCTATTCTGGGCGCCTCCGGTTACACCGGCGCTGAACTGGTGCGGCTGATTGATCAGCACCCCATGATCGAAATTGTCGCCCTCTCTGCCGACCGCAAGGCAGGCATGACCATGGCCGAGGTGTTCCCGCATCTGCGCCATATGGATCTGCCGGTGCTCTGCAAGATTGACGAAATCGACTTTGCGGGCATCGACCTGTGTTTCTGCGCGCTGCCGCATAAGACCAGCCAGGACGTGATTGCCGCCCTGCCGCAGGATCTGAAGATCGTGGATCTGTCGGCGGATTTCCGGCTGCGCGATCCTGCGGAATATGAAAAATGGTACGGCAACCCCCATGCCGCGCTGGCGCAGCAGAAAGAGGCGGTCTATGGCCTGACCGAATTCTACCGCGAGGGAATCAGATCCGCGCGGCTGGTGGCCGGCACTGGCTGTAATGCGGCCACTGGCCAGTTCGCGCTGCGCCCGCTGATCGCGGCCGGGGTGATTGATCTCGATGACATCATTCTGGACCTGAAATGCGCCGTTTCCGGCGCTGGCCGCAGCCTGAAGGAAAACCTGCTGCACGCCGAGCTGAGCGAAGGGTACCACGGCTATGCCATCGGTGGCACGCACCGCCATCTGGGCGAGTTTGACCAGGAGTTTTCCAAGATCGCAGGCCGCCCGGTCAAGGTGCAGTTCACCCCGCATCTGGTGCCGGCCAACCGCGGCATTCTGGCCACCGTCTATGTCAAAGGAGACGCGCAGACGATCCATCAGACCTTTGCCAGCGCTTATGCGGATGAGCCCTTCATCGAGCTGCTGCCCTTTGGTGAGGCGCCCTCCACGCGGCATGTCCGTGGCTCCAACTTCTGCCACATCGGGGTCGCTGCAGACCGCATCGAAGGCCGCGCCATCATCGTTGCGGCACTTGATAACCTGACAAAAGGTAGCAGCGGGCAAGCCTTGCAGAACGCCAACCTGATGTTAGGTGAAGAGGAAACCACGGGGCTGATGATGGCGCCGCTGTTCCCCTGATACCCGATTGTCTGGCGCCCTCCGGCGCCGGACCGCACCCAAGAGGCTCCGATGAAGTCACTGAAGAAACAACGCCGTATCCAGATCATCGCGCTCACAACTGTGGCGCTGGTGGTGGCGACGGCGTTGATTGGCTACGCCATGCGCGACGGCATCAATTTCTTCCGCTCGCCCAGCCAGGTGATTGCGGCGCCACCGGAGGCAAGCGAGGTCTTTCGCATCGGCGGGCTGGTCGAGGAGGGCAGCATCGTGCGTGGTCAGGGCGAGACCCTGCGCTTTGTGGTGACGGATGGCGGCGCCTCGGTCCCGGTCACCTATACCGGTGTGCTGCCGGATCTGTTCTCTGAGAACCAGGGTATGGTCGGCACCGGACGCTACATCAATGGCGTGTTTGAAGCCTCTGAAATACTTGCCAAACATGATGAGACCTATATGCCGAAAGAGGTCATGGACGCGCTAAAGGAACAAGGCGTGTATCAGGCCCCGGAGAGCTGATCCTCCAGTTGTCTTGACACCCGATCACGCGCTCGGATCGGGTGTTGCGATCCGAGCGCGCGCCGAGGTCCGGGTGCGCTCATTTTTCATTGTCATGCTGGTGTCCCGAACCAATCAAAGGGACTGACCCATGCAGGACATCAAAGCCATCGCTCAGGAAATCATTGCCCGCGAAGGCGGCTATGTGGACGACCCGGATGATCCCGGCGGCGCCACCAAACACGGTGTGACCCTCGGCACGCTCCAGCGCCTCGGCATGGATCTGACCGGCGATGGTGACATCGACAAGGCGGATGTCGCGGCTGTCAGCGAGGCGCAGGCGGTGGATCTCTACATCCGGCATTACTTCGACCGGCCCCGGATTGCGGCGCTGCCGGAGGTGCTTCAGCCCTCGGTCTTTGACATGTATGTAAATGCCGGCGCCAATGCGGTGCGGATTTTGCAGCGCCTGCTGGTGCAGATGGGCTATGAGCTGGCAGTGGATGGGCGGATCGGCCCGCAGACCGCCACGGCGGCCCGCGCGGCGGCCAAGATCGGCCGCGTTGCGCTGCGGGACGCCTATGGCGTGGCCCGGCGGAACTATTACTTTCGCATTGCCGACCGGCGTCCGGCCAGCCGCAAATATGCCCGAACCCGCAAGGGCGGCAAGGGTGGCTGGATCCTGCGGGCCGAAAGCTTCATCTCGCCGCAATATCACCTCAGCCCGGCAGAATTTCAGGCACGGGTGGCGACATGGGGCTGATTGCGGATGTGCTGCGGGGCCTGTTCGGCCGGGAGCGGAATGTCGTTGTCGAAACGCTGGAGGTGTTTCGCGAGAACGCCGAAGCCGGTGCGGAGCGGGATCAGGCGCGCCGCGCAGATGCGCTGGCCCAGCTGGCGGCGGAATTTGCCCGTGGCGGCGGCGGCGCGCCCAGAGGCTGGTTCGATCGCTGGATGGACGGGCTGAACCGGCTGCCGCGGCCCTTGCTGGCGCTCTCGACGCTGGCGCTGCTCGGCTCGGCGATGGTGGATCCCGTGTGGTTTGCGGCCCGAATGCAGGGACTGGCGCTGGTCCCGGAGCCGCTGTGGTGGTTGCTGGGGGTGATTGTCTCCTTCTATTTCGGGGCACGCCAGCAGCTCAAGAGCCAGGGGTTCCAGCGCGAGATCGCCGAAAGCCTCGCGCAGGTTCCAGCGGTCGCGGCGAATGTCGCCCGGATCGACGCGCTGCGCCGCGCTGACCCTCAGGCCCCGGCATCGGCAAACTCACCGGTGCTGCATGGTGATGTCGACGCAAGTGATTATGATCTCGTTGAAAATCCAGCGCTGGAGGACTGGATGGCCCTCTCCCGAGCAGCCAGGTGACAGGGGTGGTGTACGCGATGCCTGTGCCCTCAGAACAGCGCACACTGCGGCGTGAGGACGCGCCGATTGCGATTGGCGACCTTGCCGGATCGCCCTATAGATAGGCTATGATTACAGAACTCGGTCACTTCGCCCTCATCCTTGCCTTTGTGATTGCCACCGTGCAGATGGTGGTGCCCTTGGTTGGCGCCCATTTCCGCTGGCCCGGCTGGATGTCGGTGGCCGAGCCTGCGGCGCAGGCGCAGTTCTTCTTTACCGCCTTTTCCTTTGGGGCGTTGATGTGGGCCTTTATCACGTCGGATTTCTCGCTGCGGCTGGTGGCGCTGAACAGCCATTCCGCCAAGCCGATGCTTTACAAAATCTCCGGCACCTGGGGCAATCACGAAGGGTCGATGCTGCTCTGGGTGCTGATTGTCAGCCTGTTTGGCGCCGTGGCCTCGGTCTTTGGCAATGGCCTGCCGCCAACGCTGAAGGCCCGGGTGCTGTCAGTACAGGCGGCGATTGGCGTGGCGTTCTTTGCCTTCATCCTGTTTACCTCAAACCCGTTCCTGCGCCTTGCGGTGCCGCCGTTTGACGGGCAGGGGCTGAACCCCTTGTTGCAGGACCCTGGTCTCGCCTTTCATCCGCCGTTCCTCTACCTCGGCTATGTCGGCCTGAGCATGGCGTTTTCCTTTGCCGTGGCGGCGCTGATCGAGGGGCGGATTGACGCCGCGTGGGGGCGCTGGGTCAGGCCCTGGACCTTGGCGGCCTGGATCTTTCTCACCATCGGTATCGCGCTGGGGTCCTGGTGGGCCTATTACGAGCTGGGCTGGGGCGGCTTCTGGTTCTGGGATCCGGTGGAAAATGCCTCCTTCATGCCCTGGCTGCTGGCGGCAGCGCTGCTGCATTCCGCCATCGTGGTGGAAAAGCGCGAAGCCCTGAAAAGCTGGACCATCCTGCTGGCGATTCTTGCCTTTGGCTTTTCGCTGATTGGCACGTTTATCGTGCGATCCGGCCTGCTGACCTCGGTCCATGCCTTTGCCAGCGACCCGGAGCGCGGGGTGTTCATCCTCTATATTCTGGCGATTTTCACCGGTGGCGCGCTGCTGCTGTTTGCGCTGCGTGCGCAGGCGATGCAGGCCAAGGGGGTCTTTGGCCTCGTCAGCCGCGAGACCGCGCTGGTGGCCAATAACATCCTGCTGGCGGTGAGCTGTTTTGTCGTCTTCTTCGGCACGCTCTGGCCGGTGGTGGCGGAGATGGCCTTTGATCGCAAGCTGAGTGTGGGTCCGCCGTTCTTCAACGCAGCCTTCACCCCCTTCATGGTGGTGCTCGGCGCGATCCTGCCGGTGGGTGCGATGCTGCCGTGGAAACGCGGCCTTCTGGCGCGCACGGCCTGGCGGCTGCGTTTTGTCTTTGCGCTGGCGCTGGCGTTTGGCGTGCTGGCCTGGGCGATGCAGACCGGCCGGTCCGGCCTGGGGCCAATCGGGCTGTTCCTCGGGGTGTGGATCGTGGTTGGCGCCTTTGCTGACCTCTGGCTGCGGGGCAGCGCGACCGGGCGCTGGCAGCGTCTGTTGCGCCTGCCGCGTGCGGATTGGGGCAAGGCGCTGGCCCATGCCGGTCTGGGGGTCACGATCTTTGCCATCGCCGGGCTGACCGCCTGGCAGGACGAAGACATTCGCGTGGCCGAGGTGAACCGGCCCTTCGACGTCGGCGCCTATACGCTGGAGCTGCAGGCCGTCCGCCGGGTGCAGGGGCCGAATTATTTCAGCACCATGGCGGATATCGAAGTGACCCGGGCAGGGCGGTTCGTGGCGCTGCTGAACCCGGAGAAGCGTGAGTATCCGGTGTCGCGGATGCCGACCACCGAGGCGGCGATAGACTACCGGTTCCTGCGCGATCTCTATGTGGTGATCGGCGACCAGCAGGCCAATGGTGGCTGGACGGTACGGACCTATATCAAACCGCTGGCGAACTGGATCTGGGGTGGCTGCCTGTTGATGGCCTTGGGTGGTCTGCTGAGCCTGAGTGACCGTCGTTTCCGCGTTGCGGCAGGGGCGCGCCGCGCCCCGCGTGAAGGAGTGCCCGCCGAATGACACGACTGTTTCTTGCCCGGCTGTTGCTGGCGTTGACGCTGCTGGCTCCGATGGTTGCCACCGGCACCCCGGCGCTGGCGGTTGAACCTGACGAAATTCTTGATGATCCGGTTCTGGAAAGTCGCGCGCGTGAGCTGTCCAAGGATCTGCGCTGTCTGGTCTGCCGCAACGAGAATATCGACGAAAGCAATGCCGATCTGGCCCGTGATCTGCGCCTGCTGGTGCGCGAGCGGCTGGTGGCCGGTGACAGCGACGCCGAGGCGATGGCCTTCATCGTGGAGCGCTACGGCGAATATGTGTTGCTCAGCCCGCGTGCAAATGGTGCCAACTGGCTGCTTTATGCCGCCGGTCCGCTGATGCTGGTGATGGCGCTGCTGCTGGCCGGGGGCTATATCCGCGCCCGCAGCCGCACTCCGGAGGCGGAGGACCCCGGCGCCGACAGCCTTAGCGCGCAGGAACGTGCGCAGCTCGATCGCATCCTGAAAGACTGAGCCACCAAGACGCGCCGCGCGGATGGGGGCGACTGGACCGCCCATACAACCGCAGCGGCACAGCGCCGGCCAGCGCCCCCCCGCGGGTGGTTTTGCAGTAAGAGGTTACGCGGCGTTTGCCTTTTCCTGCGGGCTTGCATAGGCAAGTCTGCGAAAAACCTTTAACCACGAGGCCCTTTGATGGATTACAAGGAAATTCTGTTCTCGCTGGAAGACGGCTTGGCCGTTGTGACGCTGAACCGACCCGCAAAGATGAACGCGCTGACCGGTCTGACGCGGGCGGAGATCACCCATGCGATGCAGCGCGCGGGCAAAGAGGCCCGTGCGGTGGTCCTGACCGGTTCCGGCGTGTCATTCTGTTCGGGGCAGGATCTGTCCGACGCCGCAAGCCAGGGCAAGCTGGATCTGGAACGGACGCTGCGGGATGAATACACCCCGATGCTGGAGGCGATCTATAACTGCCCGGTGCCCACCATTGCCGCTGTAAACGGCCCGGCTGCGGGTGCGGGTGCCAATCTGGCGCTGGCCGCCGATGTGGTGATCGCCACCGAGAGCGCTTATTTCATGCAGGCCTTTGCCCGTATTGGCCTCATGCCGGATGCCGGCGGCACCTGGTTCATGCCGCGCCAGATGGGCATGGCCAAGGCAATGGGGGCCGCGCTGTTTGCTGATAAGATCTCCGCCAAACAGGCGAGCGACTGGGGCATGATCTGGGAAGCCATTCCCGACGCCGAATTTGACGCCCATTGGCGCGCCCGTGCGGCCTATCTGGCGAATGGCCCGACCCGTGCGTTCGGCGCGATCAAGAGCGCGATCCGCGATGGCTATGGCAACAGCCTGCCGGAGCAGCTGTCCGAGGAGGCCCATCTGCAAGGCCAATGCGGCAAGACCCGGGACTTCATGGAAGGGGTCACCGCTTTTATGGAAAAACGCCCCGCGAAGTTCGAAGGCCGCTAAGACGGTGCAATCCGTGATCGGCTGATGCCGTTCCTGAAATGCAAAACCCGCCCCTGATGCGCATCGACTGCGCGGGGGCGGGTTTCTTTTTGCGCCAAGGGTCCTGCCGGACCGGGCCGGATCAATTGACCCGGCCCGGCAGATCACCTGGTCAGCTGCTGCGGGCCACCAGGGCGACATGTTCGGCCAGGTTGAAGCTGGCACCGGCATTGATCAGGCGCACGACCTCCTCGCCGTCTGCAACGAGATAGGCATCGGTGCCGCCGTCCTCATTTGCGCGGGTGATCACCTCCAGCTCCGGCTCGTCTTCGGTTTCGTCGTAGTAATAGACCACCCGGTCATCATCCGCCGTGAAATCGGTAATGGTCGCCTGTTCATCCTCGGTCAGCCAGGCTCCGGTTTCGAAGCTGTCGTTGCCGCTGCCACCGGTCACCGTATCGTTGAGACCAAAGAGCACGGAGTCGTCACCGGCACCGGCATTGATGGTATCGCCAGCAGCGTCCTGATCGGCCGTGTAGTCAAAGTTCAGCAGGGCGTTGACCTCGGCTGCGGAGGTCGGCGTCTCGCGGCCCTGAACGATGTCTTCATAGGCGCCTTCGTCCAGAATGCCTGCGGCGATGATCAGGTCATTGCCCTGACCGCCGACCAGATGATCCGCGCCGCGGGTATCAATCAGCGTGTCGTCACCGGCATTGCCGCGCATGAAATCATCGCCATTGCCACCGATGAGAGTGTCATCACCATCGCCACCAAAGACGTTGTCATTTGCCGAGCCACCGTCCAGCCGGTCGTCGCCTGCGCCGCCTTCGATCGTATCGGGACCGCCGCGTGCGTCGATATTGTCGTCACCCTCACCGCCAAGCAGGTTTTCGCTGCCGGTGATGCCGAACAGCAGGTCGGCACCTTCGCTGCCCTCGATCACGGTCGCGTTTTCCTCGTTACCGCTTTCATCTGCGTTGGAGTCATTGCTGTCTGAATCGTCGGAATCGTTGATGATCACACCCGCCAGCAGGCCGACCCCCAACATTGTCATAAGCATTAGCACGGTGCGTCTCCCGTTAAGGTTTAATTAGCAATTGCGATTATGCCTATTGCCGAGGTCAAAATTGGTCAATCGAAACCCTTCGTAGTTGAGTAAAATGCGATGAAAAGGGTTAACCAGGTTTCTGCATTGGAAACATCCCGGGCCTAACCTTTTGATTGTTGACCTATCCGAAAGGCGCGGACCTGCAATCAAAAGATGTGTCGCGCTGCGGTGCGGGCGCGCGCCTTGGGGGTTGCAAGGTCGGGGCCATGAAAAAGCCCTGCCTCCTGGGAGGCAGGGCTCATATCTGTGATGGTCAGCGAGGTCTGGGCAGACCGGCTGCCGGTCAGCGCTTTTCGATGTCGACGTAATCGCGGGCGGTTTCGCCGAGGTAGAGCTGGCGCGGGCGACCGATCTTGTTCTGCGGATCCGCGATCATTTCTTTCCACTGCGAAATCCAGCCGACGGTGCGCGACAGCGCAAAGATCGGGGTGAACATCGAGGTCGGGAAGCCCATCGCCTCAAGGATGATGCCGGAGTAGAAATCGACGTTCGGGAACAGTTTCTTCTCGATGAAATACTCATCGTTGAGCGCAGTGCGCTCCAGTTCCTTGGCGACCTGCAGCAGCGGGTTGTTTTCAACGCCCAGCAGCTCCAGAACCTCATCAGCGGACTGTTTCAGCACCTTGGCGCGCGGATCGGTGTTCTTGTAGACCCGATGGCCAAAGCCCATCAGACGGAACGGATCGTTCTTGTCCTTGGCGCGTTCGATGAATTCGGGGATCCGGTCAACGGAGCCGATTTCCTTCAGCATTTCCAGGCAGGCCTGGTTGGCGCCGCCGTGGGCCGGACCCCAGAGGCAGGCGATGCCCGCAGCGATACAGGCAAAGGGGTTCGCGCCGGACGAGGATGCCAGACGCACGGTCGAGGTCGACGCGTTCTGCTCGTGATCGGCGTGCAGAATGAAGATCCGGTCCATCGCGCGGGCGAGGATCGGGTCGACGTGATATTCTTCTGCCGGAACCGAGAAACACATATGCAGGAAGTTGGCCGCGTAATCCAGATCGTTGCGCGGATACACAAACGGCTGGCCGATGGAATATTTATAGGCCATCGCAGCAATGGTGGGCAGTTTGGCGATCAGGCGGATCGCGGCCACTTCACGCTGCCAGGGGTCATTGATGTCGGTGGAGTCGTGATAGAAAGCCGACATTGCACCCACAACACCCACCAGGGTTGCCATCGGATGCGCGTCGCGGCGGAAACCGCGGAAGAAGTTGTGCATCTGTTCATGCACCATGGTGTGACGGGTCACGCGGGTCTCGAAATCTTCCAGCTGGGCTGCGGTCGGCAGTTCACCATAAAGCAGCAGGTAGCAGACTTCGAGGTGGTGCGACTTGGATGCCAGCTGGTCAATCGGATAGCCGCGGTGCAGCAGCTCACCCTTGCCGCCGTCGATATAGGTGATCGTGCTGTCGCAGCTTGCGGTCGAGGTGAAACCGGGATCATAGGTGAACACACCGGCCTGGCTGTAGAGCTTGCGGATATCAAGAACATCGGGCCCGGTCGTCGGCGAAAAAATGGGAAGCTCGTAAGTTTCGCCATTCAGGCTGAGCTGGGCGGTTTTCTTTGTATCGGTCATAGATGTCCCTTCCTGATACAGGCGCGAAAGCGGGGGAGGCCCCCGCCTTGTGCAGGCAGCACCTGCACGGCAACCGCGCAGGTGAGGTCATAGCGGTACCGGCTTACCCAGCGGTTAACGATGGGGTCAGTCGGCAACGTCGGCGAGTCGGGCCAGTGTTTCGTCCCGGCCCAGAATCAGCATCATATCGAAAACTGAAGGTGTTACCGCACGGCCTGCCAGCGCTGCCCGCAACGGGCCTGCCAGTTTGCCGAACTTGGTATCCCGTGCTTCTGCAAATGTATTCAGAAGCGCCTCCAGATCGTCTCGGGACCAGCTAGCATTTTGCAGCTGCGGCGTCAATTGACTCAGTATACCGTCGGATACAGATGCCAGGGCCTTTGCCGCCTTCTCGTCGAGATCGAGCGGGCGTGAAGCCAGAATAAAATGAGCCTTTTCAAGCAGCTCCGGAAAAGTCTTGGCTCGGTCCTTGAGGCAATACATCGCACGTTCAAGATCGTTTGACTGAACGTCATTTAACTGTGGCTTGCCAGCAGCGGCAAGATAGGCCTGCAGCTCATTCCGCAGCGCAGCATCATCGCTGATCGCAATGTGCTGACCACAGAGGTTTTCGAGCTTCTTGGTGTCAAATCGTGCCGGGCTTTTGCCGATACCGTCAAGGTCGAACCAGTCACGGGCCTGCTCATCCGTAAAAAATTCGTCATCGCCATGGCTCCAGCCGAGACGCGCCAGATAGTTGCGCATGCCCGCAGCCGGATAGCCCATCGCCTGGTATTCCTGCGCGCCGAGGGCGCCGTGGCGTTTGGACAGTTTCTTGCCATCAGGGCCATGGATCAGCGGGATATGGGCCCAGACCGGAACATCCCAGCCCATGGCTTCGTAGATCATCATCTGGCGCGCGGCATTGTTGAGGTGGTCATCGCCCCGGATGACATGGGTGACGCCCATATCGTGATCATCCACCACCACGGCCAGCATGTAGACGGGCGTCCCATCCGAGCGCAGCAGGATCATATCGTCAAGCTGCTCGTTCTTGATGGTGACATCGCCCTGAACCTCGTCTCGGATGACGGTGCTGCCCTGCTGCGGCGCCTTGATGCGGATCACATAGGGCGCATCGGGATGGCTGCTGGCATCGGCGTCTCGCCAGGGCGAGCGATAGAGCGTCGATTTGCCCTCGGCCTTGGCCTGGTCGCGGAAGGCGGCAATTTCGTCCTGCGTTGCAAAGCACTTATAGGCCTTGCCCGCCTCAAGCAGTTCACGCGCGACGGCGGCATGACGTTCGGCGCCTTCGAACTGGCTGACCACCTCGCCATCGTGATCCAGACCCAGCCAGGCCATGCCCTGCAGAATGGCGGCGGTCGCCTCGGGGTTGGAGCGCTCGCGGTCGGTGTCCTCGATACGCAGCAGGAATTTGCCGCCGCGCCCACGGGCATAAAGCCAGTTGAACAGCGCGGTGCGCGCACCACCGATATGCAGATAGCCGGTGGGAGAGGGGGCGAAACGGGTGACGACCGGTTTGGACATGGGGGTGATTTACCTTTTGGAAACCATGGAAAGGGTAGTTTTGTCGCCTGTCTACCGAGCCAGAAGGCAAGGAGCAAGCATGCGCGCCCTGGGCATTCTTGACAGTCTGCTGCAATCCCAGCGCGGGGAGCTGTTTCCCTGGGTGCCGGTCCTGTTCGGCACCGGGATCGGTTTTTTCTTTTCTCTGCGGTTTGAACCTGTGGCAGTTCACTATTTCGGCCTGGGCGGCGTTGCGCTGGGTGGGGCGCTGCTGTTGCGGCGTGGTGACCGGCAGGACGGGCTGGTGTTTCTAGGCTGGGCGATTGTGACGATCGCGCTCGGCTTTGCGGCCGCCGGGATGCGCGCCCATTCGGTTGCTGCCCCGGTGCTGAGCTTTCGCTATTACGGCCCGGTCGAAGGGCGGGTAATCGCGATAGATCGCTCCGCCCGGGACCGGCTGCGCATCACCCTCGATCAGCCTGTGCTGGACCGTCTGGCGGCTGGGGCCACTCCGGCACGGGTGCGGCTGTCACTGCCGGTCGGGGCCGCGCTGCCGGGTATCGGCGACCGGGTCATGACCACCGCACATCTGATGCCGCCGCAGGGACCGGTGGAGCCCCATGGCTTTGATTTTCGCAGGCACGCCTGGTTTCAGCGCCTGGGGGCTGTTGGCTATACTCGGGTCCCGGTTCTGCGCGTTCAGCCGAGCCGGTCTGATCTGCCCGTACAGCAGCTGAGACAGCGGATTTCCGACCGTATCCGTGACCAGATGCCGAAAGCCACAGGTGGCTTTGCCGCGGCCATCACCACCGGGGATCGCTCTGCCATCCCGCAGGTGGAACTGGAGGCGCTTAGAGCCAGCAACCTTGCACATTTGCTGGCAATTTCAGGGCTGCACATGGGGCTTCTGGCGGGCGTCGTCTTTGGCGGCCTGCGGCTGCTGATGGCGCTGGTTCCGGCCTATGCGCAGCGGGTAAACGCCAAGAAATTGGCCGCGGTTGGTGCGCTCCTTGCGGCGAGCGCCTACCTGCTGCTGTCAGGCATGCAGGTCGCCAGTACCCGTGCCTATGTCATGGTTGCGATGATGCTGGGCGCGGTGCTGCTGGATCGGCGCGCCCTGTCGCTGCGGGCGGTGGCGCTTGCGGCACTGGTGATCCTGGCGATCCGCCCGGAAAGCCTGCTTGGCCCCGGATTTCAGATGAGTTTTGCGGCGACAACGGCGCTGGTGGTCGTCTTCGGCGCGCTGCGGGATCACGTTGCGCCGGGTTGCGCGCGCTGGCTGCGGATGGTGGGTGGGGTGGTGCTGTCGTCCCTGGTTGCGGGCGTTGCCACGGCCCCCTTTGGGGCGGCGCATTTCAATATGCTGTCTCACTACGGGTTGCTGGCCAATGTTCTGGCGGTGCCGGTTATGGGGCTGTTGGTGGTTCCTGCGGCGGTGCTGGCGCTCTGCCTCGCACCGGTCGGGGCATCCGGTGTCGGGTTGGCGCTGATGGACCTCGGCATCCGCTGGATCCTGTCGGTTGCCAATTGGGTGGCCGGACTGGAGGGCGCGCAGGGGGCGGTCCAGATGCCGCCCGCCGTGGTGTTGCCGCTGGTTGCCCTCGGCGCGCTGCTGCTTGCCCTCTGGCGAGGGCGGCTGCGCTGGGTTGGTCTGCCGGTTCTGCTGACGGCAGCGGGGCTCTGGTACGGACATCCCCGACCCGTGGTCCTGATCGCGCCGAATGGTGGGCTGGTTGGCGTGATGACAGCGCAGGGCCGCGCCTTGTCCCGCGCAAAAGGGCATGGCTATGCGGCCGAGCGATGGGCCGAGAACGACGGCAGCCTGCTAACCCAGGCCGAGCGTGCGCAGCTGTGGCAGCGGATCGCGGTGGCGGCGCCCAGCGTTGCGGGCAAATCGGTGTCGGCGTATCTCGCGCTCTCTGATCAGCCGCTGATCCATGTGATTGGCAAGGCGGCCGCAGAAGCGCTGAGCGATTGTTCGGCGGACGCGGTGCTGGTCAGCGCGATCCCACTGTCACCGGTGGGGGGCTGCAGGGTGTTTGATGCTGATAGCCTGCGCACCCTTGGCAGTGTGCAACTGCAACCGGACGGGCGCTGGATCTCGGCGAGCGACGTGGTTGGTGACCGACTGTGGAGGCACACTCCGCAGCGCGACAGGTGATAATCCTCGACAGCCTCTTTCAAAGGCGTGTTTCTTGGGGCGGGTAACCTTCGGGGGCGACCCTCTGGTCAATAGGTGCGGATAAGTCCGACAAGGCGGCCCTGCACCTTTACCTGATCCTGCGGATACTGGCGGGTCTCATAGGCCGGGTTTGCCGCCTCCAGGGCAATGGTGCTGCCTTTGCGGTAGATGCGTTTCAGCGTCGCTTCCTGTCCATCGACCAGCGCAACCACCACATCGCCATTGTCAGCCACGGAGGTTTCGCGGATGACAACGATATCGCCATCATTGATGCCGGCTTCGATCATTGAATCACCACGGACCTCCAGCGCGAAATGCTGCCCCTGGGCTGACAGCATGGAGGCCGGGACCGCGACCTGATGGGAGACCTGGTTAATCGCCTCAATCGGGACACCGGCGGCGATGCGACCCATCACGGGCAGCTCCATCGCGGCGATCATTGCCGGGGCGGAGACCTGATTGGCCGGTTCGGATGGCGCTGCCTCTGTCATCTGCTGGGCGCTGCCGAGGCTGTCCGGCAGGCGGATGATCTCGATCGCGCGGGCACGATGTGCGAGGCGGCGGATAAATCCGCGTTCTTCCAAAGCGGTGATCAGCCGGTGGATGCCCGATTTCGAGCGCAGGTCAAGCGCCACCTTCATCTCGTCAAAACTTGGGGGGACGCCATCCTTTTGCAGACGTGTGTTGATGAAATCCAGCAAGTCCAGTTGCTTCTTCGTCAGCATGACATCCCTCTCAGCCGCTCGATGTTTCGCTTTGTTCTACGCATGTTCCCGTTTTGTGTCAACGGCATGTCGCATGAAACCTGTCAAACGCAGCCGAATTGATGCTGAATTGTTGGCAAAGTGAAATCCGCCGACGTGCATCGCCGTATCCGATCAGATCGGAAGGTAGGCAAGCATCGTGCCCTTGGCGCGGGGCGGATCATTGGCGGGACGGATGGCAAGCGCGTTGGCCTCGGCAAGCAATGTCAGCCGGGCGCTGTCCTGATCGTCAAACACATGCAGCTCGGCCGCGCTGAGCTGCGCCCGCATGTAGTGGGTACGCGGGCCGTTGGCCGGCAGGTCCTGCGCTAGGGGGGCCTCGGCCGGTTGCGGACCATGGGGCGGGAGCCCCTGCATGGCGCGCAGCATCGGTAACAGGAAGACATGGCCGCAAACCATTGCAGATACGGGATTTCCCGGCAGGCCGACCATGGCGGACCGGCCCAGTTTCCCGGCCATCAGCGGCTTTCCCGGGCGCATCGCAACCTTGTAGAAGGCGCGCGCCATACCCAGGCTTTCGGTCACCCCGGCAACCAGATCATGATCGCCCACCGAGGCCCCGCCAATGGTCACGATCAGATCCGCCTCGTGGGCCAGATCCAGGGCCATGCGCAGGCTGCCTTCGGTATCGCGGGCGATTGGCAGAATGCGGACGCGGGCGCCAGCCGCCGTGAGCAGCGCATCGAGGCCAAAGGTGTTGGACGCGATGATCTGGTCGGGGCCGGGCGTATCGCCGGGGAGCACCAGTTCATCGCCGGTCGAGATCAGGGCAACGGTCGGACGTACATGCACCGGCACCTCGGCGATGTTCATCGCGGCCAGCAGCGCGATATCGGCAGACGACAGCAGACGCGGCGCCGCGATCGTGCTGCCGAGCTGAAAATCGCCACCCTTGGGACGGATATTGTTGCCGGGCCCCGGATGATCCGAGATCGTGATCAGGGATCCGGTGCGGCTTGTATCCTCTTGGATAACCACAAAATCAGCGCCTTCGGGCACTGGCGCTCCGGTAAAGATACGGACCGCCTGACCGGGGCCGACGCGGCCCTTGAAGCCATGACCGGCGGCGCTTTCTCCGATCACCTTGAACATGGCGTCACGCTCAACCTCGGCGGCCTTTACCGCGTAGCCGTCCATCGCGGAGGCAGCGAAGGGTGGCTGGTCGCGATTGGCCGAGACCGGCGCCGCAAGAACGCGACCGGCTGCGGCGCGCAGCGGCACCGTTTCGACCCGCATCGGGGACACCAGTTTCAGAACTGTGTCGAGGGCCTCGGATACTGAGATCATCTACGCCTCGTAACGGCCTGATTTTCCGCCGTCTTTCAATGTTACGCGAATGCCGCCGATCTGCATCGCCTTATCCACCGCCTTGGCCATGTCATAGACGGTGAGCGCGGCGGTGGAGACAGCCGTAAGCGCCTCCATCTCGACGCCGGTCTGGCCCGTGGTTTTTACGGTGGCTTCCACGCGCACCCCCGGCAGGTCCGGATCGAGCGACAGTTCGACGGCAACTTTGGTCACCGGAAGCGGGTGGCAGAGCGGGATCAGATCTGGCGTTTTCTTGGCGCCCATGATGCCTGCCAGCCGGGCAACACTCAGAACGTCGCCTTTCTTTGCCCGACCTTCCGAAATGATATCAAAGGTTTCACGCGCCATGCTTATGTGGCCTTCGGCGGTGGCGATCCGCGCCGTCACCGCCTTGTCGGAGACGTCGACCATATGGGCATCGCCCTTGCCGTCGAAATGTGTGAGCGCCATCACATGGCCCCCGGCATCAGCGGGTTTGCGAGGATATCACGGGTTGCGGCGGTCACATCCGCCTGGCGCATCAGGCTTTCGCCAATCAGGAAACTGCGGGCGCCGTACCGCGCCATGTCGGAGAGATCCTGGGGCGTCGCAAGACCGCTTTCACAGACGATGGTGCGATCCGCAGGCACCAGCCGCGACAGGGTGCGCGTGGTGTCGAGCGTGGTGTCGAAGGTCTTGAGATTCCGGTTGTTGATGCCGAGGAGGGGCGATTTCAGTTTGCAGGCGCGGTCCAGCTCTTCCTCGTCATGAACCTCAAGCAGCACATCCATATCCCATTCAAAGGCAGCGGCCTCCAGTTCGGCGGCCTGCATGTCGGAAACGGAGGCGAGGATGATCAGGATGCAATCGGCGCCAAGGGCACGGGCCTCGGCCACCTGATAGGTATCATACATGAAGTCCTTGCGCAGCACCGGCAGGGCGCAGGCATTGCGGGCCGCTGGCAAAAACGGCTTTGCCCCCTGAAAACTGGGTGTGTCAGTCAGCACGGACAGGCAAGTTGCGCCGCCGTCCTCATAGGCTTTGGCGAGGGTTGCTGGATCGAAGTCCTCGCGGATCAAGCCTTTGGAGGGGCTGGCTTTTTTGATCTCGGCGATCAGCCCGTAACCCTGACGGCCGGCCGCCATCAACGCCTTGGCAAAGCCGCGCACCGGATCGGCTTCACGGGCCTCGGCCTCGACCGTCTCAAGCGGTTTGGCGGCCTTGTCGGCGGCGACCTCTTCCAGCTTGTAGGCCTTGATCTTTTCCAGCACAGTTTCAGTCATCTTGACGCCTCCGGTCACGCGTTCCAATCAATCTGCGGCTGCCCGCGTTGGGCCAGCCAGCTGTTCACCGCCGAAAACGGGCGCGATCCGAAAAAGCCGCGGCGCGCCGAGAGGGGTGAAGGATGGGCCGTCCTCAGAATAAGGTGATCGCCCGGTTGAATATGTTTTTCAAGCCCTTGGGCCTGTTTACCCCATAATATGTAGGCCGTCGGGCGCTGACTGCTCCGGGCCAGCACCTGATCGGCCAGCGCCTGCCAGCCCAGATGCTTGTGGCCGTTGGCCTCACCTGCGGGCACGCTGAGCACGGTATTGAGCAGCAAGACACCCTGACGGGCCCATCCGCGCAGGTTGCCATTGGGTTTCTCGACACCAAGGTCAGCACTTAACTCCTTGAAAATATTGTTCAAGGAGCGCGGTAAGGGGCGGACATCCGGTTCCACCGAGAAGGCCAGACCATGAGCATGACCCGGCGTCGGATAGGGATCCTGACCGAGGATGACAACGCGGGTGCGGTCGGGCGGTGTCAGTTCCAGCGCCGCCAGCCGCTGCGCCACGGGCGGCAGGATCTGACGTGGATCATCCGCCACCGCCTTGGCGATGCTTGCATAATCATTGGCAAAAAACGGCAGGTCACCCCAGCCACCCGGAACGGGGAGGTCTGGGGTCATTTGCTGTCAGCAGCTGCTGTGGTGATCCGCGCGACGGCTTCAATCTTGCCCCGTGCGGCGCCGCTGTCGATGCTGCTGCGCGCCATCTCGACGCCGGTTCTGAGATCATCCGCGGCGCCTGCCACCAGCAGGGCGGCGGCAGAGTTCAACAACACCGCGTCCCGGTAGGCGGATGCTTCGCCTGACAACAGCGCCTCAAACGCCTTTGCGTTGTCTTCGGGTGTGCCGCCGACGATTGCCTCAAACGGATGAACCGGCAGGCCTGCGTCCTCGGGGTGGATCTCCATTTCGGTGACATTGCCACCTGGGTTCAGTGCCGCAACCCAGCTGACGCCGGTGATGGTCAGCTCATCGGTGCCGTCGGAGCCGTGCACCAGCCAGGCCTGTTCGGATCCCAGCTGCCCGAGGGTTTCGGCCATCGGGCGGATCAGATCGCGGCTGAAGGCGCCGGTGAGCTGACGTTTGACACCGGCCGGGTTGGTAAGCGGGCCGAGAATGTTGAAGATCGTGCGCGTGCCCAGCTCCTGCCGGGTGGGCATGACATGGGCGATGGCCGGATGATGCATCGGCGCCATCATGAAGCAGATGCCTGCTTCGCGCAGCGCCTGTTCGGCCACTTTCGGGCCGACCATGACATTGATGCCCATCTGGCCAAGCGCATCCGCAGCGCCGGATTTTGACGACAGGTTGCGGTTGCCATGTTTCGCGACAACGGTTCCGGCACCGGCCACGACAAAGGCGGTAGCGGTGGAGATATTGAGCGTTCCCTTGCCGTCACCGCCGGTGCCGACAATGTCCATCGCGCCCGCAGGTGCCACCACGGGATTGCATTTGGCGCGCATGACGGCGGCGGCGGCGGCATATTCATCGACCGTCTCGCCACGGGTGCGCAAGGCCATCAGCAGGCCGCCCATCTGGCTGGGCGTGGCATTGCCTTCGAACAGATGGGTAAAGGCGGCCTCTGCTTCGGCCCGGCTGAGAGGGCGATCCGCAGCGGCGTCGATCAGCGGCTTCATCTGATTGCTCATGCGGGCACCTTCATCACGTCGAGGAAATTCTTGAGCAGCGCATGGCCGTGTTCGGAGGCGATGGATTCCGGGTGGAACTGGACGCCGTGGATCGGCAGAGTCTTGTGCTGTAGCCCCATGATGGTGCCATCTTCCAGCTCTGCGGTGATCTCCAGACTGTCCGGCAGGCTGTCGCGCTCCACCACCAGAGAATGATAGCGTGTCGCCTCAAAGGGGGAGGGCAGACCGGCAAATAGTCCGGTGTTGTTGTGGTGCATGGTGCCCATCTTGCCGTGAACGATGTCCTGGCAGCGCACGACCTTGCCGCCAAAGGCCTGACCGATGGTTTGGTGGCCAAGGCAGACGCCCATCAGCGGGGTCCGGGTCTCGGCGGCGGCTTCGGTCAGGGCCAGGCAAATACCGGCCTGATCGGGGTCGCAGGGTCCCGGCGACAACAGGATGCCGGCGGGGTTCATCGCCATCGCATCCTGTACGTTCAGCGCATCATTGCGATGGACCTGCACATCAGCGCCCAATTCGCCCAGATAATGCACGAGGTTGTAGGTAAAGGAGTCGTAGTTGTCGATCAGCAGCAGCATAGTCGCGGGGCTCGTTTAAGGGCTGGCGGGCCGGGGCCGCGCCGCAGTATAGTGGTCGCGACATACATGTTCAGGGTTGCGCGGCAGCGTCAAGTGCACATCACCAGCAGCGGCCAGGCCAATCGGGCCACGGGGTGTTGGGGCGGCTTGACCGACAGAATGCGACCGGTTCCAGAAGGCAACGAGAGGCAGGACAGAGATGCGAGGGTTTCTTGGAGGCGTGAGTTTCGGGGCCTTGGTGGCCGCAGGCGGCGCCGTGGTGTGGTCGCTGTCGGTGCCGTTGCCCAAATCGGTCGAGGTCAGCGTGGCTGAACCGGCGCGCAGCGTCGTGCAGGCTCCGGCGGCGGAAACGCCGGTTGACGGTGGCGGCACCGATCCAGATCTGGTGGAGGCACCGCCCGCCGCATTGGATCCGCAGGTCGTGGGCGATGATCTGGCGGCGCTGGCCGATGCCGATACGGGTCCGGCGGAACGTCCTGAGGTCGGCACCGAACTGGGGAGCGGCACCCGTGCTGCTCCGGGCGGTGTCGGCGCGCCTGCCATTGATGTCGGGCGCGATGCGCCTGTTACCCCAGTTGAGGCCCTACCGGCCCCCAATGCGCCCATTCAGGAGCAGAGGCTTGTCGTGGTGTCGGATCCGGCGCAGCCGCCGGTGCCTGCGGCAGCAAGCGAAGCCCCAGCCCGGCTGGCCTCCACCCCGGATCAGGGCACTGAGGCCAATCCGGGTGGCGACAGCCGCACCGCGGCAACAGCTGCACCCAGCGACGAGGAGCCAAGCGGCAGCGCAGCCGCCAGCCGTCTGCCGGTGCCGAATATTACAACCGGTGATCCGGTGCTGAGCAGCCCAGCCACGGGCGGAGCGTCAGGTCCGGCGCTTGGGGCAGCCCCCGGGCCCACACCGACACCTGTGCTGCCAGCGCCCGGCCGCGCCGGACCAGCGCAGGTGGGCACGCAGCCAGCGGCCAGTGATGCCCAGGCCAAGCCTTCGCAGCCAGAAAGCGTCGGCCCGCCAGAAAGTGCCGGAACCGGGTCGGCAGCATCGACGGCGCCAGCGACGCGGCGGATTGCGGATCTGCCGACCACCAATTCCGCGCCGGAACCATCCGCTTCAGCCTCTGAGAGTGCTGGCCGTCCGCAGATCGGCACGCCGGTGCGCCCGCTGACCGAACGCGATGACGCCAAGGCCCCTGCCGCTGGCAGCCAGATTGCGACGCCATCCGCCGGGGTGCCGTTTGAGCAGAATGCCCAGCCCTTTACCCCGGAGGACGGGCGCGCGCTGATGTCGATTGTCCTGATTGACGATGCGGAGGCCATTGGCGCCGAAGCCTTGCAGGATTTCCCCTATCCGCTGACCTTTGCGCTGGATCCCGAAGATCCCGAGGCCGCAGCCAAGATGGCCCGCCATCGCGCGGCTGGTTTCGAGGTCATGGTGGTGGCGGATCTGCCGCGCGATGCGGGGCCACAGGATGCCGAAACAGCCTTGCAGGTCTGGTTGGAGACCCTGCCGGAGGCTGTCGCCGTGCTGGAAGGGGTCGAGACCGGGTTTCAGGGCAACCGCCCGCTGGCCGATCAGATGGCCACGGCGCTTGGCGCGATGGGCTACGGGATGGTGACGCAGGATGCCGGTCTGAATACCGTGCAGAAACTGGCGCTGCGTGAGGGGGTGCCGGCCGGTGTGGTCTTCCGTGATTTCGATGGCGCCGGACAGGATCCCCGGGCCATTCGCCGGTTCCTGGATCAGGCTGCCTTCCGCGCCGGGCAGGAAGGTGCGGTGATCATGCTGGGTCGGGTACAGCCGGATACGATTTCGGCGCTGTTGATCTGGGGGCTTCAGGATCGTGCCAACCGGGTGGCGCTGGCGCCGGTGTCGGCCTCTCTGCGGGCGCAGGTGCAGGCCGAGTGATCGGCGCGCCGGGCTGAGCCCGCGTAAAAAAGGCGCCCCTCTGAACGAGGGACGCCTTTTTTGCCTTCGGCGAGAGTATTTTGGGAAAGATGACAGGCGGTCGAGATGCTGCGCGCATGAGATGCCGGGCGCGCAGACACTCGGGGGCTGCGGTTCTGTCCGGGGCTAGCCGTTGCCGTTGCCTGTAAAGCGGGCCGCATCTGCGGCGGCACGGCGGATCGCGTTGGATTTATGGACGGTCTCCATATATTCCGCCTCCGGGTCGCTGTCATAGACAACGCCGCCGCCGGCCTGGATGTAAAGGGTCTGATCCTTGACGATGGCGGTGCGCAGCGCGATGCACATGTCCATGTCGCCGCCTGCCGAGAAATAGCCGACCCCGCCGCCGTAGATGCCGCGCTTTTCCGGCTCCAGCTCGTCGATGATTTCCATCGCGCGCACCTTGGGCGCGCCGGAGACGGTGCCTGCGGGCATCCCGGCAAAGAAGGCGTCCAGCGCGTCCTTGTCCTCTGCCAGCTCGCCCACGACGTTGGAGACGATGTGCATCACGTGGCTGTAGCGTTCGATGATGAATTTTTCGGTGGGGCGTACAGTGCCGATCTTCGCCACCCGGCCGGTGTCGTTGCGGCCCAGATCCAAAAGCATCAGGTGTTCGGCCAGCTCTTTCTTGTCGGCCAGCAGATCCAGTTCCAGCGCCTTGTCTTCCTCGGGCGTGGCGCCGCGCGGGCGGGTGCCTGCGATCGGCCGGATGGTGACCTCCTGCCCGAAGACGCGGACCAGGATTTCGGGGCTGGCACCGACCACCTGGAAACCGCCGAAGTTGAAGTAGAACATGAAGGGCGAGGGGTTGGTGCGGCGCAGGGAGCGGTAAAGCGCGAAGGGGGGCTGGCGGAATTCCTGAGTCCAGCGCTGTGCCGGCACCACCTGAAAGATGTCACCGGCGCGGATGTAGTCCTTGGCCTTTTCCACCGCGGCCATATAGCCTTCTTTGGTGAAATTGCTCACCGGGGGCGCAACCTCGTCGGCGTCGCCAAGGTCGCGGCTTTCGGCGGGCATGGCACGTTCCAGATCGCGCACCGCGTCCATCACCCGCTCGGCAGCCTGGGCATAGGCGGCCTTGGCCGACTGGCCTTCGCTGGCCCATGCGGGAGAGACCACTGTGACCTCGCCCTTGACCCCGTCGAGCACCGCGATGACCGAGGGGCGCAGCATCAGCGCATCGGGGAGGCCAAGCGGATCAGGGTTCACGTTCGGCAGATGTTCGACCAGCCGGATCATGTCATAGCCGAGATAGCCAAAAAGACCGGCCGCCGCCTGCGGCAGGTCATCGGGCAGCTCGACCCTGCTTTCGGCGATCAGCGCCCGCAGATTGTCCATCGGGTTGCCGTCCTGAGCAGTGAAATCATCTGCATCAAACCGCGCCGAGCGGTTCAGGGCCGAGCGCTCCCCGTGGCAACGCCAGACCAGATCCGGTTTCATGCCGATGATCGAATAGCGCCCGCGTACCTCACCGCCGGTGACGGACTCCAGCATGAAGGCGTCTTTCTGGGCGCCTGTCAGCTTCAGCATCAGCGACACCGGCGTGTCGAGGTCGGCGGCAAGCCGGGTGTAGACAACCTGGTTTTCACCGGCCTCATAGGCTTTGGCAAAGGTCTCGAAATCGGGGGTCAGGGCCATCTGGATCTGCCTTGATTACTGGAAGTTGGCCTGCACGGCATTGAGCGCCTGCGGGTCGATGCGCGGCGCGGCGCGGGTCTGGGCGTCCTGCACGAAGGCTTCGAACAGGGCCTGAGCTAGCGCCTGATCCAGCTGGGTGCCCATCGCCTCGGCCAGCGCTGTCATCTCCGGCGTGTCGGCCACCGGCAGGGTTTCGGTGAGGCGCACAACAACAGTGGCGCTTTCGTCGCTGACCACGGCGACCTCGCCTTCGGCCAGATCAAAGACTCGGGCCATCAGCGACTGCGGGGCTGCGTCGATATAGGCGGCGCGGGTGAGGCCGGTTTCGGATGTAAGCTCAACGCCCTCGGGCAGCGCATCGCCGCTCTTCAGCAGGTCTGCCAGACGCTCGGCTTCGGCGACGGTGGCATCCTGAAGGCGCTGCTCCTGCCACGCGGCGCGCAGTTTGTCCTGAGCTTCTGCAAAGGGTTCGGGGCGTGGCTCAAGCTGTTCATCCAGGCGGATGGCAAAGAGGCTGCCATCTTCGAGGAAGTCGACCTCGGGGAAATCTTCGGTGCTGACAGCGGCAGCGGCGGTGCGGAACCCGTCATAGGCGGCGATGCCATCGGTGCTGCCGTTGTGCCAGTCGATCTTGCCCAGCTCCATGCCGGGTTCGTTGACCAGCTCTTCCAGCGTGGCACCACCGGCGAGCATGTCGTTGATGTCCTCGGCGCGGGTTTCGATCACTCGGCGGGCGCGGTCGGTTGCAAGCTCGGCGCGCAGCTCGTCCTTGACATCATCAAGGCTGGTCACGCGTGCCTCAAGACGGCCATTGACGCGGAACAGGGCCGGGCCGAGATCGCTGTCGAGCGGGCCAACCACATCGCCGACCTGCGCGGCAAAGACGTCCTGTCCGGCGCCGCCGAGGTCGCCCATGGTCACATCGCCCAGATCCACGTCCTGCAGGCTGAGACCGCGATCGGCGACCAGTGCTTCAAACGTGCTGCCATTGATGTCGAGCTGCGCCTTGGCGCTGGCGGCCGCTTCGGTGTTGGCAAAGACCAGACGTTCCACCAGACGGCGCTCGGGCACCTGATATTCATCGCTGCGCTCGTTGAACAGCTGTTCCAGCGCGGCGGTGTCGATCTCGATTTCGTCAACCAGCGCATCGGGGCGCAGGGCGGCGTAGGTGATGACCTTGGTGCGGGGCAGGGTGAAGCGGTCGATATGCGCCTCATAGAAGCTGCGCAGCTCTTCTTCGCTGGGGTCGACGGCCGGCAGGGCGAGGCTGTCGGGGCTGACCGGCAGCCAGTCAAAGCTGCGACGGGCACCGACATAGCTGGTGAGCGTGTCGCGCAGCGTGTCGGGCATTTCGGTGCCTGCCATGATCGCACCCTGCACCAGGGTGCGGGCGGATTCGCGACGCAGGTCGGCCTCAAAGGCGGCTTCGCTCAGGCCGATATTGTCCAGCGCATATTGATAGGTGTCGCGATTGAAGGCGCCGCTGCCGTCCTGAAACGCCGGGATCCGGCTGATTTCGTCGAACAGGTTCTGATCGCCGATGGACAGGCCCAGATTGCTGCTTTCCTGATCGAGTGCGGCGATGGCGATCAACCGTCCCAGTACCACGCGATCAAGACCAAGCGCTGTCATCTGCGCGAACAGCGCGCGCTGGCCGGTCTGGGCCTCCAGCGCGCGCTGTTCGCGCTGCAATTCGCGGGCGTAGTCATCGACCGAGACCTCCTGATCTCCGACCACCGCAACCGAGTTCACCGATCCGGTGAAATTGACCGCACCAAAGCCGGCGAGGCCGATGATCAGCATCCCCATCAGGATCCAGACAAATGTATTTGATAGTTTTTTCATGCCTGCAGCCATGATGTCCTCGTATTGCCGGTCGCCGGACTGCACGGGGCAGCCGGGAATGCTGAAATGTCGAGGCTCTGAATACGCTGCCACCTTGAAAGGGGCAAGGGACGACTGATCTGTGCCTGCGTTCAGAGCGGGTGAGAGGGTGAGATTGCGGAGGCCTCAGCTCACGGGGCCCAGTTTGCCAGCCGGTCGAACAGGGTCCGGATGCCGGATGTGTCGACATTGGCAAAGGCGATGCGGAATTGCTGCGCGCCCGATGGATCACCCTTGGGCGTGAACATGCTGCCGGGTAGCATCAGGATACCTGCCTCTTTTACCAGACGCCGGGCCAGCGGGTCGCTGTGCTGGTCAAACGGGTGGGCCACATAGGCGAAATAGGCGCCACAACCGAGCAGCTGCCAGCCACGCGCCGCCAGCGGCGCAAACCCGGACTCGATGGCAGCGCGGCGGCGCAGCAGTTCCTGACGCTCTGCGGCGAGCCAGTCGTCGAGGTTTTCCAGCCCCCAGAGCGCGCCGACCTGACCAAGTTGCGCCGGGCATATGGTGACGGTGTCGAGGAACTTCTCCATCTCCTGCAGGTGATCGCGATGCGCGGCCACGGCACCCAGCCGGTGC
Organism: Phaeobacter sp. A36a-5a; assembly: GCF_037911135.1. NCBI lineage: Bacteria > Pseudomonadati > Pseudomonadota > Alphaproteobacteria > Rhodobacterales > Roseobacteraceae > Phaeobacter > Phaeobacter bryozoorum. The sequence goes on along the minus strand of NZ_JBBLYU010000001.1, from coordinate 1,569,565 downwards.
CCGGTGAGCCGATAGGCCTTGGAGAAAGAATAGAGGTGGATCAGCGTGTCGGACCAGCCGGGATCCTGAAACAGCCCATGGGGTGGGCCATCCCGGCTGTCAAAGTCGCGGTAGGTCTCATCCACGATCAGGGCAAGACCGTGGGCACGGGCAAGATCATAGAACCGCTGTACCAGACCGCCGGGATATTCGACCCCGCAGGGATTGTTCGGTGTGACCAGAACGATGGCGCGGGTCCGGTCGGTGATCAGCTTTGCAGCGGCATCCGGGCAGGGCAGCATGGCTGCGCCGACCGGCAGCGGGCAGGTTTCGACCCCCTGCATGTCGAGCCACATTCTGTGATTGAAATACCAGGGGGTCGGAAGAATGACCTGATCACCCTCACCACAAAGCGCCGCGATGGTCGCGGCAAAGGCCTGATTGCAGCCGGAGGTGATGGCGACATCACCCGCCTTGAGGTCGGCCGCATAGTGGCGGCCCATTTTTGCGGCGAGCGCGGCGCGCAGGCTGTCCCGGCCCAGTACCGCCCCGTAAAGGTGGCTGCTGTCGTCGCCAAGGGCGGCCTCGGCGATGGCGCGGCGCAGCCCCTCGGGCGGCGGGTCCGCAGGCGCCGCCTGACTGAGATTGAGGAGCGGCATGTCAGCAGGCAGGTTCAGCCCCTCCAACCAGCGCCGGGAATCGACAATGGGCGAGACAAAGGTATCTTTGGTGCGGGCGTGGGGAAATCGGGCCTGTGGCATCGGGTGTCCTGTCTTGCGTCGGCGCGTCACCGGCCAGAGCCATGGCGCGCTTTGGCCACTCCGCCGCAACTGCGCCGGTTTTGCAAGGGGGTTTGACCTGCGCCGGAAAAATCCCAGCAGATCCCCGGCGCGGAAACGAAAAAAGACGCCCCCGAAGGTGCGTCTTTCCATGCGTCGTGTGACGGTTGGTGATCCGTCGGTCGATGATCAGTCGGTCCCGCGATAGGGTTCGACATATTGCAGCGCCATATCCCAGGGGAAGAAGATCCAGGTGTCCTGGCTCACCTCGGTGATGAAGGTATCGACCATCGGCCGACCTTTGGGTTTGGCATAGACGGTGGCAAAATGCGCCTTGGGATACATCTGGCGCACCAGTTCCAGAGTTTTGCCGCTGTCGACCAGATCGTCGATGATCAGCACGCCTTCACCGTTGCCCATCAGTTCGGCGTCGGGGGCTTTCAGCACCTCGGCCTGTCCCTGATCCTGATGATGATAGGATTTCACCCCGATCGTGTCGACGATGCGGATATCCAGTTCGCGGCTGACGATCATGGCCGGAGCCATGCCGCCACGGGTGATGGCGACAACGGCACGCCAGGCGCCTTCGTCGGGGCCTTGCCCGTCCAGACGCCACGCCAGTGCGCGGCTGTCGCGGTGCAGCTGGTCCCAGGAAATATGAAAGCCTTTTTCATGAGGCAGACGATCGGTCATGTTTTTGATGCTCCTGTTAGGGTCTGGCGTCCGGGATCGTGCATCTGCCCTCAGAGGGCGGCGATCTTGACGCCGAGGGCGGCCAGCAGACCACCAAAGACCCGGTCGATCACATGTTTCAGATTGATATACCCGCGGCGCGTTTTCTCAAAGGAGAAGATACGGGCCACGAGGGTGTTCCAAGTGACTTCACCCAGAAAGATGCAGGTGAGCAGCGCGGCAAGGGCCAGGCTGCTGCTGCCTTCGGGTACGGTACCGACAAAAACGGCGCCGAAAAAGGCGGCCGGCTTGGGGTTGGCCAGCTGGGTGAAGATCCCAAGACGGAAGGCCGCAAAAGCAGTCTGCGGCAATTGTGCGTCACTGTCCTGCGACATCGGTTCGCTGGCATGGCGCCACATGTTCCAGGCCATGTAGATCAGGAACATGGCGCCGCCGATTTTCAGCAGGGTCAGCAGGAAGGGGGCATAGTCAAACAGCAGGTTCAGCCCGAAGAGCGCGGCGGAGGCCCAGAACACCGCACCCGCACCGATGCCAATCGCCAGCGCCAGACCACTGCGCCAGCCATGGGCCAGGCCGACGCGCGCAGCCATCAGAACGGCGGGGCCGGGGCTGATGGCGGCCATCAGGCACAGGAGGACGGAAGCGGTAAAAGCGGCGAGTGTCATGGTGGGTCCCTGTCATTGGAAGAGGCGCGCGTGGGCCGCGCGCCTGCTGTGTCATTCTCTGTGGTGCAGATGCGCGCAGCATCTGCTGGACCCGTGTTTATTTGCGCCCGGTTGCCGCATCGATGTCAGGGGCGTCAACCGCCTTCATCCCGACGACGTGATAGCCGGCATCCACGTGCAGATTCTCGCCGGTCACGCCGGAGGACAGATCCGACAGCAGATAAAGCGCGGATTTGCCCACGTCATCAATGGTCACGTTGCGGCGCAGTGGCGAATTATATTCGTTCCATTTCATGATGTAGCGGAAATCACCAATGCCCGAGGCGGCCAGCGTCTTGATCGGTCCGGCAGAGATCGCATTGACGCGGATGCCGTCCTTGCCCAGATCTTCGGCAAGGTATTTGACCGATGCTTCGAGCGCGGCCTTGGCGACACCCATGACATTATAATGTGGCATCACCTGTTCGGCGCCGTAATAGGTCAGTGTGACCGCGCTGCCGCCCTCGGACATCATCTTCTCGGCGCGCTGCATCACCGATGTGAAGGAGTAGACCGAGATATCCATGGTCATCTGAAAGTTGCCACGGGTGGTGTCGACATAGCGACCGCGCAGCTCGTTCTTGTCGGAAAAGCCGATGGCGTGCACCAGAAAGTCCAGTTTGCCCCATTTTTCTTCCAGCGCTGCAAACAGAGCATCAACGGAGCCCTCATCGGCCACATCGCAGGGCAGGACGATATCGCTGCCAAGCTGCGCCGCCAGCGGGTCGACGCGTTTCTTCAGGGCATCGCCCTGGTAGGAAAACGCAAGCTCGGCGCCGGCGTCGGCGCAGGCTTTGGCAATGCCCCACGCGATGGATTTATCATTGGCAAGGCCCATGATGAGGCCACGTTTGCCGGCCATCAGTTGACTAGACATGCAGGTTCTCCGCCTGTGATATTCGAATTAGACGACGTTTAGTCTGTCAGGCGAGGCGCTTCAAGAGCGCTGTCTCTTGTCGTTTGCCCTGTCTCGGCCTAGGTTGCTGTCAGCCATGCGCATTATCGCGCCAGCCAGACCCATATAAAAGCAGTCCAAGAGGTGCGCCATGTCCGATCGCAGCGGTATCTTTGCGGGGGAGGATCCCTTTGCCATCGCGCGTAGCTGGCTGAGCGAGGCGGAAGAGAGCGAGATCAACGATCCCAATGCGATTGCATTGTCGACGGTGGATGCCGATGGGTTGCCCAATTGCCGGATGGTCCTGCTGAAAGAGATCGAGGACGCGGCCTTTGTCTTTTATACCAATTACGAAAGCGCCAAGGCGCAGGAGCTGGATGGCGCTGGCAAGGCGGCGTTTGTCATGCATTGGAAATCGCTGCGACGCCAAGTGCGCGCGCGCGGGATCATCAGTCGCGAGAACGGCCCGCAGGCCGATGCCTATTACAAATCCCGGTCCCTCAAGAGCCGGCTGGGGGCCTGGGCCTCGGCGCAGTCGCGCCCCTTGTCGAGCCGGGGTGCTCTGATGGCGGAGGTGGCCAAGGTCACAGCCACCAAAGGGTCAAATCCCGAGCGCCCGCCGTTCTGGGGCGGTTACCGCCTGACGCCGCTTGAGATCGAGTTCTGGGCCGATGGCGCGTTTCGTCTGCATGATCGCTTTGTCTGGCGGCGCGAAACCCCCGAAGCGCTTTGGAGCGTGGAGCGGTTGTGCCCTTAGGTCACTATCGGAAAATAGCAGAATTGTGATATTGGTGTCCGTTTTTGGCTTGAACTCAGAACCGAGAATAGAGCATCACCTACTGGTTAAAAACTGAAGAATACGGTGGACTACAGCAGTGGCAGAAGACTTGAGCAGTTTGCAGCAGATACGCGGGCTGGTGAAATGGTTCGATCCGACCAAAGGGTTCGGATTTGTCGTCTCTGATGAGGGCGGACCAGATATCCTGCTGCATGTGAACGTGCTGCGTAACTTCGGCCAGAGTTCCATCGCGGACGGGGCCGAGGTTGAACTGGTGACGCATCGCACCGAGCGTGGTGTTCAGGCGGTGGAAGTCCTGTCGATCACGCCGCCGGTTCGCGACGACAGCCCGGTTCTGAGCGATTTCGCGGAGATTGATGCCGAGACGCTGAGCGCCGAGCCACTGGTACCTGCGCGGGTGAAATGGTTCGACAAAGGCAAGGGCTTTGGTTTTGCCAATGTGTTTGGCCGCGACGAAGACGTGTTTCTTCATGTCGAGGTTCTGCGCCAGTCGGGTCTGTCGGAACTGCAACCGGGCGAGGCGCTTGGGATGCGGGTGATCGACGGCAAACGCGGCCGCATGGCGGTCGAGGTGCTGGCCTGGGAAGCGGCGCTTCTGGAAAAGCAGGACTAAGGTGATGCGGCACGCCTGGACCCGATTGTCAGACAGGATGACAACAGGAGCCAGAGCCGCCGCTCTCTCTATTATGTCGGTCGCTGCGATTGTGGCGGCCGGGGCGGTGCAGGCCGAAGAGGCCTGCCGCCCTGATCTGGTCAGCCTGCGCGGCCCCTGGGGGCAGGCGCAGTTCTCTGTAGAAATCGCCGATACCATAGAAACACGCGCGCAGGGGTTGATGCACCGGCTCCATATCGCGCGTGGCAATGGCATGTTGTTTGTCTATGAGGCGCCGCAGCGCGCCAGCTTCTGGATGAAGAATACGCTCATTCCGCTGGACATGCTGTTTGTCGACAGCAGCGGCACGGTGCGCCATATTCACCATCGCGCCATTCCCGGGGACCTGACGCCGATCCCGGGTGGTGACAACGTCTATGCCGTGCTGGAAATCAACGGCGGTCTTGCCGCGCTTTATGGGATTTCAGTCGGCACCCAGCTGCGCCATGAAGTTTTTTCAACGACAGGCGCAATTTGGCCCTGTTAGGGCTTTTCAAATCAGATCGGCAACGCTAGGAAGGCGCACGGTCCGGGGCGTGGCGCAGTCTGGTAGCGCACCTGTTTTGGGTACAGGGGGTCGTGAGTTCGAATCTCGCCGCCCCGACCATTTCATCCATCTGGATGTGACGTAGACGCCGACATGCCTGTCACAGGGCTGTCGGCGTTTCGCGTTCCAGCCGACCGATCCGATGGGGGCGCAGATCCGTCATCCGCGGACGGGCAGGGGCGCTGTTCAGTCCCTGAGGGCTCGCTGAGGAGATTCGGACTGGTTTCCAAATTATGACCAAATCAGGCGTCTCGCTATGTCTGTTAAGGGTTGCTTAACCAACTGACGCGCGTTGGCGTCGATTTCCTTTTACGCTTCGTGCCAACAGGGAAAAAAAACACCTCGGCACGCCTTCTATCTGGAGGGAGTGTATTTCATTTTTTCAACCCTCGGTCTGGTTGAGTGATTTCTGTTTCAGAAGAGTTCGCTGCTGCCGTTGCTGCGGCGTGACATGCGGCAAGCCCCTCTCCGCAAGGGGATTTATCGCGTCGGATGGATGGGGCTCTTGGGACCGTGCCAGGTAAAGTGATCAACTCTGAATCGCAGCTTCGTGATCGACCGCAGACCATTAAGCTATCGTCAACGAAAAAGATGGTTACGAAAGCCTAAAAATGCCGTTGACCCCATATGCCTGAATACGTCAAATTGTGTACGTCGGATGATGCAGCACAAAATATGGTGGATTTCACCCGGTGCTACACCAGACCAAGCAAAGCATTTAGCGCTGGCGGATATGGGGCCTCGGCCCTGGCACGCATCTTATGTGAGGTGCGCAGCAGGGTGTTTTGCGGCGAAGAACGAGAAGAGACGCGTCGGCCAAAAGGCGTGATTTGTGACAGTGGGACTGCAAAAAAGAGGCAGATGGCATGAAGATTGAACGGAAATTTACAAAATCTGGGCAGGACGCATATGCCGATCTGGACTTTGTCCCTGCAACGTCGGAGATCCGCAATCCAGACGGCACCATTGTGTTTCGTCTTGAGGGCGTCGAGGTTCCGGCGGGCTGGAGCCAGGTCGCCAGCGATGTGATTGCGCAGAAATATTTCCGTAAAGCCGGTGTCCCGAGCAAACTGAAAAAGCTCCGTGAAAAAGGCGTGCCCGAGTTCCTATGGCGCTCGGTTCCGGCCGGTGATGATGTGGAATTTGGCGGCGAGACCTCCTCCAAACAGGTGTTCGACCGTCTGGCCGGCGCCTGGTGCTACTGGGGCTGGAAAGGCGGCTATTTCTCAACCGAGGAAGACGCGCGCGCCTATTTCGACGAGATGCGCTATATGCTGGCGACCCAACGCGCCGCGCCGAACAGCCCGCAGTGGTTCAACACCGGTCTGCATTGGGCCTATGGCATCGACGGCCCAGCACAGGGTCACCATTATGTCGATTACAAAACCGGCCAGCTGACCAAATCTGACAGCGCCTATGAGCACCCGCAGCCCCATGCCTGCTTTATCCAGTCGGTCTCTGACGATCTGGTGCAGGACGGCGGCATCATGGATCTTTGGGTTCGCGAGGCGCGGTTGTTCAAATATGGCTCCGGCACCGGCACCAATTTCAGCCATCTGCGCGGCGAAGGCGAACCGCTGTCCGGCGGTGGCAAATCCTCTGGCCTGATGGGCTTCCTCAAGATCGGTGACCGGGCAGCCGGGGCGATCAAATCCGGTGGCACCACCCGTCGCGCCGCCAAGATGGTGATCGTCGATGCAGATCACCCGGATATCGAACAGTTCATCGACTGGAAAGTGATCGAAGAGCAGAAGGTGGCCTCCATCGTCGCAGGCTCCAAGATGCACGAGAAGATGCTGAACGGTCTCTTCGAGGCCATTCGCAGCTGGGACGGGGCCGAGGCTGACGCCTATGATCCGGCCGTCAACGATGGGCTGAAAAAGGCAATCCGCGAAGCCAAGAAGGTCGCCATCCCCGAGACCTATGTGAAGCGCGTGCTGGACTATGCCAAGCAGGGGCACACCTCGATTGAATTCCCGACCTATGACACCGACTGGGACAGCGACGCCTATAATTCGGTTTCCGGTCAGAACTCCAACAACTCGATCCGGGTCACCAATGCCTTCCTTCATGCGGTGAAGAAGGACGCCGACTGGCAGCTGATCAACCGGGTCGATGGGAAGGTCGCCAAAACCGTGAAGGCGCGGGATCTGTGGGAAAAGGTCGGTCATGCGGCCTGGGCCTGCGCCGATCCGGGCATCCAGTTCCACGACACAGTGAACGAGTGGCACACATGCCCCTCCGACGGTGAGATTCGCGGCTCAAACCCTTGTTCGGAATATATGTTCCTGGACGATACCGCCTGTAATCTCGCGTCGCTGAACCTGCTGACCTTCCTCAAGGACGGGGTGTTCCAGGCCGAGGATTACATGCACGCCTGCCGTCTGTGGACGGTGACGCTGGAAATCTCGGTGATGATGGCGCAGTTCCCGTCCAAGGAAATCGCGCAGCGTTCCTATGATTTCCGCACGCTGGGCCTTGGCTATGCCAATATCGGCGGCCTGCTGATGAACATGGGCTACGGCTATGACAGCGCCGAAGGGCGCGCGCTTTGCGGTGCGCTGACCGCGATCATGACCGGCGTGTCCTATGCCACTTCCGCCGAGATGGCCTCCGAGCTGGGGCCGTTTGCCCGCTACGAGCAGAACGCAAGCGACATGCTGCGGGTGATCCGCAACCATCGCGCAGCCGCGCACGGCGCGGTCGACGGCTACGAAGGCTTGGCCGTGAAGCCGGTGCCGCTTGACAGTGCCAACTGCCCGGACCCGCGTCTGGCGGAACTGGCGATGAGCAGCTGGGACGAGGCGCTGGAGCTGGGCGAACGTCACGGGTTCCGCAATGCGCAGGCCACCGTGGTGGCCCCAACCGGCACCATTGGTCTGGTCATGGATTGCGACACCACCGGGATCGAGCCGGACTTTGCGCTGGTGAAGTTCAAGAAGCTGGCCGGCGGCGGTTATTTCAAGATCATCAACCGCTCGGTCCCCGCCGCGCTGGAGGGGCTGGGCTATTCCCCGGCCCAGATCGAAGAGATCGTCTCCTATGCCGTGGGCCATGGCACCATCGGCAATGCGCCGGGAATCAATCACACCTCGCTGGCCGGTCACGGCTTTGGCCCCAATGAGCTTGCGAAGGTCGATGCGGCGCTGGAGTCGGCCTTTGATATCCGCTTTGTGTTCAATCAGTGGACGCTGGGCGAGGATTTCTGCACCGGTGTTCTGGGCATCCCGACGACTAAGCTGAACGATCCGACCTTTGACCTGCTGCGCCATCTGGGCTTCAGCAAGCGCGATATCGAGGCGGCGAATGACCATGTCTGCGGATCCATGACGCTGGAAGGTGCGCCGCATCTGAAGGAAGAGCACTATCACATCTTTGATTGCGCCAATCCTTGTGGCAAGAAAGGCAAGCGTTATCTGGGGGTTGATAGCCATATCCTGATGATGGCCGCAGCCCAGAGCTTTATCTCCGGTGCAATCTCCAAGACCATCAACATGCCCAATGACGCCACCATCGAGGATTGCCAGAAGGCCTATGAACTCAGCTGGTCGCTGGGGGTGAAGGCCAATGCGCTGTACCGTGACGGCTCCAAGCTGAGCCAGCCGCTGGCGGCGGCACTGGTTGAGGACGACGATGAGGCGGCCGAAATTCTCGAAAGCGGGTCGCAGCAGGAAAAGGCCATCACCCTTGCCGAGAAGATCGTCGAGAAGGTGGTCATCAAGGAAATCGTGAAATCGCATCGCACCAAGATGCCGCAGCGCCGCAAGGGCTATACTCAGAAGGCGGTGGTTGGCGGCCATAAAGTGTACCTGCGCACCGGCGAATATGAGGATGGCAACCTTGGCGAGATCTTCATCGACATGCACAAGGAAGGTGCCGGTTTCCGTGCGATGATGAACAATTTCGCCATCGCGGTATCGGTTGGCCTGCAATATGGCGTGCCGCTGGAGGAGTTTGTCGACGCCTTCACCTTCACCAAGTTTGAGCCCGCGGGCATGGTGCAGGGCAATGACTCGATCAAGAATGCGACCTCCATTCTGGACTATGTGTTCCGTGAGCTGGCGGTCAGCTATCTCGATCGGACCGATCTGGCTCATGTCAAACCGGAAGGCGCCAGCTTTGACGATCTGGGCCGGGGCGAGGAGGAGGGTGTCTCCAATCTCTCGGAACTGAGCGAAACCGCTGCGACGCGGTCGCTGGAGGTGCTGAAACAGATTTCCTCCACCGGCTATCTGCGTAAGCGTCTGCCGCAGGAACTGGTCGTATTGCAGGGCGGGCAGACCGAGCTGCTGGCCAACATCGGGGGCGATCCGGTCGCTGCCTTGCAGTCGCTGGTGCCTGAGACATCAGCCGTTGCGCCTGCCGCGTCCGGCGGCATGGATGCCCGAACCAAGGCCAAGATGCAGGGCTACGAGGGCGAGGCCTGCGGCGATTGCGGAAATTACACGCTGGTGCGCAATGGCACCTGCATGAAATGCAACACCTGCGGCGGCACCTCTGGCTGTAGCTAAGTGCTGATGGAATTGGACTGTGACCGTCGCGGCGATGCTGTCGCGCTGGTCGGAAACCCGGGGTGGGTGCGCTCACCCCGACACGGATCGGGACACAGGCAACAACCTCGGGCGGTAACAAGAACCACCTGATCCGTGCACCTGGGAGGGGGAGGCCACAGTGCCTCCCTTTTTTCTTTTTTGGTCCGGAGCTTGGTTTAGCTGCGTTTTAGAACCCTTGAAAATATAACGATAAACGCTGAAAGCACTGCAAGGATCACAAAGGCGGCAGGCAGCGACAGCAACTCGGCGGTAATGCCGATCATGGGTGGGCCGATCAGGATGCCGCCGTAGCCGAATGTCGCGACGCTGGCGATGGCAGCGCCTGCGGGAAGTTCGGGATCACTGGCCGCGCGGCTGAAGGCGAGCGGCATGACCAGCGCATAGCCGATACCCATCAGGGCAAAGCCGATCATGGCAGCAGCGTAGCTGCCAAACACCACCGCGATCAATGCGCCAAGACAGGCGCTGGCACCGGCCATGCGCGCGGCGCTGACGGCCCCAAGCCGCGCGACCACAAGATCGCCGATCAGCCGCATTGCCACCATAGCGACCGAGAAAACGGCAAATCCAAGCGCGGCATCCGCTTCGCTGGCGCCCGTCGTCAGCACCAGAAAGATCGCGCTCCAGTCGGCCATCGCGCCTTCGCCAACGGCTCCGCAAAAGGCGACAAATCCCACCGCAACCAGCGGTCCACGGGGCAGAAGCGATGGTTTTGTCATCGGATTCTTGGGGGCGGGGTCGGCAGTCCAGGGGATCTGTGCGACAGAGAGCGTCAGAAGCGCTGCGATCCCCCCGGCGAGCAGGAAATGCAGCGGGATTTCTGCCCCGACGGAGGCCGCGCCGTAGCCAGACAGCGCACCAAGCCCGGCCCCAAGGCTGAACATCGCGTGAAAGGACGACATCATCGGCCGTCCGGCACGTTTCTCCACCTCACTTGCCCATGCGTTCATCGCTACGTCCATGCTGCCATGGGCGGCACCAAAGACAAAGAGCGCGGCCGCCAGCAGCGGCAGGCTCGGCGCCAGCGCCAGCAGCACCAGCCCGAGGACATAGGCCAGCGCCACCCGGCGGGTGACATGGGCGGCCCCCATCCGATCTGCCGCCCGTCCGGCAAGCGGGAAGGAGAGGATCGCGCCTGCAGCCATTAGCAACAGCAGCAACCCCAGCGCGCCGGGCGTCAGCTCGTGGCTGTCGGCGACGGCCGGGATGCGCGACGCCCAGATCCCAAACAGGGCGCCGTTCAGCACAAACATCGCCGCAACCGCGCGCCATGGCGTGCGCAGCCGGAACCGGGAAGACGGACGGGTCGGGTGAGGGCTGGTTACGGGCACGCGAAATCCTTTTTACGGTAGAAACTGAGGTCTCAAATCTGGCGGGCCCGTATCGGCTTGGGACATCTGACGGGACCGCTTGGCGCAGACAAATCCTCGCCAGGATTTTCGCAGAGTGATTGGAACTCAATGCCGGTGCAAGCGGTTTTGGCCCGATGTGCGGCAGGTGCCCGGGTGGTTTATTCGGGCCGTATTCGGCGCGGCAGATGGATCGAATCGACGTCAGCAGGGGCCGGTTGATTTGCAAGAGCGTCTGTTCCGATCCGGCTCCGATCTCTGCGTGGTGCCTTAACATGTCTTTGTAACGCATTGAATATTCGCGTTTATATAATGTCCGACAATACTGTTGATAATGTCCGACATTATTGCCATGCTGTGACAGGAACCGGGTCTGGCCAGCGCCAGATCGCATGAAAGGCACAGCATGGCAGCGCGTGATCCGAACCAGACAGCCCATCACATGGCGCCGCTTCCGGCGCGCAGCACTAGCCGGGATGTCCTTGAAGCGCTGATCCGCATGATCGAGGCTGACGGGCTGGGTGTGGGCGATCGCCTGCCGCCAGAAGTGGAGATCGCCCGTCAGCTGGGCGTAGGCCGGTCCAAGGTGCGCGAGGCGCTGACCGCCTGGCAGAACATGGGCATCGTGACCCGCAACAAGAAGGCCGGGACGCGACTGGCGACGGAGGTGGTGTCAAATGCCATCCATCTGCCGGTGATGGTCAAGCTGGAGGCCGAGAGCCTTATGCGAACCCATGCGGTTCGGCGCCCGCTGGAACTGGAAACCGTCCGCCTGGCAACCCGCAACATCACCCCGCAAAGCGCCCGTATCATCATGGGCCGCGTGACCGAGCTGATCGCGATTCACGGTGCCGGAGAGGACTGGCGCGCCTCCGATTACCGGTTTCACGAAGCCCTGCAGGAGGCCTGCGGCAACCCGTTGTTCGGTCAGCTGATCCAGCAGATCCAGCATGGATTCAACGAGGTCTACGAGGCGCCATTCGGCAAGCCGCATCTGGGGGAATCCTCGATCCCGCTGCACCTGCCGCTGGCCGAAGCGGTGGTCGCGGGCAATGAGGAGGAGGCGATGAAAGTGATGGAGCGCATTCTCGACATGGTCGAAGCGGAGATCCGCGAGTCGATGCAGGCGATGGTGGAGGGACATGATGACTGAGGACCTGGGCCTGGCCACGTTGATGGCGGCTGTTCTGGAGGATCGCAACGGCGCGATCACCCCGCCGATAGTACAAACATCGCTGTTCAGTTTTGACAGCTACGAAGCGTTTGAAGATCGCATGGCCGGGCGCAGCGATACGGCGATATACACAAGGGTCCAGAACCCGACGGTGGCGGCCTTTGAGGGGTTGATGGCCAAGGCCGAGCAGGGCGAGGCGGCCTGCGGATTTGCCTCCGGGATGGCGGCGATTTCCTCGACGCTTCTTGCCTTTGTGAAACCGGGTGACAGGATTGCCTGCGTCGAACATGTCTACCCCGACAGCTATCGTTTCATGGAACGGCTGTTGCGGCCCTTTGGGGTTGAAATCGACTATTACGCGCCGAGGCAGCTGGAAGAGGAGCCGGACCTGCTCAAGGGCGTGCGGCTGGCCTATCTGGAAAGCCCCAGCTCGGTGGTGTTCCAGCCTCTGAACCTCATGAAGGTTGCAGCCCATGCAAAACGGCATGGCGTGCTGACGATGATCGACAATTCCTGGGCCAGCCCTGTGTTTCAAAAACCCCTGACCCAAGGCATTGATATCGTTTTGCATTCAGCATCGAAATATATCTCCGGCCATTCCGATACCGTGGCGGGGGTGGTGGTGTCTTCGCAGGCGAATATCGACCGGATCCGTGATCTCACGTTGCCGTTGCTGGGTGGCAAGCTGGCGCCGTTCGAGGCGTTTCTGCTGACCCGAGGCCTGCGCACGCTGGCGGTGCGGATGCGCCAGCACGAGGCCACGGCGACGCTCTTTATCGACCGTCTTTCGGCCTTGCCGCAGGTGCGCCGGGTGCATTCTCCGGGCCCAAACGACGTGCCGGGTCTCACCGGGCGGTCCGGTCTGATGTCGGTCGAATTTGATGACAGCGTGGATATCCCGGCATTTGCCAACGCGCTGACCCATTTCCGGCTGGGCGTCAGCTGGGGTGGATTTGAAAGCCTGATCCTGCCGGCCCGCGTCGGGCTTGCGCAGATCGGCGAAGAGAACTCGATGCAACGTTTTGGAGTTTCGCCGAACCTCGTTCGGCTGAACCTCGGGCTGGAGGAGGCCGAGGACCTGTGGGCGGATATCACATCCGCCCTCGCGACTAGCACGGTCTGACAGGGCCGTGTGTACCGTCACACGACAAGGGGAAGGACAACATGAAAAAAATTCTGACAGGGATCACGACGGCGGCCATGCTGATGGGCAGCGCCGCCTACGCGGAGACGACGCTCAAGCTGGTTGAGGTGATCACCAGCCCGGAACGCACCAAGGTGCTGCAGAGCATCGTTGACGGCTACGAGGCCGCCCATCCCGATGTTTCCGTCGAAATCATCAGCCTGCCGTGGGGGCAGGCGTTTGAGAAGCTGGCGACCATGGTTGCCGGCGGCGATATCCCCGATGTTGTCGAAATGCCCGACACCTGGCAGGCGCTTTATGCAGGCTCCGGCCAGCTGGCAAGCCTCGCCGATCATGTCGCCGACTGGGAGCATGGCGCAACGCTGACAGACAAGACGATTGCAATGGGCAGCCAGGCGGGTGATCTCTACATGATCCCCTACGGGTTCTACCTGCGCGCGATGTTCTACAACAAGAAACTGCTGGCCGAAGCCGGTGTCGAACCGCCCGAAACCATGGAAGACTTCATGGCGGCATCGGCTGCGGTATCGGAACTGGACGGCAAATCAGGCTACTGCCTGCGCGGTGGTCCGGGTGGCACCAACGGCTGGGTGATGATGGCGGCTGCGATGAACGGCACCAATGACTTCTTCACCGATGATGGCAAGAGCCGCATGAATGAGCCAGGCTCGGTCGAGGGCATCCAGTTCATGCTTGATCTCTACCAGAAGGGCTATGCCCCGAAGGATGCGGTCAGCTGGGGCTTCAATGAGATCGTCGCCGGTTTCTATTCTGGCACCTGCGCTTTCCTCGATCAGGATCCTGACGCGCTGATCGCGATTTCGGAGCGGATGCCAGCCGAGGATTTTGCGGTGATCCCGATGCCTGTCGGCCCCTCCGGCAAGGCATTCCCGACCATCGGTTTTGCAGGCTGGTCGATCTTCAATGCGACCAAGCATGAGGACGAGGCCTTTGATCTGGTGGCGGCGCTGTCTGCACCTGAGGCCAATGGCACCTGGGCCAAGCGAGTTGGTGTGATCCCGGTCCATAAGGGCGCCGATCAGGACCCCTATTTCCAGACCGAGCAATTTGCAGGCTGGTTCAAGGAGTTGAACGGTGAGCAGTATGAGCCGACCACCATGCCGACCTTTCTGGAGAAATGGGGCTATTTTGCAAGCACCGTGGTTCTGGAAACCAGCCAGGAAGCGCTTCTTGGTCAGCGCAGCGCACAGGATCTGGCCGATGAATGGGCGGATTTCCTGACCGGCGAATATGCGAAATGGCAGGCAAAGCAGTGATTGCGCGCGCCCAAAAAAACGTCGTGCCCGGGGGAACCGGGGCACGGCGCTCGCTCTACTGGCACTATATGGTGGAGCCGTTTCTCTACCTGTCGCCGATGATCCTGTTGATCGGCAGCGTCATGCTGATGCCGCTGGTGATTGGGGTGTCCTACTCGTTTCAGGCCATTGAACTGCTGAATCCTTTCGACACTGGCTGGGTCGGGTTTGAAAACTATCAAAAGCTCTGGACGGATCGCAAATTCTGGATCGCGCTTGAGAACACCTTCTTCTGGACGTTCTGGTCGATCTTCTTTCAGTTCTTTCTCGGGCTGGGGCTGGCGATGCTGCTGAACACGCAGTTCTTTGGCAAGAAGCTGTTTCAGGCGCTGGTGTTTCTGCCCTGGGCGGTGCCGACCTTTCTGTCAGCCCTGACATGGGCCTGGCTGTTCAACCCGGTGATCGGACCGATCCCGCACTGGCTGGCCGCGCTTGGGGTGCTGTCGGAGCCCTACAATATCCTGGGTGATCCTGATCTGGCGATCTGGGGGCCGATCACCGCCAATATCTGGTTTGGTGTGCCGTTTTTCGCCATCACGCTGCTGGCTGCGCTGCAGTCCATTCCGGGTGAGCTGTACGAGGCTGCCGAAATCGACGGCGCCAGCGCGTGGCAGAGCTTTACCAAGATTACCCTGCCGTTCCTGGCGCCAATGATTGCTATCACGGTGATGCTGCGCACCATCTGGATCGCCAATTTTGCCGATCTGATCTTTGTGATGACCGGGGGTGGTCCGGCCAATTCAACGCAGATCCTGTCCACCTACATCTTTACCACCGCGTTCCGCAAACTGGACTTCGGCTATGCCTCGACCATTGCGGTGGCGTTGCTGATCATCCTTCTGGCCTATGCTGTCATCCTGCTGTGGATGCGCAGACGGCTGGTCAAGATCTGAGGATCACCATGGCTAATATCGCGTGTTCATCCAGACGTCATCCAGCGCTGGCGATTGGGAAATATGCCGCCATCGCATTCTATCTCGGCTTTGCGCTGTTTCCGCTCTACTGGCTGATGAAAATCGCCGTTACGCCCGATGCGCTGATCTTTTCCGAGGGCACGCGGATGCTGCCCAGTGCAGTGACGTTCGAGAATTTCGCCACCGTGCTGTTTGAGACCGAGTTCCTGGCCTATTTCCGCAACTCTCTGACAGTCTCGCTCGGCACGGCGTTCTTCACCACGCTGATTGCGGCCGGGGCGGGCTATGCTTTCTCGCGATTTGTCTTTGCGGGCAAGCGGATCATCATCGGCGTGATGCTGATCACCCAGATGTTCCCGCTGCTGATGATCATCGCGCCGATCTACAAGATCGTGGCTGATCTGGGCCTGCTGAACTCGCTCACCTCGCTGATCGTGGTCTACACCGCCTTCAACATCCCATTTGCGACCTTCCTCATGCAATCCTTCTTTGACGGGATCCCAAAGGATCTGGAAGAGGCCGCGATGATGGATGGCTGCACCCGGTTTCAGGCGCTGCGCACGGTGGTGTTTCCGCTGACCCTGCCGGGGCTGGGGGCGACGCTGGGTTTTGTCTTTACCGCCGCCTGGTCCGAGCTGCTGTTTGCGCTGATGCTGATTTCCAAAAATGACGCGATGACCTTCCCGGTCGGGCTGCTGACCTTCGTGTCGAAATTTTCGGTGGACTGGGGGCAGATGATGGCGGCTGGCGTGCTGGCGCTGGTGCCAAGCTGCCTGTTCTTCATTTTCATACAACGCTACCTGGTGCAGGGCCTCACGTCCGGCGCGGTCAAAGGATAGGGGGCCGGATCATGGCACGGATCGAACTCAGAGATGTTGCGAAACGCTATGGCGCTGTTGAGGTGCTGCGCGATATCAATCTTGATATTCAGGACGGTGAATTCATCGTTCTGGTCGGGCCATCAGGCTGCGGCAAATCTACCCTTCTGCGGATGATCGCAGGGCTGGAGCCGATCACGTCTGGCGATTTCGAGATCGACGGGCAGCGCATGAATGACGTGCGGCCACGGGATCGCGACATTGCCATGGTGTTCCAGTCCTACGCGCTTTATCCGCATATGGATGTGGCGCGGAACATGGGGTTTTCCATGGAGATCCGCAAGGAACCGGCAGAGGAGCGCAGATCGCGCGTCGCCAAGGCCGCCGAAACCCTAGGCCTGTCGAAACTGGTGGATCGCTTGCCCAAGGCGCTATCGGGCGGGCAGCGCCAGCGCGTTGCTATGGGGCGCGCCATCATCCGCGATCCGCGCGCGTTCCTGTTTGATGAGCCGCTGTCCAATCTGGACGCGGCGCTGCGTGTGGAGATGCGGCTGGAGATTGCTCGGCTGCACAAGCAACTGGGCGCCACGATGATCTATGTGACCCATGATCAGGTCGAGGCGCTGACGCTGGCGGACCGCATTGTGGTGTTGAATGGAGGCGATATTCAGCAGGTCGGCTCGCCGCTCGATCTCTATGAGCGGCCCGCCAATAAGTTCGTGGCGCAGTTCATCGGCTCTCCCACGATGAACATATTGCCGGTATCCGGGGCCGATAGCGGGGTGATGGCCCGCAATGGCATGATGCTGACGCTGGATCATCTGCGCGACACCGCCGCAGCTGTGGATCTTGGCATCCGACCGGAGCATCTGGATGTGGTGGCACCGGGTGAGGGGGATCTGACTGCGGTTGCAGATGTGGTTGAACGTCTGGGATCGGACACAAACATCTATGCCAATGTCGATGGGCTGGGCCCGCTTCTCGTGCGCAAACATGGCAATATCCCGGTCCGAAACGGGGATCGGCTGGGATTGCGGGTGCAGCGGCAGAATGCTCATATCTTCAACGCAAATGGCAGGGCCATCCGGCCCGCCGCCTGACGTGCGACATAAAGGAGAGTAGCCATGGTCACGCCGAACCCTGCCGGAGCGCTGGATGCAGCCTGTTTCTGGCTGGACGACCCGGATCACCGCGCTTTTCTGATAGCGGATGCTCGCCGGCAGCTGGGTTTCTTTTCTGCGAGTCTGGGCAAGGGACCGGGCTTCCATATCCTTGATGCCGCCGGTCAGCCATTGCCTGACAACACACAGGAGCTGCACACAACCACGCGTATGGTGCATTCCTACGGGCTGGCGCATATCTGCGGCTATGCCGGTGCTGACCGGATCATTGACCATGGCATCGCCTATCTCAACGGTCATCATCGCGATCGCGTCCATGGTGGGTATCTTTGGGCGATGAAGGGCGACAAGGTCGCTGATGATCGCAAACTGGCCTATGGGCATGTCTTCGTGCTGCTGGCGGCCTCAACTGCCAAGCTGGCCGGGCATCCAGGTGCGGATGCGTTGCTGTCGGATGTCGCCGAGGTGCTGGACCACAGATTCTGGGAACCGCAGGCGCAGCGCTTTGCTGATGAATGGAACCGGGACTGGACGCCGTTTTCATCCTATCGCGGCATGAACGCCAATATGCACGGGGTCGAGGCGCTGCTGACAGCCTACGAAGCCACCGGCGAGTCGATGTTCCTGGAGCGAGCGGGGCATATTCTGGCTTTTTTTGTCGGTGATATCGCCGGGCAGGACGGCTGGAGACTGCCAGAGCATTATACCGAGGAGTGGCAGATTGATCGCGCCTATGCCGGTGATCCGATGTTTCGGCCTGCGGGCACCACGCCGGGCCATTCCTTTGAGATGGGGCGGCTGCTGTTGCAGCACTGGGATCTGGCCGGACGGCAGGATCCAGGCGTTCCGTGCCGCGCCCGGAAGCTGATCGAGCGGGCCCTGGCGGACGCCTGGCTGCCGGATGGCGGGTTTGCCTATACGCTTGACTTTGAGGGTAAGGTTGCGATGACCAACCGCTTCTGGTGGCCGGTAACCGAGGCCATCGGCGCGGTTGCCGCTTTGATCAGGCTGGACGCCCGGGCCGAGGACGAGCTGTGGTATCGCCGCCTCTGGAGCTTTGCACAGGCCCATTTCATTGATGAAGAGCGCGGTGGCTGGTATCCCGAGATTGACCAGGCGGGGCAGGTGACGCAGACGATTTTTACCGGCAAGCCGGATATCTACCACGCGCTTCAGGCCTGTCTGTTGCCCATGGGCGCCTTGCAGTTGGGCCATGTGTCAGGGCTGAAACAATTGTCGAAACCGCTGATGTCCTGAGTACGGCGCGCACCTGAAAAAACCGGTCCGATCACCCATCCATCTGCCGCTAGTGCAGCGCCTTGGCCCGGACATTGGTGAGCCCCGCTCGGCCCGGACTGTACCTGCGCCGGGCGTCGCAGGGCGGCCGACATTATCGCGAAATATCGACGCGATGACACCGTAAAAAATCCCGACATCAACCAAATAAGGGCTTAGCGAATGAACGCTAAGCCCTTGGAAACTTTGGCTCCGGCGGTAGGGATCGAACCTACGACCAATTGATTAACAGTCAACTGCTCTACCGCTGAGCTACGCCGGAATGTGGGGCTGATATATGGCGTGCATTCTGGCGCGTCCAGAGAAAAAATGCCCTCGGCTGCATTTTTTTGACAGCTCGATCGCGCAGGGTTTTGGGCCGCGGCAGGGCTGGGGCGATTGGCGGTCTCCGCCGCGTGATGTCCAGCAATATTCCGTCGTCCGGCGATACGGGGCGTGCTGCCGCGCGGCTACTTTCCGCATCGAAACTGTGGTAGGCTTACCGGATGGGGATCTTTCGATCTTGCAAAGCGACCGGCGCTGCGGGTGTCGGGAGACGCGGCTGGACAAGCCAATCTCGGCAGGAGAGACGAGATCGAAAATACCAGAGCCGAAGAGGCGGGACCGCGCGACTGAGTGCGGCGGTGTTCCCCCGCAAATGGGCCATCCCCGAGGGTGTCGAGCGATAATTTTGACACAGACAGAGCATCGCCGAGGGCGTATGCTCGAAGGGGGACGACATGGCGAAAGTGACATTTCCGGGACGTTGGCCGCCGTCGGCAAATCTTGCCAGCAGCACGGTGAAGGCCTGGCTGCGGTACGAGCGCCAGTATCCGGGTTCGCGCCGCCCGTCGCGGCTGATTTCACATCCGACGGCCCCTTATGTCGCAGAGGCCACCGTCGGGGCGGCTGACGGGCCGATCAATCTGGCTGCGCTGACCGGCGCGGCGGCCGACTATCTGAAACACCTGAGAGCCTATGTGAACGCGACAACTCCGCCTCTGGGCGCGGCGGACCCGATGCTGGACCTGATTGCAGGTGTCGCCTCCGCTGGAAGCATGCTTCGCTGGTGCGATATCTGGCCGGAAATTGATGGGCCGTCGACCCGGTTGAAAGGGCACATTGCCAGTTGGAACATGTCACGCAATCCGAAGGGCGCGATGCCGGGCACCGTGATCCTGGTCGCGACCGAGGGGATCGAGAACCCATTGCTCTCGTCGTTCCTGATGCGGTTTCCCTCAGCAGGATTTCGGGTGCCGGTTGAGGTGCGCCAGACAACACACGGCTTTGATCTGATCATCCGCGGTCTGACAGCTGAATTCCCAGGCGGTGCAAATCGCGCGCTGTCGGCGATCCTGGCCAACAGCAGTGCTGACGAAAAACAGTCCATTCTGAGCCGGTTGGCGCAGTCATTGTCAAGCGTTCCGATCGGGTTTCAGGCGGCAGATGATCCTGCAACGGCCGAACCGCAGGCCGCCACGGAGACCGGCGATTTGCCGACGGCATCGACCACCGATGATGCTGCGGACAGCGACACGGGCGGCGCGGCGCCCCCGGTCGTATCAGCGCCGCGGATGATGTCGATGCTTGAGGAAACTATCGCCAAACAGGCCGGGGTGGAGGCGCGGTCGCTGTTGTTGCAGGATATCCAGTTTTCGGCGGAACAGGACAATGTCGCTGCGGGGGCCTGGGAGATGACGCTGGTCCTGCTGGCGCGCGGGCAGAAGACAACGCGCGGCGCGCCGCTCAGCTATCGGCTGACGGTGCGTCTGCGGTTACAGGACCTCGCTCAGAACAGCGTCGAAGTCGTGTCGGTGACGCGGGTGCCGCTGGTGAGCCATGCAGTGGCAGGTAGTGGCCCCCGGGTGCCGGAGCTGGAGCCATTTGTGCGGGTGTTCCCGGTGCCGCCACCGGATTGGCGCGGGCACCCGGCGCCGCCCTTGTCCTGGCGCCGCCCCACGCGGCCGGACAAGATCCTTGACCTGTTCCGCGAAAATCGCGCGATTAAGCTGGATCTGGGGATGAAGATGCAGCGACCGGCCTATGTGGTGCGCAATTGCCCGCGTTTTGTGCCGGGTGATGGTCACGGCGATCTGCCCAAGCCGCTGCCGCCGATGGATGTGTCAGATGTGCCGCCACGCCGCAACCTGTCCACCGCAATCAGCGCCTATTGGCATAGCACGGTGTTCTTTGACAGCATGAGCGGGCTGGGTTTGGCACCGGATGCCTATGTAGCGACGGCGGACGGACCGCTGGCCGTGCATTACCGCTCGGGCATCGTGCCCGGACCCGGCAGAAGCGGTCGGACAATCAACGCGCAGGTGCGTTACGACGTGGCGCCGGATGCCGCCCAGCAGAGCAAGCCGAGCATCGACATGCATCTGGCGCTGGCCAATCTCAACCGCTGGGCCAGGGTCAAGCCGGGGACGCCAGATAGCCAGCTGGAGCCGCTGGGCATCGCCAGCAGCGGGCGCTGGATGCTGCATGAATTCGGTCATTACCTGCTGGCGGCGCGGATCGGGCAACTTGAGTTCGATTTTGCCCATAGCGCCGGCGATTCCATGGCGGCGGTTTTCTTTGACCCGTTGTCGGATCTGTCCAGCCCGGCCTATCCGGGCGATGCACGGATGCGGGGCTGGACCTTCCCGTTTGTCTTTGCGCCACGGCGGCATGATCGCACCCCGGCCATGGGCTGGGGCTGGTACGGTCTGCTGAACCGCTCGGTTGTTGAGGATCCGCCCAAGTCCGGCACCGAGCATAAGGCCTATCTGACGGAGCAGATCCTGTCGTCGTCATGTTTCCTGCTTTACCGCGCGCTTGGCGGCGATACGCTGGCAGGGAGCGACGCCGATTGGGGGCAACGCACCCGCGCCTCCGATATGACGCTGTATCTGCTGCTGCAGGCAATGGCAGGTCTGGCGCAATCGCCGTCGCGCGCTGAAATGCTGGAGGTTGGGATGGAAGCCGCAGGCTGGGGTGCCCCGGCGTTGGTTCCGCTGCCCAGAGGCGGGGCGGAGTGGCAGCCGGCAACCTCGCACAAGGTGACACGATGGGCCTTTGAAACCATGGGCATGTTTCCGGCGAACCCGGAGAAGATCAGCAGCAAGGCGGGAGCGGCCCCGGTGGTGGATATCTACATCCGCGATCGCCGCGCCGATGTTTTTCCAACTGGTGATGGCCCGGTGACAGTGGGGCGCGGCAGCTATCTGCCGGTCTCTCTGCACTGGGCGCAGGATGCTGATTGGGTGATGCCGGGACTGGTGCCGAAGCTCGGTAACCGGGGAACGGTCGCGGCGCAGGGTGCGGGGCTGCGCGTCTGGGGCGGCTGGGTCCTGAACGATAAACCGATCTCGCAGATTATGGACCGAAGCATCCTCTGGAGTCCGCATCCGCTTGCGCTGGGGCCTTGTGACATCGGCCCGGATCAGCAGGCAGCATCGGATCTGACGCAGAATGACGTGCAGCAGATCACGCAGCTCTGTAAAGATACGCGCAATGCAGCACCCGCAGGGCTGCAGCTGGTGTTTTTTTATGAGCTGACCCATGTGAATGACCGCGCCAACACCGACCCCGCAGCGGGACTGGCGCCGCAGATCGGCGCAGGCGAAACCCCGCCACAGACGGTGCAGGCCCTTGTCGATCTGGTCGCCTGTGACAACAATCTGGGCCTGCACATGATCGGCTAGAGTCGGGAGCCAAGAGGTCCCGGAGCTCAGGCGATTTCGCTCGAAATCCACGGTGTCGGCCATTCTGTCTTGGCCTTGTCAAGGATACGGTGCAGCGTCGGAACATTGAGATGTGCCCAGGGGACTGGCCCGGCGTTCGGATCAACCGGCGCGCGGTCCATCATGCAATACCAGATCCCCGCCGCGATATGGCGGCCCGCGGTTGAATCCGACGGGTAGTGCACGCCGATCCGCTCGCGGTTCACCGCGATCCGGTTGGCCACGGTCAGCAGCGGCGAGGCGACAACGTTGGTGCCAAGCAGATCGTCATAGGTCGGCTTGCGCAGCAGAGTGCCTGCCGGGATCTGGATGTTGGTTCCGATGCCATCGGAGTCATAGCCCCTCACCACGCCAAATCGCTGTGCGATGCCCGGAATCTCCAGCAGTAGCAGCGACAGGAAATGGGCGAGAAAGGCGTGGCCGCTAGGAAAGGCAGGATGGGCAGGCGGACCAAATGGCACGGTTAGGCCGGGACGCAGAATTGAGGGACGGACCCGCTTGTAATGGGCTTTGTAGCTCATATAGGCGACATTGCCGACCGCCAGTCCCAGATCAATAAGCTTCAGCGTGAAGGGGTGATCAAAGCTGTTGGCCCCCAAAAAATGGATCAGATAGGACGGCAGGCCATCGGCCTGAATGTCGCATTCGACCATATATTGCTGACGATCATCCTCCATATACATCTTGAGCACTTCCAGCTCGGCGACGATGATCTCAAAGGCCTCCTTGGCGGCGTCCTGAGATTGCGTTGGGGTTCCGGTTTGGACATAGCGCCAGCGCAGATCGTTTTGTTCCAGCCAGCGGTCGCCGACATGGGCGGGATGCCAGTTCTGGTATTGCGATGCGAATTCCAGTGCTGCCATGGTGCCGGGTTCGGATCTGTCCGCCGCCCGCAGCCATTCCCCGAGGTTCGGGTCAAATGGCAGCGCCCAGAACCGCAGAGCAGGATCCCAGTCCTCGGTGATCCATTCCAGCGCGATAGGGTATTGCGGTTGCGCCGGTGTGCCTTTGTCCTTTGGGATCTGATAGGGTGTGATGATCATCGACAGCGGGAAGGGATCGCCACCGTTGTTGTCCGGGCTGAAATCCAGCGTCCAGGGCAGAAGTCCCAGCTCTTTGGGCGTTGCGTAGTAGCTGCGCAGAATGCCGATGCCGGCGTCTGCGCCATTGCCCATAAGATAGCCGTTATCCTCAATCCCTAATCCCAGACCCGCGCCAAGCCCCAGACCGTTGCCGAGGCCCAGACCATTGCCGAGACCCAGGCCAAGTCCTTGACCTGCGCCCAAACCCAGACCGTTACCAAGCCCTAATCCCAGACCGTTACCCAGCCCCAGACCATTGCCCAAGCCGAGGCCGTTGCCAAGCCCAAGACCATTGCCCAAACCAAGACCGAGCCCAAGTCCCAGACCAAGCCCGTTCGACGACGCTTGCGAGTTGCCATGTCCAGCCATCAGTAATCCCCCTTAAACCGTTGAATACGTGTTAAAAACAAACTGTGTGACTGCGCGTGTCGGTGCTCTGCCGGTCTGCCTCTTGATGTCCTTCCTGCTTGTCGGGTTGCCCCGATCATTGTTGTTCCAAATCCTAATCAGGCAGCCCTGCGCGTGTCAGACCATCGGTCAGACGACCCAGGGCTTCCTTTGATTTCAGCGGATACCAGGTCGCAAATTTCGATACCGAAAATCCCGGATCCAGTTCGATTATTTCCCGGCCCACCTTGCGGGCGCTCTCGGTTTGCCCGCTGAGCGCAAAGGCGGCGGCGAGCAGCCGGAGGCTGGCCATGAACCGCGGTTTGTTGCGGCGGGCGTTCTTCAGGAACCGGATCGCTTCAGGCAAGTTGCCATCGACAAATTCAGCAAGGCCCGCAGCAGTCAGGAAGAAGAAGCTCAACGGATCATAGGGTGCCAGTCGCCAGACATTGAGCAACCGTTCACGGGCCTCGGCGCCGTCGCCAAGATAGGCATATGTCGTCGCACTCAGCCCCCAGGCCAGCGGCAGGTTCATGTTATGGGCCAGCGCATCCTCGAAGAGTTCCAGCGCATCCTCGGGGCTGTTCTCATGCAGGCTGAGCACATGGGCGCGGATCGACAGGGTCAGCGCGTCATCGGGGTCCAGCTCGACCGCGCGGCGGGAATGGTTGATCATGGTCAGAATATCGTCGCGCGGGTTGTGGGAATACCCTTCTGCCAGAAAGAAATTCATGCACCAGGCCAGATAGGCGTGAGCCTGGGGGTAATTAGGGTCGAGAGACACGGCGCGCTTCAACAGAGCGATGGCCTCTTCATAGCTGTAGTCATCCAGCTGATAGAGCCGCGCCAGCGCCCGCAGGACACATTTATAGGCGTCCAGGCTCTCTGTGCTGCGTGCGCTGATATGCTCCGCCTCGGTCGACAGCACCTTGGGTTCCAGCATGGCCAGAATGCTGGAGGCGATTTCATCCTGAAAGGCAAAAAGATCCTGCAGGTCACCGCGATAGGTCTGGGCCCAGATCGCCCGGTTGCGCAGAACATCCATCAATTCGACAAAGATGCGGAGCTGGTCGCCATGCTGGTCGACGGAGCCGGTCAGCAGATAGGCAACGCCCAGATTGCGGCCGATCTTGGCAGGGTTTTCCTTGCTACTGCGGAATTGCAGCGTCGAGGTGCGCGCCATGACGAACATGGTGCGGCTGCGGGAGACGCCGGAGATGATCTCCTCGGTGATGCCATCGCCGAAATACTGTTCCTCGGCCTGCGCACCGCGATCCTGAAACGGCAGGACCGCCAGCGTCGGACGGTTTTTCCAGTCAGCATGAGGATGTAGCAGAACACTGTCGCCGCTGCTGCTGAGGACCTGATAGACGTGGACGGGCCGGTCAATATTCTTCAACAGCGGCGCGCCGAGGTCGTGAAACCTGAGCGACAGCTTCCCGCGGACGATATCGCGGACCATTTTGGTGACCACCACGGTGCCCGGATTGGCGAGCTGATGAATGCGCGAGGCGATGACAACACCGTCGGATTGCACGGTCCCTTCATCGTCGATCACATCGTCGATATTGACACCGATACGGATTTCCATCGGGTTCTCTTCGGCGACCTGCTGGCGCAACCGATCCTGAACAGCCATCGCCCAGAGCACGGCATCCGTGGCGCTGGTGAATTCGACCAGCAGCGCATCCCCGGCATCCGACCGACGCACGCCGCCATAGCGTTTCAGCTCATCCAGCAGCACGGTGTCGCGCAGCTCGCACCAGCGACGGACAGTCTCAGTTGTGCTGATCTCCATATGCCGTGTGTAGTCTGCCACATCGGCAAAGGCGAAAGCTGTCAGTCGCGTCGAGATCTTTGGAAACGTTGTTGGGATGGGCCTTTGCATGGATGATGTCCTGCCGCCAGTAGGGGGGCAGTATATCGAACGGTCGCGATTTTTAAAGAATGTAGACCGGCGGTTTGCGCATCTTTGCCAGCTATCTGCGAAATGGGCACCCTGCCGGATGATCAGCTTTGAGAGCTATCAACCTCAGGGTAGACGGCGGTCTTTTTCACCACTCCGTAGACGAAACTGGTGTCAATCGAACTGATGCCGCCGATGGGATGCAGGCGCGCGCGTACGAAGCGTTCGTAATCTTCCAGATCGGCCACCACCACACGCAGCAGATAATCGGCAAGGCCAGTCATCACGAAACATTCCAGAACCTCAGGCGTGCCACGGATCTGGCGTTCAAAGTTGGCCACCACGCTTTCGGTATGGTTCTCCAGGCTGACCCGCACAAAGACCGTGACCGGCAGGCCATAGACCTTGGCATCAACGTCGATGCTATAGCCCTGAATGACATTGCTGCTTTCAAGAATGCGCAGCCGGCGCAGGCAGGGAGAGGGCGAGAGGTTGACCTCCGCCGCGAGATCGAGATTCGTCATCCGCCCATTGCGTTGCAAGGCCCGTATGATGCGTCTGTCCGTCGCGTCCAATTTTGGCTTCTCTGGCATATTATGCCAATCCTTATGCTGTCTGAAGGTAAATTAGCAACTAATCGCCCAGCTGACCATCCTAAGATGCTGGAAACACATTAGGGTGATTTTCATGAAAAAGACCGACTCCAGCTTTTCGACACGTGCAATCCACCATGGCTATGACTCGCAGTCGCAGCAGGGGGCGTTGAACCCGCCGCTTTATCTGACCTCGACCTTTACCTTCGACTCCGCCGAGGCGGGCGGCGAGATGTTCACCGGTGAGCGCGAGGGGCATTTCTATAGCCGCATTTCCAACCCGACACTGGACCATCTGGAGCAGCGCATCGCCAATCTTGAGGGCGGCGAAGCCGGGCTTGCGACCGCTTCCGGCATGGGCGCAATCACCTCGACCCTATGGTCGTTTCTAGCGGCCGGGGATGAAATCATCCTAGACAAGACACTATATGGCTGCACGTTTTCCTTCATGACCCACGGGCTGCCACGATTTGGCGTCAATGTGCGTCTGGTCGATATGACAGATCCCTCAAATCTGGCAGAGGCGATCAGCCCGAAAACCAAACTGGTCTATTTCGAAACCCCGGCAAATCCCAACAATCGCCTGATCGACATCGCGGCGATTTCCGAGATCGCGCATAGAGCTGGTGCAAAGGTGGTTGTCGACAACACCTTTGCCACGCCGGTGATCACACGCCCGATCGAACTGGGCGCCGATATCGTGGTGCATTCGGCAACGAAATTCATCAGCGGCCATGGCGATGTGATCGCCGGTCTGGTTGTCGGCTCCAAGGAGGACGTCACCCAGATCCGTCTTGTCGGGCTGAAGGATATGACCGGTGCGGTGATGTCACCCTTTAGTGCGATGCTGTTGATGCGCGGTTTGAAGACGCTTGAACTGCGGATGGAGCGTCACTGCAAATCCGCCCGCAAGGTGGCTGAGGCGCTGCAATCCCACCCGGCGGTGGAGCGGGTCTATTACCCTGGCCTTGACGGCTTTGCACAGAATGAACTGGCCGCGCGGCAGATGTCGGGCTTTGGCGGCATGATCCCCTTTGAGGTTGTTGGTGGCAAGGCTGGCGGTATCGCCATGATGAACCGGCTGGAACTGGTCCAGCGCGCGGTGTCGCTGGGCGACGCCGAAACGCTGATCCAGCACCCGGCCAGCATGACCCATTCGACCTATACCCCCGAAGAGCGTGCAGAACATGGCATTGCCGAGGGGCTGCTGCGGATGTCAGTTGGGCTTGAAGGTGTCGATGATATCATCGACGATCTGATGCAGGCGCTGTCCTCGCATAACGCTTACGCCGCCGCCTGAGTATGGCGGCCCCTGGTGGGGTGTTTCATTCCGCCAGATTTGACAGGTCCCCTCCGCATTCGTGCGGGAGGGAGAGTATCTTCACCTAATCAATGAGTTGACCCATGACCTCTTCAGTGGCCGCGCCGATACCTTCCTCCGAAACGCTCAAGACGATCGAGCAGCGGCTATTGTGGCTGTCCCACTGGATGATCCACAACGCCAACCACCTGCGCCCCAAGGCGGACGGCATCAAGGTTGGCGGTCATCAGGCCAGCTCGGCTTCGATGGTGTCGATCATGACCGCGCTCTACTTCAGCGCGCTGCGGCCAGAGGACCGGGTGGCGGTGAAACCCCATGCCTCGCCGATCTTTCATGCGATCCAGTATCTGATGGGCAACCAGACCCGCGAGAAGATGGAAAACTTCCGCGGCTTTGGTGGCGTGCAGAGCTATCCGAGCCGCACGAAGGATATTGATGACGTGGATTTCTCAACCGGCTCCGTGGGGCTTGGGGTGGCGATCACCTCCTTTGCGTCGATGGTCCAGGATTATGTTACCGCGAAATCCTGGGGATCCGATGCGCCAAAGGGGCGGATGGTCGCGCTTGTCGGCGATGCCGAACTGGACGAGGGCAATGTTTACGAATGCCTTCAGGAGGGATGGAAGAACGACCTGCGCAACACCTGGTGGATCATCGACTATAATCGCCAGTCGCTGGACGGGATCGTGCGCGAAGGGCTGTTTCAGCGGATCGAGAAGATCTTCGACGCCTTCGGCTGGGATGTGGTGAAGGTGAAATACGGCGCCTTGCAGCGCGCCGCCTTTGAGGAGCCGGGCGGTGACAAGCTACGCCAGTGGATTGATGACTGTCCCAATCAGACCTATTCGGCGCTGACCTTCATGGGTGGTGCTGTCTGGCGTCAGCATCTGCTGGATGATCTGGGCGATCAGGGCGACGTCAGCGCGCTGATCGAGCGCCGCTCCGATGCAGAGCTGGCAGCCTTGATGGAGAACCTCGGCGGCAACTGCGTTGCGACCATGGCCGAGACATTTGCCGCCATCGACCATGACCGCCCGGTCTGTTTCCTCGCCTATACGGTCAAGGGCTGGGGCACACCCATTGCCGGCCACAAGGACAATCACGGCGGGCTGATGAACAAGACCCAGATGGCCGAATGGCAGCGCTATATGGGGGTTGCCGAGGGGCAGGAGTGGGAGCCCTTTGCGACCGTGCAGAACCCCGCTGCATTGCAGAGTTTTCTGGATCAGGTGCCGTTTTTTGCAAAAGGGGCGCGGCGTTATCACGATGCCCGCCTGCCGGTGCCGACAGTCGAGGTGAAAACCGACCGCGAGATGTCGACCCAGATGGGCTTTGGCAAGATCCTCGATGATCTCTCCAAAGGTGACAGCGACCTTGCCGCGCGCATTGTGACCATGTCGCCGGATGTGACGGGGACCACCAACCTAGGCCCCTGGGTGAACCGGCGCAAGCTCTTTGCACGTACGGCGCAGGCGGATGCCTTTATCGAACACAAGATCCCCTCAACCGCGAAGTGGGAGTTCACGCCAGAAGGCCAGCATATCGAGCTGGGCATCGCCGAAATGAACCTGTTCCTGCTGCTGGGGGCTGCCGGCCTGTCGCAATCGCTGTTTGGCAAGCGGCTGATCCCTATCGGCACGGTCTATGATCCCTTTGTGGCGCGTGGCCTCGATGCGCTGAACTACGCCTGTTATCAGGATGCCCGCTTCATGATCGTGGGCACGCCTTCCGGCGTGACCCTGGCGCCGGAGGGCGGTGCGCATCAATCCATCGGCTCACCCCTCATCGGGATGAGCCAGGACGGGCTGGCCGCCTTTGAGCCGGCTTTTGTGGATGAGCTGGCGGTGATCATGGATTGGGCCTTTGATTATCTTCAGCGCGACGGCGAGGGCGATCCGGATGAACGCACCTGGCTCCGGGATGAGACCGGCGGTTCGGTCTATCTGCGCCTGACCACCAACCCGATTGAACAGCCGGGCAAGCGGGTTGATGACGCCTTCCGTCAGGGCGCGATTGATGGCGCCTATTGGCTGAAGCAGCCGGGGCCGAACTGCGATGTAGTGATTGCCTATCAGGGGGCGGTTGCGCCGGAGGCGATCAAGGCCGCTGCCGCCATCGGCGAGGGACGCCGCGATGTCGGCGTTCTGGCGGTGACCTCGGCCGACCGGCTGAACGCCGGCTGGACTGCTGCGCAGCGGGCCCGGGCGCGCGGTGTGCCGCAGGCACAAAGCCATATCGAGGCATTGCTGGCGGAGCTGCCGCGTCATTGCAAACTGATCACGGTGATCGACGGCCACCCGGCGACGCTGAGCTGGCTGGGCAGTGTGCAGGGCCATCAGAGCATTCCGCTGGGGGTCGAGCATTTCGGTCAGACCGGCACCATCGCCGATCTCTATCGCCACTTCGGCATTAATGCGCAGGCGATCACCGAAGCGGCCGATGGGCTGACCGCAGGCAGACGGCTGAAGGTCGTATAGCAACCTCGACCCAATGCAGCGCCAGCCCTGACCGATTGGCAAAGGTAGGAAAGCGGCAGGCATCCGTGCGCCCCCGCGCATCCCGTCGCGCAGGCCCCGCCACCGCCCGCAGGGATTGAGAGGCCAATATAATAACGGCTCCCGAAGTAATCTTCGGGAGCCGTATGTGCTGAAGGTCGGCAGGCGGGCCAAGCGGGAGTTCGGTGCCGTCGCATAGGGTGCCCCCTATCTGCACTACGTGGGCTTCGGCGAAATCACGATACGTATAGATCGATAACTTTGCGGGCCTCAGCGATCACCTCTTCGCGAAATGCGGCTGGTCCATGGACCTCGGCCTCAGCACCGAGAGATAGAACGTCACGGATGGCCTTTACGCCAACCTCCATTTGTACGTTTACGCAGAACCATCCTTTTCGTTTCGGGATCAGAGCAGGGGACTGCGGTGCAAAACCCATTTCGTTCAACATGCGCAGGCCTGTTGAACTGACATGAAGTGCAACGGATTGAGACTTCAGCCGGTGCTCGAAATCTGCGATCCAGCTGTTCCAAAAGGCGCTGACATCAAAAGTCGTCGGGCGTGAGAACGTGTCGTCAAGAACCTTGATGCTCCGGATATTTGCAATCTTGTAGACACGTGGAGTTTCGACGAGCGCAACGAGATACCAGTTACCGGCTTTCAGGACAATCGCCAGGGGCGATACAACGCGGTCCACGACGCCTTTCCAGCTCTCGTATTCTATCGACAGTCGCCGTTCATTCCACACCGCAGAGGCAACCTCCGACACAAATGGAGCAGTGTCCTTCTTTCGATACCAACCCTGCGGATCCAACAAAAACCGCTCGGAAACAACAATGGCCTGATCGCGCGCGGGACCAGAGAGCGAAGCCATGACTTTTAGCTCTGTTTGGCTCGCAGCTTTCAGCAGACCCAGATCATCCAATGCGGAACCAAGCCCGGCCAGCAGCAGGCTGCGTGCTTCATCCGCATCAAGGCCTGTCAAACGGGTCTGGTATCCATCCATCAACCGATACCCGCCGCCTCGTCCCCGCTCTGCGAAAACCGGGACACCTGCATAGCTCAGCTGATCGATGTCCCTGTGGATCGTGCGCAAGCTGACCTCAAACTCATCGGCCAATTGCTGTGCCGTCATCAGGCCGCGGGTTTGGAGAAGCAACAAAATTGACAGTAAACGCGAAGATTTCATCTGCTCTCCCGAAAACATGACACGAAGTGTCATGTTATGTTGTTCATAAGCACTCTTGTCACGAAAGATAAGGGAGACACCATGCACACTGATCGCGACCCCACGGCGACAACCGCTGTTGAGAATGATTTTGACTTCATGTTCGGGTCTTGGACTGTAAAGCACAGACGCTTGAAGGAGCGGCTAACCGGCTGCGATGATTGGGAGGTTTTCGATGGCCTGTCGCAAACGCAGCCAATTCTTGCAGGCAATGGAAATATTGAAGACAACTTTGTCGGGTTTCCTGGGCAGCCTTATCGCGCGATTGCGTTGCGAAGCTTCGATCCTGGTTCAGGGGTGTGGGCAATCTGGTGGCTCGACGGTAGATCGCCCCACATGCTTGATACACCGGTAAAAGGTGCATTCACAGGAGATATCGGCGAATTTCGCGCGAATGACGTGTTGAATGGGCAGCCTATAATAGTCCGATTTCTTTGGAAAAAAGGGCCGGTGCCGCGATGGGAGCAGGCGTTTTCAACCGACGATGGAACCACATGGGAAACCAACTGGACGATGGACTTTACACCGGCTGCCTGATGAACGACAGGGTTCTGCCGGATAACGGGCTTTGGGACGGAGCGCAGAAACGGTCAAACGGGCCCACAACCGCCGCTGAGGAATACGCAGCATCCTTCACGAAAAGCCGGTGTTGATTTGGATAACACAAAGCCCGGACCGCAAGATGCGCTCCGGGGTTTTGATCTTTTCGTCGCAGATGGTGTGGCCACGACGCCAAGAGCCGGTGATTGGCTCTGCGGGCGTGTCATGAACTGCCGTCAGCTGACGTCGGCATCGACCTCGCGAAAGATGCCGACCAGTTTGGTGACGTCCCCGTTGCCATCGCGGATCGCCATGCTTTTGCTTTCGACGCGGATCTCGACGCCGTCCTTGCGGATCAGGCGTTTGACAAAGCAGAAGCCTTCACCGCTTTCGATGGCTTCGGCGACATTGCGTTTGACGTCCTCGCGATCATCGGGATGGAAGAAGGCAATCGCGCTGTCGATATCCGGCACATAGTTCTCTGGCGTCACACCGTGGATCTCATAGACTTTCGGTGACCAATAAGGGGCCTGAGAACCGGAATCGATGGACCAGAAACCGATCCCGACCATCTCCTGTACCAGTTCGGCCTGTGTCAGCAGCGCCTCGGCGCGCTGGCGGGCCTCGACGGTTTCGGTGACATCGGTGCCGATGGTGAAAACCGTCGGCTCTCCGGTGATATGGTGCGGGAAGCGATGCCGGTCCATGTTGATCCAGCGCTCTTCGCCGCCATCGGCCAGTGTCACCTGGCGCAATTCACTGTCAAAGCCTTCGGCCTTGTCCAGGACCGCGTCGTCCTGCTCGAACATCTCCTTGCCCGCGTCATTGTCTTTGATGAGTGAGAACAGGTTTTTCGACAACGCCTTGTCACGGCTGAGGCCCAGCAGCTCAGCATAGGCCTCACTGATGCGCAGGATTTCACCGCTGCGGGTCCGGTTCAGCAGCAGCAGTTTCGAATTGTCGAGGATCATCTCCATCTCATGCGCCATGCCGGGGAATTCCGACACCACCATGGTGACGCCAAGGATCTGCCCGTTGACATCGAAGTAGGGCGAGCAGGTCAGCCGGATACGGGTGCCGCGCGAAGTGAACTCCTCGGTGACGGTCTGGCCAAGGCGCAGCGCCTCGCTACAGATCGGCGCCAGGATCGGGAATCCTTCCGGCAGGGCGCATTGGCTGATGTGCGGGCTGGAGATGGGCCGCCGGATGTTGAACATCCGGGTCGCCGCCAAAGTCGCCTGAGTGATCTGAAGCGCACTGTCGGCCACAACGATCGCCAAGGGCGTGCTTTCGAGCACAGAAATCAGCTCGCCGGTGCGTCCGCTCAGCTCGGACGCCGTCACCTGCAATTCCTCGTTGACGGTGATCAGCTCCTCGTTGGTGGACTGGAGCTCCTCGTTGGAGGTTTCCAACTCTTCGTTGGTGGCCTGCAACTCTTCATTGGTGGATTGCAGTTCTTCGTTCAGCGATTGCAGCTCCTCATTCGAGGTTTCAAGCTCCTCGATGGTCTGCTGCAGTGCTTCGCGGGTGGTTGCAACCTCATTCTCCAGATTGCGGATCCGCTCAAATGTCGCGTCACCTTCCTCGCCGACGAACGGAGCCTGATCGATCTTGGACCGGTCTACCGTCACCGGGGTGAACACCACCAGCGCTGCACGTTCGCTGATCTCCTTGGCCACGATCGGGTAGACGTCGAGCCGGATTTCCTCATCGTCAGTCTCGGCAAGAAGGTGGCGGACACCGCCCTTATGGGTGCCGTTCTTCAACGCGATGGTGATCAGGCTGCGGGCTTCTTCGCGCAGCGGGCTGCGCAACAGATCAAGGTGCATCCGCAGCGAACTGGTCTCATTCACCTCAATGAACTGGCTGACCGAGCCATAGACACGCGCGATGGAGAAATCTTCGGTCACCAGCAGGGAATTCTTGCCCAGCGACTGCGCCAGCGCCTCGAACAGCTGGCGATCGGTTGATGGCGCCTGCTGCGATGGCGGCTTGATGGTTGGACGCTGCACCATCATCGGGATCGACGGCATGTTATAGGGCTGCTGCGACTGATGGGCACGCAGGGAGCGTTTGCGATAGACATGACTGGCTGAGCGGTCCTGCACAAACAGCTCATCCGATCCGGCGACGCTTTCTGCGGTGCCGAGGAACAGCAGACCATGCGGTGACATAGCGTAGTGGAAGCGCGACATGACCTTTTGCTGAAGCGGATTGCCAAAATAGATCAGTAGGTTCCGACAGCAGATCAGGTCCACCTTCTGAAATGGCGGGTCCTGGCAGACGTTGTGGTCCGAAAACAGAACCGCATTGCGCAGATTGTCGACCACCCGGACACCATCGGTCTGCCGGATAAGGTATTTGTCAGCCAGTTCCGAGGGGATATCGTTGAGTGCGGCGAGGCTATAGACTCCCTTACGGGCCGTCTTCAGCGCGTCCTTGTCGATATCCGTGGCAAAGATCTGGACCCGTGACTTCAGCTGGTTGGTCGGATTGCCGAGCGCCTCTGACACGACCATGGCGATGGAATAGGCTTCCTCGCCGGTGGCGCAACCCGCAACCCAGATCCGCAGGGGGCCGGGGCCGCGATCCTTGATCAACTGCGGCAGCAGAGTCTTCAGAAGCTCGAATTCCTCGCGATCACGAAAGAACCGGGTGACGGAGATCAGGAGATCCTTGAACAGCGCATCCACCGCATGGGGGTTGTTGCGGCAGAACTGCGTGTATTCCTCCTGGGTTTCGATCCCCAGGGCGATCATCCGCCGCTCGATACGACGGCTGATTGTTGTCTGCTTGTAGTCGCGGAAATCGACGCGGGTGCGCGCGAGAAGGATCTGCAACAGATCCGAAACCGGTGAATCCCTCAGACTGTTTTCGTGGCGAAACGAGGAAAAGTCACGCGGTGAGGAAAGGATCTTCTGTAGGTTGGTGCCAATATCCTGCGGCCGCAGCACCAGATCAACGCAGCCGGTCTGCACCGCTGCTACCGGCATGCCGTCGTATTTCGCGCTTTCGGCGTCCTGTGCAATGGTGATGCCGCCAGCCTCGCGGATGGCCTGCACACCATAGGCCCCATCGCTGCCGGTGCCGGACAGGATGATCGCCATAGAGTTGTCGCCGTTCTGCTCCGCCAGGCTGACCAGAAAGCGGTCGACCGACGGGCGCGGGGTGCCGGGTTCGGCATTCGGATCCTGCAAGAGATGCAGACGGCCTTCGGAGAAGATGACATCGCTTTTGGGCGGCGTGATATACACGACATTCGCTTCCGGCACGGTGCCGTTTTCGATGGTGCCAACTTTCAGCTGGGTCTGCCGCGCCACCAGCTCGGTCATCAGGCTTTTGTGGTGGGGTGACATGTGTTGCACAACAACATAGGCGGCAGGCGCATCCACCGGGAGAGTCGCGACGAGCTCTCGGATGGCTTCCAGTCCACCAGCGGACGACCCGATTCCGATGATTGTCAGGTCATTCTTCGTTTGCGTTGTCATATGCGTGCCTATCGTCTACCATATGTAAACCTCTTATCCTCTAGATCGATGTCAGGTCCATGGCAAATCCTGATCGGAGCTGGGTTTCACAGAACGAGCGCCTGCCGTAACGGAAGATCAAGCAAGCATGGGAATATAATGCAATTAGGGGTTGTATAAAGCTTGACGCGGAATGTTACTCCAAACTACGCTGCTTAAACGGTTTGTAAACTACTCCTAACTACATATTAAAGACATCTCCAGTTATACAGGTTGGGTGTAATGAACGTTGTTGCCATGACTGACAATATGGATGCTGGAGAGGATCAGCGCAGGTTCATCGTGAACCTTATGGCTCAGAAGGGGCAGCTGCCCTTTGTCCGCTCTTGCGAGGTGGTCAGCCCGACATTCCGCAATCGCACATCCTTCGTCAAATCACTGGCGCTGGAGGAGGTGTTTTGCGCCTCCATCGCCGAGGGGTTGAGCGACTGCGTTAAGATGCTGGCGGGCGAGACACAGGTTATTTCGCTGCCCTCGCTGATACTTGAAGTTCCGGGGCTCGTCCTTGCCGGGGCGCATATCCTGACAACGGTCGACGATGACGGCAGCCAGTCCATTATTATCAGGTTCCGGATCAGCCTTGGCGGTATTGGCTATGCGTTCCGCCCCGACGTGGGCTTTGGTGCCGGGCTTGAAGATCTGACGCGTGAGGTGAGCGCACAGGTGCTCACCGATCTTGCGCTGCCATTGCTGAACGTCCTTTCGGCGACCGAGGCGGGTCTGGTCGATGCCGAAACCGCAATCGGCTCGCTCAGCCGGCAGCTTGCGGATCGTGTCCATGAGATTCGCTTCCAGATCGAACTGGTGAAGCGCTATACAGACGGGTTGGAACGGCAGCGCAACAGCTGCACTGCCCCAGAACCCGCGCCAAAGCAACTGCGTCAGCTCAGCTCCGGCTGACACTTGCACCGCAAGGGGCGTTAATCCCGCAATGTCGCTGCTAATGATGGCTCCACATCTTCTGAATACCCGGCGTCAATCGTCATGGTGGCTGCTCTGCTTGCGGATCTAGGTGCAATGGATTCCACCGCTGAATATAATGCCTTACCGAACGGGCGGAGACGCAAGGCCGGTTGAGTGAATTGCCTGACAGGGTTGTATTCAGCCGTTCTTATCGGGCGGTTCAACAGCCTGTTTTCATGGCAATGCGGGGGCGGGGCGCCTGCGCTGACCACAGGCCTTCTCCCCAAGGGCGGAACGAATACCTCGCTTGCATGGACGTGTCACGTCAGGAGGCGCGTCAGCTCCGGTAAGTTTTAAGGTTAGATATTTTAATCTTGAAATAAATATCCACTTCGGCCTAGGCTTGCCAAAGCGGCCGGTGCAACGGCCGATGGACGTAGCGCAGCCCGATGGGTGTGCGGGGATCTGGACGGCAGCCATATGCTGACCGCTGTCATCGTGACAATTCCACACATCCCCGCAAAATGCTGGCGCCGCGCGGTCCAATCGGAAAGAGTAAGCAGCGAAGAGTCACCACAGAAGTGACCTTCATTGCTCAGATAGATCAGGGAGATGGACCAATGACGACACTTAAGACCATGGCGCTTGCCGCAGCGGTTTCGACGCTGGCCTTGGCCGCCGGCGCCGAGACAAAGATTGGCATGATCACAACGCTATCCGGCGGTGGTGCAGGACTGGGTGTCGACGTGCGCGACGGCTTCATGCTGGCAATGGAACAGGCCGGCCGCGATGACATCGAGGTGGTCATCGAGGATGATCAGCGCAAGCCAGAAAGCGCCGTACAGATCGCCGACCGCATGATCCAGTCCGAAAAGGTTGACATCATGACCGGGATCATCTGGTCCAACCTCGCAATGGCAGTGGTGCCCGCGGCGACGGCTCAGGGCGTGTTCTACCTGTCGCCCAATGCAGGCCCCTCCGCGTTGGCGGGCAAGCGCTGCCATGAGAATTATTTCAACGTCGCCTGGCAGAATGACAACCTGCACGAGGCAGCAGGTGCCTATGCAAATGACGCGGGCCTGAAAAACAGCTACATCCTCGCCCCGAATTACCCCGCAGGTCAGGACGCGCTGACCGGCTACAAGCGCATGTATAAAGGCGAATTGGCGGGCGAGACCTACACCAAGCTTGGCCAGACCGACTATGCCGCAGAGATCGCCCAGATCCGCGCATCCGGTGCCGACAGCGTCTATTTCTTCCTGCCCGGTGGCATGGGGATTTCATTCCTCAAGCAATACGCCGACAGCGGTGTCGATCTGCCCGTTGTAGGTCCGGCCTTCAGCTTTGATCAGGGGATCCTGCAGGCAGTCGGCGGCGCCGCGCTTGGGATCAAGAACACCTCGCAGTGGAACAAGGATCTCGACAACCCGGCCAACACGGCCTTTGTTGCGGCCTTTCAGCAGAAATACGAGCGTCTGCCGTCGCTCTATGCAAGCCAGGGCTATGACACTGCCAACCTCATCCTGAGCGCGCTGGACAAGGCAAGTGTCGATGACAAAGCCGCCTTCCGCGCCGCGCTGAAGGCGGCAGAGTTCGACTCCGTCCGGGGAGATTTCAAATTCGGCGACAACCATCACCCGATCCAGAACATTTATGTTCGTGAAGTCATTCAGGAAGGCGATGTCTACACCAACAAGATCATCGCAACAGGTCTGAAAAATCACGCCGACGCCTATGCGGCAGACTGCAAGATGTAAAACCATCTGAGTGATGCGGGCCAGTGGATGACACCGGCCCGCATATCACAAACCCAGTTGTTGCGGAGGCGCGCTGCCTCTGCCTTGGTGGAACTGTCACATGTCCCTCATTCTAATATTGGAGCAGATCCTGAACGGATTGCAGTTCGGGGTGATGCTCTTCCTCATGGCGGCTGGCCTGACGCTGGTCTTCGGCGTCATGGGGCTGATCAATCTGGCGCATGGTGCGCTTTATATGGTTGGCGCCTTTGCCGCTGCCATTGTCGCGGGCTGGACCGGTTCCTTTGTGCTTGCGCTGGTGGCCAGTCTTGCTGCCGCCGCAGCCGCCGGCGCGCTGGTCGAACTTCTGGTGATCCGCAAGCTTTATGATCGGGATCATCTGGATCAGGTGCTGGCGACCTTTGCGCTGATCCTCATATTTTCCGAAGGCACACGCTGGGTCTTTGGCTCCTTTCCACTGTTCCTCGATGTGCCAAGCTACCTGTCGGGGCCCGTCACCCTGCCGGGCGGTATTCAATATCCACTCTACCGGCTGACGATCATTCTGATCGGGCTGGTGGTGGCGGCTGGTCTGTTCTGGCTGATCGCGCGCACGCGCATCGGCATTCAGATCCGTGCAGGTGAGAATGATCGCGAGATGATCGCCGCACTTGGTGTAGATATTTCAAAGCTCTACACGCTGGTCTTCGCGCTTGGGGCGGCGCTTGCGGGCCTCGCCGGCGCATTGGTCGGGGCCATCCAGTCGGTCCAGGTCGGCATGGGAGAGCCCGTGCTGATCCTGGCCTTTGTGGTGATTGTCATTGGCGGCATCGGCTCGATCAAGGGGGCGCTGGTCGGCGCGCTTCTCGTCGGGCTGACGGATACACTTGGCGGGGTGTTCCTGCCGCAGTTCTTTGGCCTGTTCATGGAACCTGCAAGCGCGACATCCATCGGAGCATCGCTTGCGTCGATGCTGATCTACATCCTGATGGCCGCAATCCTGTTGGTGCGCCCATCCGGTCTATATGGGGGACAGCATTGATGGCGCACGAAAAACTGTTGAACGCGGCGGTGATCCTGCTGCTGTTGGGAATTCCGCTCTGGGCGCATTTCGCCGGCGACCCCTTTGTGATCACACTCGCCACCAAGGTGGCAATCCTGGCGCTGGCAGGCGTCGGGTTGAACATCGCACTTGGCATCGGCGGGCTGGTCAGCCTGGGCCACGCGGCGTTCTTTGGAATTGGCGGCTATGCGATGGGGATCCTTGCCGCCCATGCGCAGAACTACGAGCCGCTGGCACAGTGGCCGATGCTGATAGAAGGCACCAACCAGATGCCGGTCATTTGGCTGGTCGCGGTTCTTGTCAGTGCCTTTGCTGCATTGGTCATTGGTGCGCTTAGCCTGCGCACATCGGGTGTCTATTTCATTATGATCACCTTGGCCTTTGGTCAGATGCTGTATTACTTCGCCATCAGCTGGACCGCCTATGGTGGCGAGGATGGTCTGTCGATCTGGGTGCGCAATGAATTCCCCGGCCTCAACACATTGGTTCCCTTGCAGTTCTTTCTGGTCTGCTATGTGATCTTATGTGCTGCGCTGTGGTTTGCGTCGCGTCTGGCGCGGGCGCCTTTTGGTCTGGCGCTGGCAGCTGCGCGGCAATGCGAGGCGCGGGTGGAGACGGTCGGGATTACGCCCTACAAACTGCGGCTGACGGCTTTTGTCATCTCTGGCGCGATCACCGGTCTGGCGGGGGCGCTATTTGCGGATCTGAACCGCTTTGTCAGCCCGACCATGCTCAGCTGGCACACCAGCGGCGAGATCATGATCTTTGTCATCATCGGCGGGGTTGGCCGCCTGTTTGGTCCGGTCATCGGCGCGGCGCTGTTCATCCTGCTTGAACACTTCCTCGGCGGGATCAGCGATTATTGGCAGATCTACCTTGGCGGTCTGTTGCTCATCATCGTGCTATATGCCCGCGGCGGCGTGATCGGCGCAATCAGCGGACGGGAGGTCGTCCATGACTGAGGTGCAGAGGTCAGAGCAGGTTCTGAAGGTCAGCAATCTCAGCAAATCCTTCGGCGCATTGCAGGCGAGCAAGAACATATCGCTTGATCTTCGGGCGGGGGAAATTCATGCGCTGATCGGTCCAAATGGAGCAGGGAAATCCACACTTATCAAACAGATATCCGGTGAACTTCGACCGGATAGCGGATCAATCTCCCTGCTAGGCCAGCCGGTTGACGAACTGGATCGCGTGGCGCGGGCGCGGATGGGACTGGGCCGGACCTTTCAGATTTCGGCCCTCGCGATGGAGTTTACGGTGCTGCAAAACGCGGTGCTTGGCGCATTGGGCGCGCGGGGCGGCGTGTTCCGGTTCCTGGGCAATGTCATGAAGGACAAGGCGCTGGTGGCACAGGCAGAGCACGCATTGGACCGTGTCGGACTGAGCAATGAGGCAGCGCGGCGCACGGCAGATCTCTCTCATGGGCAGCGCCGCCAGCTGGAGGTGGCCGTTGCGCTCACCATGGCGCCTAAGCTGTTTTTGATGGATGAACCCATGGCCGGGCTTGGCGCTGGCGGATCACAGGCGCTTACCGGGTTTCTCGACCAGCTGCGACAGGAGGCGCCAATCCTGTTGGTGGAACACGATATGGATGCGGTTTTTGCGCTTGCTGATCGGATCAGCGTCCTGGTCTACGGAGAGGTGATCGCAACCGGCACCACCGATGAGATCCGCAACCACCCCGAAGTCCGCCGCGCATATCTGGGTGAGGAGGAGGCGGTATGACGCTGTTATCGCTTAAGAACGTCACGGCCTCTTATGGTCCGTCTCAGGCCTTGTTTGGGGTCGATCTGGAGATCGGCGAAGGTGAGGTTGTCGCGCTGATGGGGCGCAATGGGATGGGCAAATCAACCACGATCAAGACCATCTGTGGAATGTTGCCCGCAAGCGACGGGACGCTGTCCTTCGCCGGACAGAACCTGCGCAAACTGCCGTCGCACAAAATTGCAAGGCTCGGCGTTGGTCTGGTGCCGGAGGGGCGGCGATGCTTTGCACCGCTGACAGTGGAGGAGAACCTGACCGCCGCGGCGCGTCCGGGCCCATGGGATTTTTCCATGGTTGCGGATCTTTTCCCCCGTTTGGCGGAGCGTCGCGATCAGACGGCTTCCTCCCTGTCGGGCGGAGAGCAGCAGATGCTGGCCATCGGACGCGCGCTGATGATCAACCCAAGACTATTGATACTGGATGAGGCAACCGAAGGTCTGGCCCCGGTGGTCCGTCAGGAGATCTGGGCCGCCATTGCCCGACTGAAACGCGATAGCGGCCTTGCAATCCTGGTAGTGG
This sequence comes from Phaeobacter sp. A36a-5a, assembly GCF_037911135.1. Lineage (NCBI taxonomy): Bacteria > Pseudomonadati > Pseudomonadota > Alphaproteobacteria > Rhodobacterales > Roseobacteraceae > Phaeobacter > Phaeobacter bryozoorum. The sequence goes on along the minus strand of NZ_JBBLYU010000001.1, from coordinate 1,528,066 downwards.
ACAAGACCCTGCGCGAACTGGCGGCCGTGGCGGATCGCGCGGTGATCCTGAACAAGGGGGTGACGGTCTGGACCGGCGGCATGGCCGCGCTGACGCCCGACTTGAAAGACCGCTATCTGGGCGTCTAGGCGCTGCCGCGGCTTGGACTTGTGATCTGGCTTTGCTAGGCAGGGCAAAATCCTCGGCCAAGGAGCCTGACATGCCCGCCATCACCCTCTGCATTCCGGCCTACGCAATGGGCGGCGACGGTGCGCGCTACCTTCAGGACTCCTTTGAGCACCTTTGCAATCAGAGTTTTACTGACTTTGATATCGTCGTCTCCGATCAATCCGATGACACCGCGGTAGAGGATGTTTGTCGATCCTACGAGGATCGTCTGTCGATCACGCATCTGTGGAACCGCGAGGGTCTGCGGCAGGCCTCCGCCAATGTGAACAACGCTATGACCCATGCCACGGGTGAGGTGATCAAAGTGTTGTTTCAGGATGACTTGATTATAGATCCCAATGGATTGTCCCATATTCATGATGCAATGGGGCAGGGCGCTGACTGGTGTCTTTGCGGCTCTGGTGTGACGCGGGATGGCAGCAGCATCCTGCGCCCGATGGTGCCCCGTCTGAGCGCGCGTTTGCATTTTGGCAAGAATACCGTCTCAAGCCCCTCGGTGCTCGCAATGCGCCGCGCTTCGGCGCTGGAGTTTGACGAACAGCTGATCTGGCTGATGGATGTCGACCTGTATAAACGGTTGTGGGACACCTACGGCGACCCGGTCATTGTGCAGGGGACCATCATTGCCAATCGCATGCACGACGGGCAGGTCAGTGCCTCTGTCAGCAAGGCGCTGCGACAGAAGGAACTGCGCTACGTCGCCTGGAAATTTACCCGCAGCACCACGCTGCGCGGCTGGCTTGAGTATCTGCGGCAGCGTCTGAAGGCGCTGTAATCCAAGGCATGGGGTGACGGGCAAATCGGTCTTTGCCCGTCAACTATCTCAATGGCTTAGCGGGGCAGGTGAATGTTGAACTGCTCACGTATCGCCTTGTCCAGAACCGGATCGAACTGTGCCTGCGATGGCTCCGCGAGGATCTGAAGCTTGCGCGCAATGGCCTTGGCCACGAGATCGGGTTTGTCGATCTCCACCCATTCCTTTGGCGATGTGCGATCAGCCAGAGCCGGGTAGATATAGTCGGTCTGCATACGTCCCAATGTCTGGTCCGACCCCAGATAATGCCCAGGCCCGCCGATACAGGTGGCGCGGATTGTCTCCAGGCTGACCGAATCTTCGTCAACCTCGATGCCGCGGACGCAGCGCAGGGCCTGCCCGATCAGATCATCCCCGAGGATCAGCGACTCCAGACAGAATCCGAGCAGTGAGGCGTGCATTCCGGCGGCCTCGTAAACCATGTTCAGTCCTGACAATCCGGCCAGAACGTTGGAGCACATCTGCTCCCAGCCGGCCTGCATGTCCGGCATCTTGGCATCGGCAATACCCGCTGCTGCGCCACCGGGCAGCCCGTAGAAGGCGTGCATCTGTGCACAGCCCGCCGATAGCAGTGCCTGTTCGCCGGAGCCGCCGGACATCGCGCCGGTGCGCAGGTCGGAGACAAAGGGCCAGGTTCCAAAGATCGCGGGCGCGCCGGGCTTTACCGCGTTGACGTAAACCAGCCCGGCGAGGCATTCGGCAACCGCCTGAACAATGGCGCCGGCAATCGGCGCAGGCGCGGTGGCGCCGGCCTGTCCGGCAGACAGCAGCAGAACCGGCATACCTGCAAGGATCACGGCCTCCATCGCCTGACAGCTTTCGGTGGCGAATTTCATTGGCGGCACAACAAAGCAGTTGGAATTGGAGACAAAAGGCCGTTCGCGCCAGGCCGCCTCTCCGCCCGCGATCATGTGCAGCATCTCCATCGCCGGCGCAACAAAGGCGGGATCCGAGAACGACGTCCCCACATGTTTGGTCGTGCCGGAGCAGCAGGCGTAGATGGTGTTCAGATCCATCTCGAGGTTATCGGTGATATCGCGCGCCACCATGGGCCGTTGCAGGAAGTGGATATTGTCCATCCTGTCGCAGATACGGGCGGCATCGTGCAGATCCTGAACGGTGCATTCGCGGTAGTTTCGCCCGTCGATCTCGACCAGATGGACCGCCGCACCCGCAGTGCCATAATGTACTTTGTTGCCAGAGAGATGCAGGTCGTTCTTCGGGTCGCGACCATAGAGGGTCACGCTGCGATTGGCGTTGCGAATTGTATCTTCCACCAGAGCGCGCGGAAACCGGATGCGGCCGTCCTCGCCCTGGATACATCCTGCGGCAGTCAGATAGGCCACACCGGTTGGTGGTGCATCTGCCAGCCCGATCTGTTCCAGCGCGTCCAGGGCCGCCTGATGAATGCGTTCGACGCCGGCATCGCTGAGGGGGCGGTACTGCCCGCCTTCCAGTCCGGGGCGGACCGGGCGCAGGTGATCGGCAAGCGGCGCGGCACGGGCGGCACGACGGGCAGCGCGTCCGCCGCTACGGGCCGCACGAGGGGAGTTCGATTGATCTGTCATTGGGGTCTCTCAGGTTTTGGGGTCGGATCTGATGGGTTCAGATCCGCTGTGGCCGCCCCCGTGCCGCACGTCCGCGAGCCGCCCCGATCGTGCGGCCGATCAGGCTGATGATCCATCGCTCGCCTGACTGTGGTTCCATCTGGATGCCTGTCATGTCGACACTCCGCTTCACTCTGGACATCGTTGCACAGAAGGGGGGCGATTCTGTTCCATTTGCGACCAATGTGAAATTTGCGACAGAAATTTCACGCAGGTCTGGAATTCCCGACCGCTGGCAGCTGCGGGCGGGTTTGGAAAAAATCTAATTAATCAATGAGATTGCGATGCGGTTTTCATCTGCACCAAAGGCGCGATTTCGGGCAATCTCAGGACAGGATCATACTGAACCGAGTGTTAAACATTCTGGAGGATACTGGTCGCAGATGGGTCGTCACGCGCGCTGAACCAGCGCGCAGCCAGAAAAGGGCAGCGCCGATGATACCGGCCATATTGCGCACCACGTTGAAGAACCGCCTGTCAGCGGGTCCGGCACGCCGGTCGGATGGTTCTGGCCATCTGTGGCGAGGGGCAGCCGCTGGTCTGGTGCTGAGCATCGGCATGGCGGGGCCGGTTGGTGCTGGCGATTGGAGCGGGTTCTTTCTGGGTGCCTCTATGGCTCGGGTGACCGGTGCCGCGTCTGACGGCGGTACCACCAGCGCGCCCGGTCTGCATCTGGGGTATGATCACGACTTTGGCCGCGTCATCCTGGGGGGAGAGGTCGAGGTTGATCGCAGCGGCGGGGCAGGCGACAGCCAGGCAGAGGATCAGACACACCGGATTAAGCTGCGGGCCGGATATGACATGGGCGAAACACTGGGCTATGTCACCATCGGATCGGCACGTCGCGAAACAGCGACAGACAGCGACAATGGCGCGGTCTACGGGCTGGGCGTCAGCTACTCTCTCAACCGGGCGCTGCGGTTGAGCGGTGAATACCTGCATCAGGACGCCAATGACGGCGCGGCGCTTCAGGCACCAGCGCGTGATATCCTGTCGATCCGCGCGTCATTTCAATTCTAGCGGCTGACACCCGCCGCACCACGCCCATCGTGTTTCCGCGCCGCGGCGGTTCCTGATCTCGTCAGGTTCGGCGCGGCAAAATCCACCCTTGCCGATCAGGATGACGCCTTTTCGGGCATGAGCGGCAATTGGCCCGTTGGCGGTTGGGCGGGCGCAGTCTTGCCAGTCGGCAGATCCGCGCCTCAATCCTATCGGCAGGAACCTGCCCTGAGCCCTGATTTTGGGCCAATAGGCGCGCAAGATCTCCAAAAAATCCGCAGGGGGCTGGAACAAAGCGGCCGGCAATCTTCTTTAGGTGAGGCAGACGCGAGAGTAGCGCGTCCAAGCAAAGACAGATGTCGAAAGACAGACAAGGAGAAGTCGAGATGACTCGTATCGTATCCATGGCCGCTATCGCCGCCGCACTGAGCACTCCGGCCTTTGCCGGCAATCTGGAAGAGCCCGTCGTGGCACCAGCACCTGCCGCACCGCCCGTCGTGGTTGCCAATGACGGTGGTGACTGGACCGGTGCCTATATCGGTGGCCAAATTGGGCAGCTGGACGCAGACACCAGCAATGGCCTGTCGGGAGATGACGTCTCTTACGGTGTTCATGCCGGTTACAACTATGACTTCGGCCGCTTCGTGCTGGGTGGCGAAATCGACTATGACGCCACCGATGTGGATCTGGGCGGCGGCGCTGCCACTGTGGACTCGGTGATGCGCGGCAAGGTCAAGGCCGGCTATGATTTCGGCCCGGTGCTGGCCTATGTGACCGGCGGTGTGGCGCAGGTTGATACCTCCGTCGGTGATGAAACCGGTGAATTCTACGGCATTGGCGTGGCCTATCGTGTCACCGACCAATGGACCGTCGGCGGCGAAGTTCTGGAGCATGACTTCGACAACCTGGGCAGCACCGGCATCAGCGCCGATGCGACCACCGTGTCGCTGCGCGCCTCTTACCAGTTCTGATGTTATCCCCTCGGGGATGATAGCGGCGCGTCCATTTCGGTGGGCGCGCCGTTTTCATGTGCAGATACCCCGCCCGGATCCCCCCGTACCCGCGGTGTCCTCCTGTGGTCGATTTGCAGGCTTGGCGGAGCTACTGCCTTGTGTTATGCAAATCCCATGAACCGGCTGTGCAACATTATTACCTGCTGCATTACCTGCTGAAAAACTCAGCGGGCTGGTTTCTGTCGTTCCCTTCTTTTGAACAAGTTGCTAAGCCCGCGCTGCGCGCCGCTGATCTGCGGCACCCGTTGGGAGATTGGCCTGAGGCGCCCTTGCGTTCCGGTCAGACGAAGGATTTGTGATGACGACGATCAAGCTGCACAACACACGCACCCGCGGCAAAGAGGTGCTGAACCCGATCAATCCCGACGATGTACGCCTCTATCTCTGCGGGCCGACGGTCTATGATCGCGCCCACCTGGGCAATGCGCGCCCTGTCGTGGTGTTCGATGTGCTCTATCGTCTGTTGCGTCATGTCTATGGCGCAAACCACGTGAGTTACGCGCGCAACTTCACTGATGTGGACGACAAGATCAACGCAACCGCTCTGGCGCGCAAGGAGGCTGGCGCCCCCGGCACGCTTGAGGAATTGGTGCAGCAGCGGACCGAGGAAACCATCAGCTGGTATCTGGCCGATATGGCTGAACTCGGGGCGCTTGAACCGGATCACATGCCGCGGGCAACCGCCTATATCCCGCAGATGATTGACATGATCGAAGCGCTGATTGCCAAGGGCCATGCCTATGCCGACGGGGCAGGCCATGTGTTGTTCTCGGTCAAGAGCTACAAGGACTACGGCGCGCTCTCCGGTCGCTCAGTGGATGACATGATCGCAGGCGCCCGGGTTGAAGTGGCGGATAACAAGCGCGATCCGATGGATTTCGTACTGTGGAAGCCCTCCACCGATGAGTTGCCGGGCTGGGACAGCCCCTGGGGGCGGGGGCGCCCGGGTTGGCATATCGAATGCTCCGCCATGAGCCACGAGCTGTTTGGCGCGAGTTTCGACATTCACGGTGGCGGCAATGATCTGATGTTCCCGCATCACGAGAATGAAATTGCGCAAAGCTGCTGCGCCCATCCCGAGGGCGATTTTGCAAGAATCTGGCTGCACAATGAGATGTTGCAGGTCGAGGGCAAGAAGATGTCCAAATCACTGGGCAACTTCTTCACCGTGCGCGACCTGTTGGATCAGGGCTATCCGGGCGAGGTGATCCGCCTTGTATTCCTGCAAACCCATTATCGAAAACCGATGGATTGGACCGACAAGAAGGCAAAGGAAGCGGAGGCAACGCTGCGCAAATGGCGGGCGCTGACCGCGGGCATCGAGCCCGCACCCACCGCTGCTGCCGCGGTTCTGGAGGCGCTGTCGGACGATCTGAATACAGCGGGTGCGCTTGCGGAGTTGCACAGGCTGGCCTCGGCCGGTGCCGCGGCGGATCTACTTGCATCGGCCAAACTGATGGGCTTGCTGAGTGATGAGATGGGGGCCTGGGCGGCAGGTGAAGACATTGATTTAAGCGCCTATGAAAAAGCGCTTTTCGAGGCGCGAGAGATCGCAATGAAAACCAAGGATTTCGCCGAGGTCGACCGGTTGAAGACCGCCTATCTTACCGCAGGCGTCGAGGTGCGGATGTCCAAGGAGGGGGTCCAGCTGGTGCCGGGGCCGGATTTCGACCCCGAAAAACTCGGCGCGATCTAGCCCCCGATACGGATCCTCGCGGGTGGGCGCCGGGCCCGCCTGCGGCAGATCCGACAGACAGCAGAGGCCCTCATGACGGGGCAACGACCATACTTTGCCAAGCCATGAGGCCAGCCATGACCAAAGACCGTCTTTACCTTTATGACACCACCTTGCGGGACGGGCAGCAGACGCAGGGCGTGCAGTTTTCCACCGCTGAGAAAGTTCGGATCGCAACCGCACTGGATGGGCTTGGGGTGGATTACATCGAAGGCGGCTGGCCGGGGGCCAATCCGACGGACAGCGGCTTCTTTGAAACCGCCCCCAGAACGCGGGCCACCATGACCGCTTTTGGCATGACCAAACGGTCCGGGCGTTCGGCGGCAAATGATGATGTGCTGGCGGCGGTGCTGAACGCCGGCACCGCTGCGGTCTGTCTGGTCGGCAAGAGCCATGATTACCACGTGACCCATGCGCTGGGGATCGATCTTGAGGAAAACCTCGACAATATCCGCGCCTCCGTCGCCCATCTGGTGGCCCAGGGGCGCGAGGCGCTGTTTGATGCCGAACATTTCTTTGACGGATACCGGGACAATCCGGACTATGCGCTTGCGGCCTGTCGCACAGCGCTTGAGGCCGGCGCGCGTTGGGTTGTGCTCTGTGACACCAACGGCGGCACCCTTCCGGCGGATGTGGGCCGCATCGTCAAGGAGGTGATCGCGGCAGGGTTGCCGGGGGAGCGTCTGGGGATCCACACCCATAATGACACCGAAAATGCGGTGGCCTGTTCGCTGGCGGCAGTCGACGCCGGGGCGCGGCAGATTCAGGGCACGCTCAACGGTCTGGGCGAGCGCTGCGGCAATGCCAATCTGACAACGCTGATCCCGACGCTGTTGTTGAAGCAGCCCTATGCCGATCGCTATGACATCGGTGTCAGCCGGGAGGCGCTGAGCACTCTGACGGCGCTCAGCCGGATGCTGGACGAGATCCTGAACCGGGTGCCGACGAAACAGGCCGCCTATGTCGGGGCGTCGGCCTTTGCGCATAAGGCGGGGCTGCATGCCAGCGCGATCCTGAAAGATCCAAGCACCTATGAGCATATCGACCCGGCGCTGGTCGGCAATACGCGCATCATCCCGATGTCCAATCAGGCAGGTCAGTCGAACCTGCGCCGGCGCCTGTCCGAGGCAGGCCTGAGCGTCGAGACCGGCAACCCGGCCCTCGCGCGTATTCTGGAGCGGATCAAAACCCGTGAGGCCGAGGGCTATTCCTATGATACAGCGCAGGCCTCGTTTGAGATCCTTGCGCGCGAGGAACTGGGGCAATTGCCCGGTTTCTTTGAGGTGAAGCGGTACAAGGTGACGGTCGAGCGGCGCAAGAACAAATACAACCGCATGGTGTCGCTCTCGGAGGCGGTTGTTGTTGTGAAAGTGGACGGCCAGAAGCTGTTGTCGGTCAGTGAATCCCTCGATGAGACCGGCAGCGACCGCGGGCCGGTCAACGCGCTGGCAAAAGCGCTGACCAAGGATCTCGGCCAGTATTCCAAGGCGCTGGATGACATGCGGCTGGTCGATTTCAAGGTGCGGATCACCCAGGGCGGCACCGAGGCTGTCACGCGGGTCATTATCGACAGCGAAGACAGCAAGGGGCGGCGCTGGTCGACGGTCGGCGTCAGTGCCAACATAATCGACGCCTCCTTTGAAGCGCTGCTGGATGCGATCCGCTGGAAGCTGCTGCGGGACACTGACACGGCGGGCGGCGCGGCTTGATGCTTGCATTTGACGATGATGTGACCGCCTGCGCCGATCTGGTGCAAAAGGGCGACCCGGATCGCTTTGCCACGGTGATGGCTGCGCCGGTTGAAGCGCGGGCGGCGCTGTTTACGCTCTACGCCTTCAACCTTGAGCTGGCGCGGGCGCCCTGGGCCTCGGCGGAGTCGATGATTGCCGAGATGCGCGTGCAGTGGTGGCGCGATGTCGGGACAGAGATTGCGGCCGGTGGCCCGGTGCGACGGCATTACGTCGCAACGCCACTGGGGGCGGTGCTGCGGCCTGACCTTGCGGTGCATATTGATGCCATGGCAGAGGCGCGGCGCTGGGACATCTACCGCGACCCCTTCGAGGATGAGGCTGCGCTGGCGGATCACATCGACAAGACGACGGGCGCGCTCATGTGGATGGCAGCGGCGACACTGGGCGCGCGGGATGAGACGCTTGTGCGCCGCTTCGCCTATGGCGTGGGCGTCGCCAACTGGCTGCGGGCAATTCCGAAGCTGGTTGCCGAGAAACGCGTCCCGCTGCTGGATGGCACGCCGGAGGGGGTGCGCGCGCTGGCGGAGAGCGGTCTCGCAGCGCTGAAGGACGCTCGCTCCAATCGTGCTGCAATCGCAAAATCGGCCTTGCCCGCACTGCTGCCGGGCTGGCAGGCCAGCGCGATCCTGCAACAGGCGGTGGCGGAGCCTCGGCGGGTGGCCGACGGGACCCTGGGCACCAGTGAGTTCCGCCGCCGTGCCAGCCTGATCTACCGGGTTTCCACCGGGCGCTGGTAAGGCATCAGACGCCGGATGGGACCAGATAAGAAAGACGCCTGCGGCTCCCCGTCAGGCGTCTTTTCATGTCGTGCGGTCTCGGCTCGCCGGAGATCAGTGACCGTGAACAGGACGCGGTTTCAGCACCAACCACAACAGCGCGCCGCCCGCCAGCACCAGGAAGGGTGCCATCGCCATATTGACTGCGGTCCAGCCTTCGACCGGGCTGCCGCCGGAGCAATTCATCAACCCGCCTGAAGCCAGCGAGGCAAAGGTGACACCGCCAAAGACCAGCAGATCGTTGAGCCCCTGCATCCGGCCGCGCTCATAGCTTTCATGAGCACCCGCCAGCATCGTGGTTGCGCCGATGAAGCCAAAGTTCCAACCGATACCCAGCAGGACAAGCGCGACAAAGAAATTTTCCAGATCAACGCCTTGCAGGGCAACAGCGCCAGCCCCGCCCAGGATCACAAGGCCCGCGCCGACGATTTTTTCGACACCGAAACGCGCGATCAGATGCCCGGTAAAGAAAGACGGTACATACATCGCCAGCACATGGGCGGTGACGACATCAGCCGCGCTGCCTTCGCTGAAGCCGCAGCCAACAACGGCCAGCGGTGTCGAGGTCATCACCAGGTTCATCAGCGCGTAGGACACCATGGCGCAGATCACTGCAACCGCGATGGTGGGGTTGCGCAACAGCTCCACCCGGCTGCGCCCCCGGGGCGCATCTTCGCTGGGCACCGGCGGTTTCGGGATCTTCAGGAACAGGAACAGGACTGCGCCCAGCACATTGACGGCGACCACGGCCATATAGGTGCCAAGGAAAGGGATCACAAAGGCCTGGCTTGTCGCCTTCACGATTTGCGGGCCGATGATCGCGGAGAGCAGACCGCCAGCCATCACATAGGAAATTGCCTTGGGCCGGAACGCATCAGAGGCGGTATCGGTGGCGGCAAAACGGTAAAATCCCTGTGCACTCATGTAGATGCCGGTGAGGAAACTGCCGAGGAGAAAGATCGGAAACGAGCCGAGGTAGAGCCCATAAGCCCCGACGACACCACCCAATGTGCCACCAGCGGCGCCAACAAAAAAACCCGCCTTACGTCCGTAGCGCTGCATGATCGCCGAAATCGGCGTTGCCGCCAGCATGGAACCGGCCACAATCAGCGAAATCGGCAGCGTTGCGAAACAGGCATTGCTGGCAAGCGATTGACCTGCGAGACCACCAATGGTGAAGATCATCGGCATCTGCGCACCCAGAAAGGCCTGCGCGAGCACGAGAATGACAACATTGCGCTTGGCGATGCGGTCGTCGGGGAGGGGGAGGCTGTCTGTCATGGCAGATGCGTATCCCCGAAAATCCGACAGGGCAAGATTGATGCTGCATCGGTGCGCTATGCGCGCGAAAAAGACGCAAAGGAGCGGTAAAATGACAGGATCGCAAACTCCGGTCGGTCAGTTTGGGGGTGACGCCCGGTCGGCCGCAATCGGGCGGATCATCACCAGCGATGCCTGTGTGCGTGAGGGCGCCCAATGGCTGGCCGCAAGCGACCCGCGCTTTGCCCGCGCGATCGACCTCTGCGGGCCCCTGCCGCTGCGCCGCAAACCGGAGGGTTTTGCCGAACTGCTCAGCGCGATTGTCAGCCAGCAGGTGAGCGTTGCCTCCGCCAATGCGATCTGGGGCCGGATGGTCGGAGCCGGGTTGGACACTGCGCCTGCTGTTTCCGCCGCCAGCGAGGACGACCTGCGCGCGGTTGGCCTCAGCCGTCAGAAGATCCGCTATGCCCATGCTCTTGCGGCAGCGGGACTTGATTTTGACGCGCTGCGCCAGCTCCCCGATGCCGAGGTGATCAAAATCCTGACACAAGTGTCCGGTATTGGCACATGGACCGCAGAGATCTATGCGATGTTTTCGCTTGGTCGGGCGGATGTCTTTGCCCATGGTGACCTGGCCCTGCAAGAGGGGGCGCGGATCCTGCTCGATCTGCCGCAGCGGCCAAAACCCGCCGAGATGCGCCGCATAGCTGAAGCCTGGTCACCCTGGCGGTCGGTTGCGGCGCGCGTGCTCTGGGCCTATTACCGGGTGGCAAAGGACAGGGAAGGGATCCGATGACACGAGTATTGACAGCTGAACGCAAGGCGCCCCTGTCGGGGCAGACACGATCTGTGGTGGTGTTTCTGCATGGCTATGGCGCCAATGGGGCCGATCTGCTGGGGCTGGCGGACCCGTTGGGGGAACATCTGCCGGATACGCTGTTTGTGGCCCCGGATGCCCCGGAGCGCTGCGCAGGCACGCCCTTTGGTTTCCAGTGGTTCCCGATCCCTTGGATCGACGGCTCCTCCGAAGAGGAATCGATGCGCGGCATGATGGCCTCCATCGAAGATCTGAATGCCTTTCTGGATGCGCTGATGGTGGATGAGGATGTGCTGCCGGAACAGGTGGTGCTGTTTGGATTCTCCCAGGGCACCATGATGAGCCTGCATGTGGCCCCGCGTCGCGAAGATGCGGTGGCTGGAATCGTTGCCTTCTCCGGCCGGCTGCTGTCGCCCGAAACGCTGAAGGACGAAGTTGTCTCGAAGATGCCGGTATTGCTGGTGCATGGCGACGCCGATGACGTGGTGCCGCCGCAATCTCTGCCAGAGGCAGCTGAAGCTCTGGGGGAGGCCGGATTTCAGGACGTCTTTGCCCATATCATGAAGGGCACAGGCCACGGCATCGCGCCCGACGGTCTGAGCGTGGCGCTGGCCTTCATGCGCGACAAGCTGAGCCTCTGATCCGCCAGAGCGGTTTGCCAGACAAAACGCCGTCGAAAGCCGTGCAGCCTAGCGCTTGCGCGGCTTTCGTGGTTTGCGGGGCGGCTTTTGCGGGTCTGACGGGGTTGTTTTTGCGCCTACCGCCTTGCGCCGGGCAATCGCCTGCCGGTTCGGGGCGGGTTTGGGTTTTGGCGGACCGGGGATGCTGGGCACCTCCAGATCTTCCCAAGTGCCGGGGCTGAGCCCGTCAAGAGTCCAGATGCCGATGGCCGCCCGGATCAGACGCAGTGTCGGATGGCCCACTGCCGCTGTCATCCGCCGTACCTGCCGGTTGCGGCCTTCGCGAAGGGTGAGGGCGATCCAGCTGTCGGGTACGGATTTACGCACCCGGATTGGTGGGGTCCGCGCCCAGATTCCCTGCGGTTCGTCGATCAATGCGGCCTTGGCAGGTCGGGTCAGCCCATCTTTCAGCTCAACACCCTCTGCAAGCGCCTGAATGGCGGCCGCATCCGGTGTCCCCTCGACCTGCACCCAATAGGTTTTCGGCATCTTGTGCTGCGGATCCGAGATCCACGCCTGCAAGCGGCCCTGGTCGGTCAGCAGCATCAACCCCTCGCTGTCGCGATCCAGTCGCCCGGCGGGATAGACACCGGGCAGGTCAATCCAGTCGCTCAGCGTGGCGCGCGGGCTGCCCTCGCTGCCGCGGTCGGTGAACTGGGGCAAAACATCGAAGGGTTTGTTGAAACGGATCAATCTGGTCATCAGTCTGCAATAGGCAGCCCCCGGCAGGCTGGCAAGGGCAGCGGCGTTGCCGGCAGTGTTTTCGCATAGGGGATTTCGCGACCGCCGACCCGCCAGCAGCTGTCATGCCGCTGTCACGGAATCATCCTACCGCTTGAGGCGAAGCGAGGTCAGTGCCCCGTTGCGATCATTGATAATGGGGGCTTGCCAGCTGACTGACACGATATATAGTTAAATCAAAGCAGGGGCGGGCTCCCCGCTCTGGTGTCGAAACGCAGGCAGACAGGGCGGTTGAGCCGTTGCAGAACATGCAGATCCATCAGCAAGAGATGACAGCATATGTCGCGCCTCCGGCGTGGACTGCAATCCGTGGTCCTGTTGCGCCGCAGAATGACACCGGGGTGAGGACGCGGCCGCAGACCGGGCTGCGAATACCTGTCTGGCCTTACCCGTGCCATCTGTCGGTATCCCTGCGGAGCACTGGCAGCAAGAAACCTGATTTGAAGACAAGCGCGTGGGCTCCACGCGCTTTTGTTTTTTTCAATACCGGGACGATCCGGCAGGCTGGAAACAGACTGCTGCGCCGCCCTGGGCAACGGCGTTGGTCCGGGCGCAGGCCACCGCTGTTGAAACGAGGAGGTGCAGTATGACCGTCGCCGTTGGTAATCTCAGAACATTGATTCTGAACGCGGATATGCAGCCACTCAGCTGGGCGCCGCTATCCGTCTGCAATTGGCAGGATGCTTTTGTCGCCGTCCATCAGGAGCGGGTCATACAGGTCAAAACCTACGAAGATGTGGCGGTTCATTCGGCCTCTGCCTCCTTTGAAGTTCCCGCCGTGGTCGCCCTCAAGCGGTATCGCAAGCGCAAGAAGGTGGCCTTTACCCGCTATAATGTCTTTCTGCGTGATGAATTCTGCTGTCAATATTGTGGCAAGCGCTTTGCGGCGAAGGATCTGACGTTTGATCACGTGATCCCTCGCAGCAAGGGCGGGGCCTCGTCCTGGACCAATATCGTGGCCTGTTGCAGCGCCGATAATCTGCGCAAGGGCAATCTGAAACCGCAGCAGGTCGGACTGAAACTGCGCCGCAAACCCTTTGCTCCCAGTCCGCATGAGCTGGATGCCATCGCCCGCCGTCTGCCCCGTCCGAAGCCTGAATTGCATCAAACCTGGATGGATTTTCTCTATTGGGATAGCGAACTGGACAGCTGAATCTCATCAGTCGTTCAAAAATAAGCTAAGGCCCCGACCGGACAGGCGGGGCCTTTTTCCTTAGAATAGCTGCGAGAGACAATCCCGATTTCAGCCCTTGGCGCGCTGCACCATGCCGAAGAGATCGCGCGGGTCGTCCGGGTCGGCGAGCATGTCCAGTTCCAAAAAGAAATCCGTGTCCTTGATCCGGTCGCGGATGTAGCGCAGGGCCGAGAAATCCTCGATTGCAAAGCCGACACTGTCAAACAGGGTGATCTGCTTGTCATCTCGGCGACCGGGCTTCTGGCCAAGGATCACCTGCCAGAGTTCCGTCACCTCAAAATCCTCCGGCATCTGCTGGATCTCGCCCTCGACGCGGGTTTGCGGCGGGAATTCCACAAAGACATCAGAGCGGGTCAGGATACCCGGTGCCAATTCGGTTTTGCCGGGGCAATCACCGCCGATGGCGTTGATATGGACGCCGCTGCCGACCATGTTGTCAGTGAGGATGGTGGCGTATTGCTTGTCAGCGGTGCAGGTGGTCAGGATCTGCGCGCCTTCAATCGCTTCTTCGGGGGTTGCGCAGGACACCACGGTGAGGCCGCTGCCAGCAAGGTTGGCGGCACATTTCACGGTCGCCGCCGGGTCGATATCGTAGAGGCGAACCGATTTCAGCCCGCAGATTGCCTGCATGGCGAGCGACTGGAACTCCGACTGCGCGCCATTGCCAATCATCGCCATTGTTGTGGCGCCCTTCGGGGCCAGATGTTTTGCAACCATCGCAGAGGTCGCGGCAGTACGCAGCGCGGTTAGGATGGTCATCTCAGTCAGCAGCACCGGATAGCCTGTGTAGACATCGGCGAGCAGGCCAAAGGCGGTCACCGTCTGCAACCCCTCTGAGGTGTTCTTCGGATGGCCGTTGACGTATTTGAAGCCATAGGCTTCGCCATCAGAGGTCGGCATCAGCTCGATCACGCCGACGTCGGAATGGCTGGCAACCCGCGGCGTCTTGTCAAACAGCTCCCAGCGTTTGAAGTCCTCTTCGATGTAATCGGCGAGGTCCCTCATCACGGTGTCGATACCGATCGAGTGAATGAGGCGCATCATGTTGTCGACGCTTACAAAAGGCACAAGCGCCTTATCCGAAGGTTGGGTCATGACCGGGTCCTTTCACGGGGGCTAAGGTGGATGCCTGCCAGCATGCAGCGCATTGACCCGCCAGCGGTTTCAGTTGTTAGAATGGCGCGCCGCAGGGGCGTGCCGTACTCGGCGGGCGCAGCCTGATGCTGGCTCATTGATAGCTTCGCGTCGGACGATCAAACACGCGCCGACCCAGGGCTGAGGCACAGAGATCGACCATCAGATGGGCCGTGCGCCCGCGTTCGTCCAGAAACGGGTTCAGCTCGACCAGATCGAGCGAGGTCATCAACCCGGAATCATGCAGCATCTCGCAGACCAGATGCCCCTCACGGACAGTTGCGCCGCCGGGGACGGTGGTGCCGACAGCCGGCGCCACGGAGGGGTCGAGGAAATCGACATCCAGCGAGACGTGCAACATGCCGTTGGCCTCGGCCACGCGGTTGAGAAAGGCCGAAAGCGGACCTGCAATGCCGTTCTCGTCAATCTCGCGCATGTCGTGACGATGAATGTTGCTCGCCTCCAGCGCCAGCCGCTCCGGGGTGTCGACCGACCGTAGACCGATCATACAGACGTTTTCCTGCGGCACCGGGTTCTGCACCTTCGGAAAGCCCGCAAAATCCGGGCGGCCGGTGAAATACCCCACCGGCGTGCCATGCAGGTTGCCACTGTCGGAGGTGGCCGGCGTGTGGAAATCTGTATGGGCGTCGAGCCACAGCACGAATTGCGGACGGCCTTCCTTGGCGGCGTGGTTGGCAACACCGACAACGGATCCGAGCGACAGGGAATGGTCTCCGCCCAGGAAAATCGGCAGGCCGTCCTTCATCGCTTCTTCCGCAGCGCGGATCAGGCGGTTGGTCCAGCCAATGGTTTCATTGCGGGCAAAGACAAGACCGTCATTGTGGTCGGCCTCATGGCTGGCCGGACGCAGGTTGCCCTGATCAATCACCTTGTGACCCAGGCTTTCGATGGCACGTCCCAGACCGGCGGTGCGATAGGCATCCGGCCCCATCAGGCACCCTGCACGCCGCTTGCCACTGTCTACGGGAGCGCCGATCAGAATACAGGTCTTGGATGTCACGCGCATATCTCCTCTGCGAAAAGTGAATACTCTTAGAAAGCTCCGATTTGAGGTGGAATCCAGCAGTCATTTCGCTCATATAGTAGGGCAAATCGTCAAGATGGAGATCAGATTGGACAAAACGGATGAACGGCTGATTGCCGCCCTGCGCCATAACGCACGCGCCTCACTCTCCGATCTTGCCTTGCAGCTGAACCTGTCGCGGACCACCGTCCGGGCACGGATCGAGCGGCTGCAGACCAAGGGCGATATCCTTGGCTTTTCCGTAGTGCTGAAAGAGGATGTGCTGCGCGACCCGGTTCGCGGTCTGATGATGATCGGTATCGAGGGGCGCGGCACCAGCCGCATCACCCGCCAGCTTCAGGGGCTGCCCGAGGTGCGGGCGATCCATACCACCAACGGACGCTGGGACCTGATCGTCGAGCTGGGCACCGAAACGCTGGAAACGCTGGATGCCGCGCTGGCAAAGATCCGCACCTTTGAAGGTGTGGTCAGCAGCGAGACCAATCTTCTGCTTGCCACAAAGAAAGACAGCTAAAAAGGATAGATCGCCGCGTGGAGAGCTGCGGCCGGGGCCCTGTGCGTCGGCTCCCGGTGACTGGCTGCACCGGGATCAGATCCGGTTTTTGCGCATGTGGTTGGCTGCGGCAATCCAGATCACCGCCAGCAGCAGCGAGGCAATCGCATTCCAGCTGGCCATCGACAGGCTGAACAGCTCCCACGGGACCTCGTCGCAGCGCACGAGCGGTGCCGACATGATCTTCTGCATCAGATCTTCGGAGCTCAGATTGCCGATCGGGCCGGAGGTGCAGGAGTTCGGACCTTCCCACCAGCCACGCTCAACCCCGGTATGATAGGCACCGATGGCGGCAGTCGCCAGCGCGGCCAGCGCGCCAAGGTAGGGCAGGATCAGCAGCGGTGCCGCCAGCGCCAGAGCACCGATGACGACAGCTGCGCCATGCGGATAGCGCTGCCAGATGCACAGTTTGCAGGGGGCCATCTCGCCGATGTATTGAAATCCAAAGGCACCAAGCAGCAGTGCAGCAGATCCGGCGCTGGCAATCAGGATGAGAATTCGGCTCATGTTTACAATACCTTCACTGCAAGAAACCCGCCGAACAACAACACCACAAAGACCGTAAAGACAAGCCCCAGCCGACGTTCGATGAAATCGCGGATCGGCGCGCCAAACTGCCACAGCAAGCCCGCAACCACAAAAAACCGCAGCGCACGGGCCAGAATGGAGGTCACAACGAAGGTTGCGATTGGCATCCCTGTCCAGCCTGACATGATTGTGATGACCTTATACGGAAAAGGCGTGATCCCGGCGATCAGCACCGCCCAGAACCCAAAATCATTGAAGCGGCTGTTGAATTCGACCATGGCATCTGCCTTGCCCATCGCGGCAAGCACCGGCTGGCCGATGCTGTCGTAGAAAAATGCGCCAATGGCGTAGCCGAGCAATCCGCCAGCCACGGAGGCAACCAGAGCCACCAGCGCAACCAGCCAGGCACGTGATGGGCGCGCGAGGATCATCGGGATCATCAGAACATCCGGCGGGATGGGAAAGACCGAGCTTTCGATGAAGGCAACGCCGGCCAGCCACCACAGCGCCTTTGGGTGGTCGGCCAAGGCCATCGTTCGATGATATAGCGCACGCAGCATCCTGTGAAGCTCTCCCTGGCAATCCGCCCTGAGCGGTGCCACGTCGGGATGAGCAGGTCAACCACGATGGTTGCCCGCTACACAGCCGTCGGCAGGCAGATGTTTTTTTGCCGCCAGCCGCGCGATTTGCCTATGGACCTCGGCCTTTGGCTTGGGTAGGAACGGGACAGAGGCCCAAGTGGCGGAATGGTAGACGCAGGGGATTCAAAATCCCCCGCTGGTGACAGCGTGCCGGTTCGAGTCCGGCCTTGGGTACCAATCGCAAAGCATTGCAATTGCAAGAAAAAACCGCCGGTTGTCAGACCGGCGGTTTTTTCATTTCTTACGTGACTCCCACGGCTGACTCCCACTTCACTCTTGGAATCGTCGCAGTTGAGCTGTACGAGACATCGCTTTCTGGTTCGCTTCTTTGCGGTACTTTGCGACTGTTTCGAGGCTCTGGCCGGTCACAGCTTGGATCTCTGCATCCGAGCAACCAGCTTCCGCAAGTTCAACGCACGCGCGCTTTCGAAGCCCATGAAGGCTATAACGCTTCGCGTCATCGTCGTGTGTTGCGGCGAGCTCTGTGAGCGTGGAGCGCCACGAGCGAAACGACTTCTCGATTTCGTCATAGGAGCGCGGGGCTACATCTGTTTTGGAAAGCACATGCCTTGGGCCTTCGTCGAGGCTTTCAACCACCATTCGGAGACGTACAGGGCAATAGATATCGAATGTCTCATTACCCTTTTCATCCACGACGGTGACCCACTCCCCGTTGAAAGAGCTCCTGAGCATCTTGATCGCTGCAGCAGGCCTTTGACCGGTGCCAAGGATCAGTTCTCCTCCAATCCGTACGTCGTCGGGGGCATTAGAAAGTGCATCGAGAAGCCAGTCGGGCCACGCCAAGAATGAGCGCTGAGCGCCATATTTGTCTACCCCCTGGACGGGGTTGTCTCCGAGCGGCCAGTCGAGCTTATTTTTTGCGTAGTTCCAGAGGATGGATACGGCTTGCAGCATCCAATCGGCAGCTCTTGGCTTTGCGGACATGGAATTGTGTTTCTTACGGATGGCTGACTTGGTGGTCGAAGACATTGGTTTGTCAGCGTTTTTTTCGAGTATCTTTTCAAACTCCCTGTTGTACGACTTTTTCGTCCCAGCAGAGAGCTTCTTCTGGATAGGCGCATCGTTACGCCACTCGCGGATACATTCAGCCCAGGTGTGCTTGGTAGGCTTCGTTTGCTTCTGGTGCCTTCCCGCTTCTGCAGCCCAGTATTCCTCGTCAAGCTTTTGGAGGTCACCATCCCAATTAAGCTTAATGTTACGTTCTTTCCTTTTCCCCGAACTATCGGTCCATGTGACACGGTGATAGGGGACCCAACTCGTACCATTACGCGGCCAAACCCACTTCAACCGCTCGCGCTCGAGCTTCGGTTTTTTGGTTCTTTTCTTATTCGAAATCTTCGTCATCTTCCGGCTTTCTACTTGTACCATTTAGGATTGCTTCGAGATCGGATACCCGCCAGCGGGTTGCTTTTCCGATATGGAGAGGTGGAGGGAGCGCCCCGCAGCCTACAAGCTGGCGAAATTCGGCCGGCGACATGTCAAGCATGGCGGCGGCGGTGTTCTCTTTTACGGCAATGGGTTGGGCGCGAAGAGGCATCCGTAAGCTCCGGTGGTAGGAGTTCAGGACATCGGTTCATAAATTTTTTGACGGAAACGTTCTGAGGCTGAAGCACCTCGGGAAACATAACGAAAGGCGTTCATCTCATTCCTAAGTAATTGGTAAATCTATAAAAAATTCAATGGTCTGGATGCGATACTTATCGATTGGTTCATGGCTGTTTCTCCTCAGGGCCGCTCTTGGAGCGTCTGCTCACTGCGTCTCAAGAGTAAGGATTGGCCAACTTGTTCTCAGGCGAAGAAAATAGTTTGCGAAAATCGGTGTCGGCGTTTGCAAAGAGGCGACGGATACAGAGGCTCCGCGTGCCCCTCACCTTGTCGGCAAGCGGTTGGCTTCTCATCTTCCAGCGCCTTCAGGCGCGCCGCCTCCCATACCTCCATGCCGCCATACTTGGACTTCGGCTTGAAAAAGGGACGCCGGGCTCAGCCCATGCTGACGGCACACGTCCGCCGTCGGCATCCGGACTTCCTGCTCTTTGGTCAGTCCGATGATTTGCTCCTTGGTGCAACGGCTATTTCGCATTCGCCTGCTCCTACACAGGTTGGGCAGAATCTACCTCATGGTGAGGGATTTTTCCGAGGGCACGTCAAAGGCGCTCACGCCCAACTCAAGCGACGGAATTCTGCGTCCGCGAACGGGTGTTGTTCTACGGAATGGGCGTATTCTTTGAAAAACTCGTGCTTTATCGGAGGGTGTTCGGCAGATTCAATTCCTGCATGGGATGGGAGGATCGGTGATGGTTGGACTGCGGCAGGAGACGCAGCCGGAGTTGTTCTATGAGTTCTCACTTGAGGATTATGTCCCGCAGAACCATCTGCTTCGCGCCATCGATCGGTTCGTCGACCCGTCCGGGAGGGAAGCGGACATCCAGCCAAGAGCGCGCCCCTCGATGCTGCGCGACCGACACAGGCGGCGGATTCCGGACCTTCGCTGCGAATGCGTACCAAACAATGCCCGCGCCAGAAAGCCGACATTCGGAAACTTGAAACTCAGATAGTAGTCCGCAGTGCCGCAAGACGGCGTCGCGTGCCCACCGCGAACGCTTCAGGCCACTGGGCGCTTGGAGTTCGTCAAGTAGGTTTCTTCAGAGAAGACCCCCTTATAGACGCTTTCCTCCAAGAAGCTGAGGACCGTTTTGAGGTCGCGCTTGACGGATGGTAGAACAATGCGACCACCGTCTTCGTCCAGCGTAAGCCCTACGGCATTTGCCCGGGCTATGATCTCTGGGGCAGAGTGTTTGACCAAGATTTCCGATTTATGGATTCCCCGTATCAATTTTCGGCAGCGTTCATCCATTTGGCTGTCGAAGACGGCTCGGTTCTCGATATGAAAAGATGAATGCCGTGCAAAGTCGTCAACTTCCTGAGCGGTTGCTTCGGCAAAATGCTCTTGAACTGTCAGGATCGATCGAAGCACATGGAAGCTGACGAACATGACAGTGTCGCTTTGAACAACAGCGCCCAACCGTTCGTCCAGCGAAAACCCTTTCTCTGACAGTTTGCCAAACTGATTGTCGTTAAACGTCAGCGTCAGACCCTTGCGCTGCAAATACTGGGACGACCGAAACTTCTGAATAAGAATATGTCCATCGATTTGCTCGGAGTGCATGAAAAGAGCTTTGACCCCAGCCTCATCATAGTTGGTGATATCCAAATGGTCGTAGGCCCCCGCTCCGTTGACCAACGTCTCATTCAGCTGCGCAAGAAGATCGGCGTCCGTGATACAAAGCAACTCGTTGCCGTCGGGCTTCCAGTCGCCATTAAACTCGATGGGTTGATCCTTGCCGTCAAAGAAGGACCGTTCCTGTTCATCGAAGATCGCTTCAATTTCGCCCTGCACGCCTGCCTCCAAGGGCACCCGCCGCACGATATTCTGCCCGTCCTGTTTACAAAATGCAAAAAGCGTTCTCGGCATTGGTTACTCCGTTTCCAAAATCACATAGTCCCCCAGTTCGATCCCATTGATCGTTTGGTCGCCTTTACGGATCGTCCGCTTGGTGATCAGGATGTTGGTGACATTCTGTGGTGTGCCGACACGGTAGAAGTGCCAGCCGAACGCACCAAGAAGGGGGTTGAAAAAGTAGCTGTGGCTGGTCACCGCGATAAAGGCGAAGATCGCAATCGTGGGTATCCACATGATCCAGTTCAACTTGCCGAAATCAGCCGTAAACAACGGCAAAAGATACAAGAGCATAATCGCCATGTTCTCTCGGTCGGCAGGCTCCACCGTGGTGATACGGTGTCGCTCAGCAGCAGGGGCGCGGGTGGAGCGTGTCGTCTTGAGAACCCATAGGCACACCACGACCAATGTCGTTGAGCCGAGCAACAGCCACAACATAGTTGACCACGCATCGTTGAAGGCAGCCACGAACGCATATGTGTACCCAACCGGCGCGATAGCGGTGGCAGTCAGGGCAAGGCGTGCCAAGCTGTTAAGCAATTCCCAAGACCTTCTGCTTGCCGACTTGGACATGCAGGACCATCGCGTCAGACAGCATGGAGTGATCCTCGCCTAATTGGGCGCCCACCTTGTTTAGTGCCTGTCAGGCATCCAATTAGGCTGTCCAGCTCATCGACCCAGAAACCCATTTCCTCAGAAATATCGTCGTGAGTGACCGCATAATCCGAACGATCGCCGTTTGAATTCCAAGAAACCATCTAAACCGATACTCGCTTCCCTACCCAGTTACCCCTAAAGAATACACGCCTTCCGGGTGAAATCTATAGTGTGCTTTTGACCTTTTACCTATTGTTGAGTGGGAACATACATCACCAACTGGTATTGCTGCGAACTGCACGAACGGCTGCTTTCAGGTGCTGCCGAGATGGCAGCTGAAAGTCTGATCTGGGCCGGTCGCTACCCGTCCAGCAGTCAGGGCGGAGAGTGCGAGTTGGCGGCACTTGGCAAGAATGGCGGTAGTGCACAGGTCAATCGGTCGTCTTTTCGAAGCCTTTTACCCATGCCGCGAAGTCGTGCTTAGCATCTGGATAAAACCACTCGGTTAGCGCGAGGACGATTACCAGCGCGGAAACGACTTGCCCGGCGGGAGTCCAAATATACTTCTCCCATAAGAATCGTACGGACCCGCCGTGAACATCCCACCATTTCGCTTTCGTTTTTAGATTTCCGGCGATTTCTGCTTCAAGCAGACTCGAAATTACGTCGGCTTTCCTTAGTGTGCTTTGATGCAGCGCAAGAAACTTTCGATCCTTGAAGGCGTAAGCCTCGTCTTTGCCTGACAAAAAGTCTTTATCGGTTATCTTGTTGATCTTCATAATACTTTCGAGGCGAGGGTGCCCAGCGTAGCGCTTGCCGTATCTCGCAACAAACATGCGCGCGAGATCGAATTTCTTCTCATCGGGAACCTCTACCGGCGCACCTCCCAAGACTTCGTAGCGGTGTTCAATCGCCTGGAAGCCATAGTTTATGTCCCGCATATTCCAGTGGACCCAAAGCGCATGGGCAACGTGTGCTCGAACATAATCGAAGAACTGATCCAAGAGCTCTTTCTCTATATCGTCATAGATATCCCATGCATCCTTACCTGCAAACTTTGGCAGTTCCGAAATTTGGTGGATTGAGAAAGAACGTGTCTGCCCATTCCCAAAATTGCGGCATGCAATCGATGTTATTCTGGGTGTGCGCCTGTCTTCAGAATCATAGAAGCTCTCGCAAGAGTAATGAATCAGGATCACCTGATCTTTCTTCTGATGGAGCATCGAAAATTGCTGCTGAGCCGCGCGTTGGTTTTCTACAAAAGACAAAAATGCTTCTCCAACCTTCACTTGTGGTACCAATACACAGCTATGTGATGATCCGCCATCCAAAACCCAACGCACCGCATGAGGACAGATGTGGGCTGATTAAGCGACGGGCAATGTAGTAACGGCGGCGGAGGTCGATGCCACCAACAACCAGTTCGCAGTCGGTTCGACTTCGCACTTGCAGCGAATGGCTGTTCTCGCAGGCTGCGCCGCAGCAACCGAAGTAGCTGACGAGTGGCCGCAATGGGCCGTTCACTGCCTCACATACGTTACATAAAACCCTTTCAACATGCGATGCTCCTGAAGGCGATCACCAAGATTGAAACCTTCCCGACGCAGCGGTGCCTGGAAGATGTCCAGTCCGCGATCGAGAACGATTTTCCAGCCGGTGTCTGTCACAATGTCGCGGGCATGAGCGGTGCCAGAGGTATCGAATGCCCAGGTGAATTCCACACCGGAGCCTATACAGGCTTCGGTGATGCTTTCCAATAGGTCACGCTGTCTCTGAATGTCACCGTCATGTGGTCCCGTCACGAGGTGAATGGAGACTTGATCCTCCGGGGCTTTCCGTCGAATGACCATTTCGACCAACTCCATCATGTTCCGGATTTGATAGAAGTAGCGAATATATGGGTCTGTCACGATGATCCGCGTGGCACCGTCGGTGTAGTGGCCGAAAAGCTTGTCGTAGCTGACACCTTTACGGTTTTCGGCGAAAACGTGATGTCCTTCTTCTGGCAGCGGTTTCTCTGGGGCGCTCGTCGGCTCTGACGACGTATCGGCAGTCTCGACAACCTCCTCGTCTGTCTCAGAGCCTTCCAATTCTCCCAGGTCGGGTGCCGGTTTGCGGTGATAGAACTGCGGGAACTCCTGCTCTTCAACAGTCTGAATATGTTGCTTCTTGCCGTCTCTGCCAGAATAGAAGAAGTCCACGTCTGGATAGGTGGTATCAATCCTGAGAAGTTGATCCTTGACCCTTTTTCGGCTTTCCATGGCCAGCTTGAGCAGCTCCTCGACGTCTTCGGCTCTTTCGCCGCCGGCCGGGAAGATGACCTTCAGCATGCCCGACATGGTTTTGTAGATGGCATCCCGATCTCGGGTAGATATCTTTTCACTCACGCTGAAGTGCTGGTCGGGGCGATTTGAGAAGTCTTCCTGGCGCAGATGGCGCAGGATCTCGGCCAGGTAGTCGACGATGAACCCGTAGCCGTTTGTGAACATCTCGCCGCGGATCACATCGATCTCCCAACCCGGCAGATAGGCATGTAGGCGGTCGATGAAGGCGCTATCGTGGAACTGCGGAGGCAGGGCTTCAAACAGGTCGCTGTTTTTCAGCATGTAGGGCACGTTGTGATCGGTGTTGCCGACAAAGGCAAAGCTGGCTTCCGCCCCCATGGGGTTCACCCCCCTGGAGAAGGTCTTATTGGCCATGTAGTTCTTCATGATGTCGACAAGCGCTTTGTTTGCGGTTTTCTCGCGCCCGGCAAATTCATCGAAAGCCACCACATCCCAATAGCCGACAAGCCCGATCCGCCCGTTGGAGTTGTTCACAAACAGCTTCGGGATTGTCACTTCGCCCCCGGATATCAACTGTCCATGCGGCGAGAATTCAGAATAGATATGCGACTTGCCGGTTCCCTTTGGCCCGAGCTCGATGATGTTGTAATTCCGTTCGACAAACGGGATCAGACGCATCAGTTGCAAAAGCTTGCTGCGGCGTCCGAAAGCTTCAGGGTTGAAGCCGATGGATTGCATGAGCAGGTCGATCCACTCATCCTTGCTGAACTGGCCGCGGGCCTCTTTGTAGCCGTCATAATCAACGCGGGCGATTTGGATCGGCTTGATGGATTCCAACACCCACGGGGAGGTCCGGGCATCTTCAGAGAATTCATACTGCACATCGGCGATGCACCAGACACTGGTCACCAAGAGCTTCGGGTGGGCCTTTACCGTGCCGCTGTCCACGGCGACCTTCTTGATGCCAAGGTTGTCAAATACCGCCTCGTAGCTGTCTGTCTTTTCATTCAGCGCGACACTGATCTGATCGATGACTTTGTAGCGGCCTTTTTCCTTGATCGTGGACTGGATCAAGCCGGCTTCGTTGCGATGCACATAGTGCTTGCGCAAGATGTCCTTGACCGTCTCGATGCCGCTTTGGATAGAAGCCTCGTCATCGGTCGCGCAGTATTGGCCAAGCAGGTATTCCAGCACATAGGTTGGGACGATCGCATTGCCTTTGACAGCTTTCACCAGATCCTTGCGGACCACATAACCTGCGAAATGTTCGTTGATCTTGTCGTCGAGAGACCCCATGCCCGCTCCTTAAAAATCGAAATCTGTGGTGATGCCACGGCGCAACTGAAAGCGATGGTTGGCATAGTCTTCGTAATGGCTGGTCTTGCCGATACGTTGTCGCAATTTCAGGAAGACATCCTGGTCATTGAACTGGTCCGCTTCGCGCGACAGCAGGAACTTAATCGGCAGCTCTCGCTCTCGGGCATTCTCCGAGGTGAAATCGAAGGTCAACTGGTGCTCATCCGAGATCAGAGTGCCATCGCTGGCATAAATGCCAGTCAAAAGATCGCGCTGCTGCTGTTTTTCCGAAACGGCCTGTGCCTGATAGAGAGTCACTGCCGTCTGGCCAGATGAGATCAGGCTGCGACCGGGGACGATGATCTGGACATCAACCTTGCCCACATCCGCTTCGCGCCGTTTACCAACCTTCAGAACAGGGACGACAACCTCCTGCAGCGATGCGCCGCCATGGACAAATCGGCTTCCAGCGCCTTTTGCCCGCATCCGGTTGATGGAGTTGGGGATCAGCACGTCGAGGTCACCAGACAGACCGAGCTCTGCTGACGAGAACTTCTTCATGCCAGCGGTTTCATTCAACCCGCTACCAATGACGAAGCGTCGGTTCTTGAACAGGATCTCCGAACCTGTGGGGTCGGCAACAGAGAAGTCGGTCTCGTCCAACAGGCGGTGCTGATAGAGAAAACCATGATCCGCGGTGATCAAGATGTTCGAAAAATTTGCGGTTGTCAGCTTGCGGACCAGCTTTGTGAGGTCCTCGATGGCATCTTCAGCGGCCTCGGTCACGCGGTCCTCGGTTGCCAGCTTGTCGCCGATGATGTCGATGCGGTTATGATAGAGGTACAGGATATCATGGTCACGGAAGAGCGCCTTGCCCTCATCGGCCTTCATATTCATGAAGTCTTCTGCCTTCATGGCCTTCGCTTTATCGCCAGCGCGCCCCTTCCCAAGGATCTTCTGTCTGTTCGTGGTGCCCTGCGTGGGCTCGCCAAAGGACGACACGGCGCTATCGCCCGACAGGATCAAATCTTGGTTCGGCAGCAGTGCGGCCATGCCGAGCTGCGTGTAACTGGGTAGAGTCGAGATCATCGGCTTCAGTTCCGCATCATATCGGGGCAGCTTGCGGATCTCACGCTGGCATTCTTCGGCCACTTCAAAGCGCAGCGCATCCGAGATGATCACAACGACCTTTTGGTCCCGGCGTCGGTACTCAGCGGCCTGATCGCGGTAGAAATCCGTTTGCTTCGGATAACCGGGCACCGCCCAGTCGGACAGCTTTGCGACCTGATCCTGCCAAGCGTCATTGACCGTCAAAAGAAAGTTTGTGGTATAGCGGTTCTCGACGCTCTCGAACAACGATCCCAACAGCGACGCCTGTCCGCTTTTCTGCATGTGGTAGATGAACTTACGATAGAGCTGGTCGATCTTGAACCAGCTCGACACGTACCGCTTCACCCCCTCGGCAGGGGAGGTCATGGACAGCGTTGCCTCGGCGAGGACCTGCTGGAATTCCGTGGCATATCCGATGGCCTCATAGACATCGCGGTAGATCGGATACCAATGGCTTTGGCGGCGTTCTCTGACGGTCTTCAGCACTTCGGCGGACGACACCGTCTGGCTCGACATCTCCGCAACCAGCTTGCGGATGATCTGACGATCAATCTCTTCAAAATGGTCGATAGCGCGCAGAGGCTTGATCTCGCGGCCTTGCAAGTCCTCGGGAATCTGCAGGATGTCTTGGTATTTGCGGCTCAGGGCCTCGAATGCCTCGGCGCCATGACGATTGTTCTTCCAGCGACGGAAGACCAGCAGCGCCTCGGCATTCAGCTTGCCGTCCTCGTCCAACGCCCGGCAGTAGCAGGACTGGAACAGGGTGATGGCGAAATCCTCGAAATCGGGCTCGTCGGATACATAGCCGTAAGCGTTTTCGACCTGCGTCCAAAAGAACGCTGTCAGGCCGGCGCGGTCCATGAGCCGCAGCGCGTCGTCCCGCCCTGAAGCCAACTCCCCCAACAGCGCCTCGATAACCGTGTCGAGCGCGCCTTCCGCACCGGCGCAGACGGTCAGCATCCGGCGCAGGACGTCGGTCTTGGTGTCGGACGGGGTGAGCAGCCGCTTCAGATGCTCGATGCGCCCCTTGGAGCGATAGAACTCCATATGGTCGCGCACCACATCCTCGAACTGCGTGGGCAGGCCAAGTTCGGCCAGCCAGATCGCCGCTTGATCGGCCTTGAACACCGCCGTAGCAAGCTGCACGTCCAGCAGCCAGTTGTCGGTCATCTCCGGCTCCGGGCCGTCCTTATAGATCAGGAACTTCTGCTTGGGCTCCTGTCGCAGGATCCGGTACTTAAGGCCGAATTCGTTGTTGGCGATCTCGACCTTCTCGACCCCCGGCGGATCCGCCGCCTCAAAGGCCGCGCGCATGTCGCGGGCGGTGTCGTACCAAAAGACGATCCGGTGTTCCTCGAACAGCCGCGCGAGCCCGGCTTGAATGCGATCTGACATCAGCTGAGACCCACGATCTTCTTCAGGGCAGTGCCGAATTTCGGATAGTTGGCCTTCACCCCGTCATCCAGGTCGATCTCGATCTTCTGCTGCGCCAGCGGGAAGATCACCTCGCGCTCCCACTCGTTCAGCTCGTCGATCTGTTTCGCCACGACGCCGGCCTCCTTCAGCGCCTTGGTGCGTTGGCCTTGGGTGGCGGTCGCATCGTCGGACAGCTTCTCCAGCCGGGCGCGCTCTCCCTCCAGCTTGGTGATGAATTCGCGCAGGTAGTCGTTGAGCAGCACGGACACTGTGTCGGCTCGATAGCGGTGCATGTAGATCAGCGCGTTGAACGTCCCCTTGGGGGAGGAGACCATCCAGTAGATCGGGCGCTTCTTGTAGCGCCTCACGTGGTCGGCGTAGAAATCCTTGGTGAAATACTTGCGGATGTCCTTGCCGAGGGCGTCCTCGATATACCTCAGGTTCTCGCGGAAATGCGTCTCGCCGAAACTCACGCGCAGGAACAGGCGGAAGCGTTCGGTGATGTCGTCGGGGAACCAGTCGCCGTCGAGCACGGGGATGACGTTGTCGGCGTCGGGCATGAAGCTCGGCTCGGGGATGCGGGCGAGGTAATCCTCCAGCCGCTCGCCCTGATTGGCGAGGATCAGGCCCGGCGCGTCGAGGCTGTAGCGCCCGAACATGCAGCCCACGGCATAAGAGAGGAACTCGGCCATGGTGTCGGCACGCAGGCGGGTTTCGCGGTCGGCCTCGGAGCCCTTCACGCCATAGCGATAGGCGGGGTTGCAGGTGAGGGTGATCTCCTCGATCGGCACCTCGGGGGTCAGTTCGTCCTGCAGACCATAGGCGTCGATGAAGATGCGGTTGTTCTCTTCCTCCAGCCGCTGCATCTCGACCGTCATGGACTGCCAATGGGCGCGTAGGGTAGTGTAGCTGTCCTCCAGCGTCTTGCCACGATGATCGGGCAAGAGCAGCGGGAGCGTGGTGAAATCCCAGGAGGTTTCGTAGGCGTCCCAGTCGGTTTGTGAGACGGCGACAAGACCTTGCACGCCAATCGAGACTTCCTCGCGGTAAATTTCAGCGACTGCGGGAATGTTGCTGATGTCACTGGGCTGAAATTCTATCGTAGGGTTTATGGCTCGCAATACACTTGTCGCTGGCTTGGAGGCGAGCAATCCAAGGATCGGTATGGTTTCTTTGTCAGACGAAAAATATGAGGATCCCTTGTTGTCGAACAAGAAACCGTTCGGAGAATATCGAACTCCAAAAAACGATGAACTCGTTGCTGTGAATGTCAAACAAGACTTAAAAATGTAGTCGAGATTAAAATTGTGTGCCCAGATTCTTTTCCCATCAGGATGCAACGTGGTTTGCAGTGCTTTTCCGTCATCTTCCCAGTTTACGAGAAAGAAGTTGTTTCCGTACCATCTGCGGAATGGTCCACCTTTATTGTAAGGAAACCACTTTTTGCCTGAAGACCTTGCGCTATCTCTGTTCGTAAAACCATATCCAGACCGATTAAGCGAAACTTCCTGCCATGTCCGCAAGTACACATCATTGTTTCCAGTCGCCATACCAAGACGGGCTCGCCCAATATCACCGAGTAACCGATTTTCTGAAAATGAGTTTCGGAATTTTTCAGACACCCAGTAAGCGATGGGGTTCCCAGGGATCTTACTGAAATCATTAGCCGTGGCTCGATAAAACCACCCACAGTCTTTTGACTTAATCGCTTCTAACGTCTTCGGGCCTTGGTTTGATGCGCCACGGAATTCGGCGAGGCGTATGTACCCGCCGCTAAAATCTGGGCGGTGGGAATTCTCAAGCGTAAATGTGCAGACTGGGACAGTTGCTCCATCAAATCCAGAATACTCAAGCTGAACCAAACTCGTGATTGTTCTGTTTTCCAATAGGAACAAACGCAGCTTCTCATGTGAGGAAATGAACATCCACACGAACGGTGTCATAAAGCCCAGCTGACCTTTTGGGAGAGATAGTTGTGTATTTCTTACTATGAACGCTGAAAACAAATCTGATTTCACATCGGAAAACCTGTCTTTAAGAAAGTCCTGAAGCTGGCTATTCATCCCTTTTCCGCCCATATAGGGGGGGTTGGCGACCACCACGTGATACTTCGGCGACAGCGCCTCGGCCATGCGCAGCACGGCGACAACGCGCTCCTGCACCTCCTTCAGCAGCAGGTCGCCGCCAAAATCCCGCGCCTCGACCACCCTCAGGGTCTCTGCCGGGTCGCGCAGTTTCGGCACGATCAGCGAGCCGAAGTTCTTTGCCTGCTCGAACTGCGCACACGTCTCGCGCAGCTCGCCGGTGAACAGATCCTTGCCCACCACAGCGGCGACGTCCTGCATCTCGGCAGGGGTAAAGCTCACGTTCTGCAACACGCAGATGTCGGGCTTTGCCTCCATCCGCAAAAAACGCCGACGCCCCAGCTTTGCCGCCGCCTTCATCGCCAGCGCAAAGGCCGCGAGCGCCCCCGCGCGGTCGTCGATCTCCACCCCGGTCAGGTTGTGCGTCAGGATCAGCGCGGGGATCTCTGTCGCATCATAACCCTCTTCCTCGTAGATGGCGTAGAGCAGGTCAAAGGCATAGGTCAGCATGTGCCCCGAGCCCGCCGCCGGATCGCAGATGCGGATCTCTTCGGGCTTGGTGATCTTCAGGAAGTCCGTCTCGGGCTCTTCGGGGGCGATGTAATAGTCCATCTTGGCCGCCAGCCCGCTGCGCGGATTGTTCAGCAGCCAGAGCCGCCCCAGCGAGTTCTCCACCAGATAGCGGACGATCCAATGCGGGGTGAACAGCTGCGTGGCGGCGGGGATGTTCTCGGCCGTGATCTTCTGGTTCTTCTTGAGGCCCGCGAAGACCTGATCCTTCTTCTCCGAGATGTAGAACTGATAGAGCCAGCCGATGATCTCGACATCCTGACAAGCGTCTTCGGTCATGACCTTGCGCAGTTCGGCGAGGATGGAGGTCTGGGACAGCAGGTCCTCGGGCATCAGGAGTTCGGTGTAGTCGTCGATCTCCTCGAACAGGAAGGGCATGGGCCCGTGCCACTGATTGCAGGAGTGGACGAGCAGGAGGCGGTATGCCTCGGCCTGCGGATCATGAGACGGCGTGCGCCCGTCGAGGAGGGCAGG
Source organism: Phaeobacter sp. A36a-5a (assembly GCF_037911135.1). Lineage (NCBI taxonomy): Bacteria > Pseudomonadati > Pseudomonadota > Alphaproteobacteria > Rhodobacterales > Roseobacteraceae > Phaeobacter > Phaeobacter bryozoorum. The sequence continues at coordinate 1,497,299 of NZ_JBBLYU010000001.1, read as the reverse complement.
GATGGTGGCGGGGGCGTCATCCGGCCGGTTGCCCGCCATCGCCTCTGACAGGATCTCAGGCCGTGTGGCCCCTTCGGCGGGGGAGACGACGCGCACCTGCGTGTAGCCGTTCGCATCCATGAAGCGCAGGGCGGTGAAGCGGTTGAACCAGATATAGGCAACCTGTTCGATGACCTGTTGCTTACCGTCGCTGGCGATGGCGTTCTCCAGCTCTTTGACCGCCTTGGGGTGCTCGCGCCGCGCCGGTGCCGCATCATCGAGGACAAGGTCGAGTTTCGCCGTGACCTGATCAATCAGCAGATTGCGCGCCGCCTGCGCGAACTTCTTCAGAGCGTTGGTATCCATGTCAGACAATCACTTTCTTGCCCGCGTGGATCTGCTCCAGCAGGGTCTTCTTGAATTCTTCGAGGTAGTCGGCAACGTCCGTGTCATCAGACAGGTAGGGTTTCGCAAAGCTCACCTTGATCTGCGTTGCGTTCACGTAGGAGGGGGCCTGCGGGGCAGGGGCGGCGGGTTCCGCCCCCCCGGGCGCGGGCGTGAATGTCGCCTGCGGCGGATGCGCGAGGCGGTCAACTTCGGTGATGACCTCGGCCATCAGATTTGAGCGCGCGTGTATCGCCTTGTTCTGCAGCAGCGGGATCAGGTTGACGCTGTCAAGGCCGGATTTCTGGCTTTCCAGCCGCGCGGTGATGCGTGCCTGTTTGTCTTTCTCCAGCGCCTGGAACTCCGGCATTTTGCTGACCTTCGCCGCAACTTCGTCCACGGCCGCGGCAACGGCTTTGCGTTCCTCCAGAACCTTCAGTTCGACCTTGGTTTTCAGATCGTAGAGGTCGGTTTTCAGGTTCTGAATGGCCGTGCCCTTGAAACAATTGGGATCGGCCAGAGCTGCGCGCAGCGTCTGACTCGCCTCGGCGTCGACATGATCGATATTGGCCGACTGGCTGGCAATCGCCTCACGGGCATCATCATAGATGGCGCGCTGCGCGCCTCCCATGAAGGACTTCACCTTGTCGAACAGGTCTTCTTTGGCATCCAGCAGATCGTCTTCCCGTTTCGGCGCCTCGGTGATGAACCACGCCGCTGGCTTGTCCATCATGCCGCGCAGTTGTAGCTGAAACGGCTCAAGGGCGGCCAGAAATGGGTAGTCGTAAGCAAGCCGGGTCAGCCCGTCCACCTCAGCTTCAAGGTCCTTCACGCTTGCCGCCCATTCCGCCCCAAGGCTACGCGCGTCATTGCCCGCGGCCGGTTTAGAGAAGAGTTCTTGGTAAAGCTCTTTCGCCTTGCGGATTTCGGCAGCAGAGAACTCCTGTTGGGGCGTGAGCAGGATATTGGGCAATGCATGGCTGTTGTTGAGCGCCTTTGCCAGATCAAGCCCCTCGGTGACCGTGCTATCCACCCGCGCCTCAATCTTGCCCTTCGCCACAAGGCTGCCTGCAAGGCAGAGAACGGCAGTGACAGGCCAGCCATAGGGTTTCGCCGTGAACCGCTCTGCGAGGTATTTGACGGAGACCTTCACGCCATTACGTGCTTGCGCGTTGATGAAGCTTAGCACATCCTGCTCCGCTTCCCCGAGACCCGCGCCTTCGGACCCAAACAGGCTGCTTTCAGCCTGAACGGCCTTATTGATATCTGCTTCGGAATAGCTGACCCCACGCAACATCGGGAGGTTCGTGTAGACCTTATCAACGAGCGATTGAAACGCCTTGATGACGCGGTCCTGTGGTTCTTCTCCGCCGATGTCGAGTTCGTCCCCCCGAACAAACAGGCGTGCCTCTCCCATCAGCTTGCGCAGGCGCATTTCAAGATCTTTGGCACGGCGACTGTTCTGCTCACCTTTTTCAGAGACGATGCGATCACGGCCCGGTTGAGGCGAGCCACTCCGCGATTGGCGGATGAATTTGTCTGTCTGTTTGAAAAGGATCAGATCCTTCACAAAGTTTGAATCGGCTTTCATTACGGCAGCGAGCTCTTCGCGCGACATGGTTTTCATGCGCACGGCTTCGGGGCTGCCGGCGTCTTCGCCGAAGGGAGAGATAATGTTGATGGCCAGTTCATACTCCCGACCGAGCGCGTGATCGTCCAGTTTACGGGTGAATGGGTATTCACTGTTCGTCGCCAGATGCCGAATTTTCCGATGGCGCAGAATGGTATCGAACGCGATCGTCTCAAGCTCTTTGGTAAGCTCGGATGGGTCGATGTCGAGGGATTTGATTTCCGCCTCGACGTCCTTCTCCTCATTGGTCAGGAACTCGTACACTTCTCCATTACGCTGAATCAGCGTGTTCCGCTCGAGTAGCGACAAGGCTTCTTCGATGCGGCGACGCTGCTGCGATTGATCTGCGTCGAATTCGGATAGCAACAGGATCGAGATGTTGCGGACCGAAGGTTTGAATTCCTTTACGTATTTGACGAGGAACAGCGCCTTAAGGACCCGGACTGCGAAAGGGTCGTCGAGGTTTTTCTCCGCGATCTGGATGCTCTGTTGGGCGGAGGATTTCAGCGCGGTTCGGATCCCTTCAAACATCAGATCGAAGGTTGCCAGGCCGCCGACCTCTTGGTCTTTCAGCTTCTTGGACACCTCTTGAAACACGCCAAGCATGGAGCGTTCGCCGACGGAGCTGTGCTTGCCCTCAAAGGCATTGTGCTGTGACAGCGAGGTGATCGCCATCTGGAACAGCGTGTATTGATAAGGCGGAAACGGGTAGCTTGCGATGAAGTGATCGCGGTCCCGATAGTTCTTGAGCTTGATCGACCCATCCGCGAAGTCGAACAAGGTCTTGAGGTTGTTCTCTTCGCGGTCATGAAGGTTGCCCAAGGTCACAGCGGCTTCTGGAGTTTTCGACAGCAGACGGCGCTGGATGACCTCGGCAACATCGGCGGAGTTCAACGGCACACGGTTGCCGAAACGCGCCTGGATCTTTGAGAAGTCATTCTCTTGTTTCTGTGTCATGTCGCCGATCACCGACGCCATGTCCTGTTGAGCGGTGACTATGATCCATGCTTGGCCCTTGCACTTCGTGTTCAGGCTTTCCGCAATGGTCTGAAGGTTGGTCATCAATTTGACGTTGTCGGCGATATACTGACCGACCTCATCGACAAAGAAGTTAAGTCGGAACCCCTTGGGCTGTTCGTCTATCCAAGCCTTGATGGTCCCCGCAAAATCCTCGATCGAGACGCGGGTGTCCTTGCGGTACTGACTCAGGATGTCCCTGGCATCGGCTGGATCCCCTCCAGTCACCGCCGCAAAGGCGGTAGCAACGTTTTTCGCTTCCAGCAGGGCTTGCTCACGCCCACGTTCCCAGGGCTTTCCCGATGCTTCCTGAAAGGCCGCTTTGAACGCCTCAAACTGTCTGCGGCTGTGCAGGTCCCGTTCGAACTGAGCGATATGAGGTTGCTTGCCATAGAAGCCACAGGTTTCATCAAAGACCTTCTGAAAGACAGCCAGAAGAGCATCGACGTCCGATTTGGAGATGACGTCGGCCTTTTGGTCTATGTTGAACAGGATGGACTTGGATGGGATTGAGACAGCCTTGTTCAAGGCGCCTGCCAACATCGGCTCACCTTTCAGCTTCTCGGCGAAAATATCATGAGCGCTAAAACCATCGACCTCCCGGTTCTCGAGTAGGAGAGCGAGCATTTTGAGTAGGTGGGACTTACCTGAGCCAAAAAAGCCGGAAATCCAGACCCCATTCGATGTGTCGTAATTGTTATACGCTTCCAGGAAATGTTCGAGCTTGCGCCCGATTTCGCCGGTAATGACGTATTCGTCCAGCTCAATACGAAGGCTGGCCTCGTCATCGGCCTTGATGACGCCGTCAATAGCGCGGTCTACGGGTTTTTCAAAAATATCTCTTAGCAAATGGGCCATTGGGTCAGACCTCGTAGTTCAAAATGTTAAAGGCACGGTAGTACTTGTCGTCATGCAGCTGGCCAAAGAGATCCAGCGAAGCGCCGGTGGCGAGAGCATGGGTGTAGCTTCCGGGAAAGAACAGCACTGTGGGTGCCTCTTTCGCGGTACTTTGCAGGTTGTTCAACACATTGTGGGATCGGATGTAGGGGTAAACCTCGCCGACGCCCGACAGGAAGATGACATCGTGGGGGGCCGCATCGATCGCCTGCGCGATCTTCGGTATGAGGTGAGCTTGCGGGTCGAGAACACCCTGCAGAAGCTCTTTTATCTCAGCCTTCTCACTGTTGGGTTCCGCCTCCAGAACCTGCTCGAGGATGTCACGCTCCCTCAGAATATCCAGGCTAATATCATATAGGTTGAGATCGAGGACATTTGTGCCAGTATGGGCGATGCGGGTAACAAGGTCCCGCCGATCGTCAACCATCGAGAGGCCTTCAGCCGCCGGAAACGGGCAGATGAAGAACGGCACCTCGTTGCCCAACCCCTGTTTGGTCAGAAAGCGCTCACTGGTAACCACACGATAAAGGTGTTCGGCGCGCTCTTTGCGGGTCAATTCAGGCTTCACAATTGCACTCCGTCAAATTTCACTCCGGGAAAGAGAGCGAGCTCCGCCGGGTTTTTATCTTCAATGATGGCTATCAAGCGCTGCGACAGGATCGCGGTTTGTATGCGGTTTTCGCCGGATAAGATCTCCGCTTCACGCAGCATGCGGAATAGAACTTGCCGTAGCTTCTTGCGAGTGGAAGAGCTGAGACCAGCCAGATCGTCATCCCATTCCGCCTTGGCCTCAAATAAAATATCAAAAGATTCCAAAGGCAAGTCAATCTGATAGGATAGATATCGCTCTTGAATAACCTCGAGCGCAAATTCATGGACAAATCGATAGGCTCGGCACGAAGCCAGCCAAAGCAACGCCTGCTGATCGCTCCGATCGGCCTCATCCAGAAGAAACTCGCGCTCCCGCACAGACAAAGTTCGCAGCCGATTGATGATTTCGCGCAGCGTACGTCGATTGGACGCGGCTTTTGGAAGAGCCGTCGCACCTTGCTCCAGGGCGCGTAGCATGGTCTGCTCCCAGGCGTCGTCTTCTTTGTGAAGCCGAGCGACTGACACGCTTTCGTTCAGAAGAAGTCCTCCGACACCAAACGACATCTGGTATTTTTTTTGTTGCGGATTGCTCATGCTGATTTTCGTCCAAGTGCCGTTTGCACCTCTGACCTATTGACGAGAACGATGTGCTGATCTTGCGGGTCGCGGGTGTCAGGGTCGGTGTCGAGACCAAGCCTTTTCAGGTTATAGAACAGGAGACACTTCCTCACGACAACCTGCGCAGTGCCATCTGTCATCCCGTAGTCCAGTTCGACGATCCGTCTCTGATTGTCAGAGAGGGAAGGGTGCGCCGCAATATGTAGGGTGATCTTCTCGACCCAGTCGGTATCCAGATCGGGATCAATCTCAGCCGTCCCGGCAAGCTCACTGTTCAAGATACGGCTGAGAACGAAGTCCTTGAAGACATGGTCTTTGAAGCAGTAGGCCCGTGTATGCCAACGAAAGCCCTCATGAGCGATCCCATGTGGAGCGATGTCCCGTGTGATGGGCTGGGCGGACGACATGGATTGGTATTCGACCGTCAGGATCCGTCGCTGCGCACATGCCATCAAAACGTTGCGCACTGCCCTCGCGGGGAGACCCCGCGAGGGGATTGACGGGGTCAGAATGTCCGGAAGATCGACGACCCACTCCGAATTGGGAACGGCCGCACCACGCGCGATTGCGGCGAGGTCAGCCAGGTACTCCGACGGATCGATGGACAGGTAGTGGGCTTCGAAGTCGTCTCCCAGCACATATGTCCGGGCGCTCTTGTCATAGAAAAGGTGCCCTGGATGATCCGCGATATACTCGTTCAGATCCTTAGAGGCCTGCGCTCGGCTGATCCCCATGACATCCATCAGATCGGCCAGCCCGATAGAACCGTGCCAATATATCCGGTGCTCGATGAACGCTCGCCGGTCGCGTTGCCATTGGGTCAGTTGGTGAGGGCCGCGTCCTGTCATGCACCCATGGGTAGTGCCTATTCGACGAAGGGTCCAGAAAAAAGAACCATCTCATAGAAGACGTTGTAACTGTTGCGAGTACAGGGGATTCTTAATCCGAACATGCGCCTTCAAGCCCAGATGAGGGGCTTCGACGGAACAAACCCGTAGGCCATGACATAGGCTACGCCAATCCGAGCGAGTACAGAACGGTGTTCGTTCTCTGCCCCTCACGCGACGTCGTCCCGGACTGAGAACCGGATTCGCGCGGTATAATATACGGGCCATCCGAATGTTCTCATGGCGAAGGAACAGCGATTTTCTTTGCTGAAGCCAGTGTGTTAGAGTGCCTGTGAAATTCTGGGGCTACATCGGTCTACGTGTTCCTTTCCAATCTCTTGGCCTCAACAGGCGTGTTGCCTTGTTGAACATCGCTGTGTCGGTTGCGAAAAATGACAATGATTGACCTTTACCGTCTTCAGAAGGCCGCGTCTCGAACCGCTCACTACTGCGCGCCGTAGCAAGAAACCCGTTTCACAGCCCTCCGAATACGGCGTGAGGCTTGCTGTCGAACCCGGGTGCCGACAGCTGCACTGCGCCAGGGAAACCCAGCGCAATGCGTTTTCAGGGGGTCGCACGTGTTCGACCCGTGTCGCCGACTAAACCCTCGCTGTCGATACAGACCTCCCGCTGCGCGCCGCAGAAAACTGCACCGACAGGCGTTTGCTTAGCGGCAAGTGCACCTGACACATGAGTCATATGGTTCTTAACGCGACGACAAAAAAAATATTCTGGCAGCCGAAATGAAATTATTCTGCTGGTCTCGAACCGCTCGAGGTCAGGCCCCCCCAAAAAAAAATGAAAAACTGCCGCGCAGCGGCTCTTTCAGGGGATTCTATAATTCCTTAATTCAGGGGCTGAATTCCCATTTTAGAACAATACCTTACGGGGTGTTATGACGCAATTTCCCGGCGTTATGACGCAAAAAGCCGGTGTCATGACGCAGTTTCCCCGCGTTTTGACGCAAAATCCCCGCACCCTGACGCAATTTCCCCGCGCCGTTTCCGGCGTTCCGCAACGCATCCTCTCAGCTGTTTTCCGAGGCTCGCGTTGCACAAGATTGGGGCGCTGGAGAGGGGCATAGGGCGCAACGGCCCGACGGGACCTTGCCGGGGTTTCTGCTTCGTTTCTGCGCAATTGAGCCAATCTAACGTTTATCAGAGAAAAGAGGATCGCAATGCAGACCAATGATATTCGAAGCAGATACCTGGGATGGGCAGAGGTTGCGCTCCGAGATGCAAATCCAGACCTTCCAAATCTGCGCATCTCAGCGCAGTCGCACTACGGTCCGCCGGATCGACTGGCTTTCATTTCCGTTTCCGGAACAAACGACGATCGAGACCGTCGGAAAAGCATTGCGGGCAAAGCGGCCCTGCTCCTACAGCGTCTTGGCTGCGCTGTCCTGATGGAGCCAGGCCGAGATGTCTACGATGTGAAGCCGCAACGACCGTCCTCCGCGCATGAGAGGCTCAGTATGCTACGGAGCCTTGGAGAGGCATTGCGTGAATCTGCGGAAGGTTCATGAAAGCAAGTTTGAGCTCCTCTATCGAACAAAAGTCGGGCGCCTTTTCTGAAAGGCTGGAGTTGCTTGGTTCCAGCGGGGTTTCCCCGCCTGACGCAACTATCGACAGGATCTGAAGATTCTCCAACCGGCGTTTGGGAATCCGTTTCCGTTTCCCTATTTCCGCTTTTGCCGGAAGAGGAGAAACAGGAAATGACAAGAAAAATATATACGACAGAAGAACTTGCGGTGAGATTCAGGTGCACGCCGCGTTGCATCACTGATTGGATCCGCAAAGGTTGCCCAGTGGAGAAGGGGCGGGTGAAGCTGCCGGCCCGGAAGCTGGGACGTCGCTGGTTCGCCACCGAAGAAGATGTCCTTCTCTTCGAGCATCGATCCCGGCCTTCGGGAGGCGGAAGGCCGGATCTCGAGCTCGATGACGAATGACGGCCACTTTATGCAGGAGTAAAAGTCCATGTCATTTCGAGATGAAATCCGTGCGCATTTAGCTGAGACTGGTGAATCCAAGCGTGCTCTGTCCTTGCGTGCCGGGCTCAATGCCAAGGCGATCACAGATATCTTGTCGATCGAGGGACTCAAGCCGCGGCACAGTACGCTGGCTGCACTTTCAGCGGCAATCGGTCGTGACCTGCTGACTGCTGAGACGGGCTCGAAGCAACTGACATGGGGGGAGCTGACCGAGAAGCTAAACAGCTGCGGAGAGAAGACACGGGCGAGCCGGGTCCGCCGGATTATGGCGGAGGCAAATTGGTACGGAAACAAGCGCGTCTGCAGACATGATGTGATCGACTTTTTTGAACAGCACAGTGCAGCAAGTCTCGGCCTCTCACCGAACAGCCGCTCGACATACAAGTGCGACATACTTGCGGCTATCGATCGCCATGGTCGACGGGATCGTCATCGTGGTGTCGCAGATATTGGGGGCATCTGGGCTGATGCCTACGCAGCCGTGAAGGACTCCGATATTCCGACAGACTGCAGGCTGAAAGCAGGTCCATTTTTCGTCTATTTGTTTAATCAGGGCATCATGCCTGACCAAATCACCAGTGAAACACTGGCAGGCTATTACGCTTACCGACTCGAGATGGGGGTCGTAACCGAGGCAAAGTGTCGGAAGCATGTCGGGAACGTAGTCACGCTACTGCGTCATATGCAGACTGCCCCCTCGACGGCTCATTTCGGTTTCGTAGCCGCAGCGTCGCCTTTTTCTGATCGCCGCGACAAGTTCGGCGTGGCCACAGGGGAACTGAAGGATCTCTTAAACGAGTACGACAACTGCCTCGCACCATGGGCGTCCGGGAACGCATCGCGTGACGGTTCGACCTATGAGGCCTTCCTGGCTGAATTGGATCGGGAGGAAGCCAAGCCGGTTTGCGAGAAAAAGGCCCGCTTGCGCAAGAGCGTTGCGTCAAAATCAAAGCATTGTGCCAAAGCTGGCAAGGAAGAGCGGGTCGAGCGCAGAGAGGCGAAGATGCGAGAGTATGGCTTCCTGACGGAGGATGCTCGCTGGTCGTCGACGACCTTAAAAACCCGCCGCGGCTATGTAATTTCATTGGCCAAGGCGCTGGCTGGCTCGCACGACATTATCGTGACCAGCCTACGCGAGCTGGTCGACTATGAATACCTGACTGAGGCGGCCAAAGCTTTGTCCGAAGCAAATGGCGGGCGAAAGGATACTGGCTATCTCGTCTCGGTGCTCAAGACGATGAAGAAGATCGCTATCGGTTACGCGGCCGTTTCAGATCCGGAAGTTGATGACATCAAAAGTTTGATCCGGTTTTATGAAACTGGGCGCCGAGGTATTGCACCACAGAACAAGGCGAAACTGCGGAAATTTACAGAGTCACGGATCCAGTCGACGATAGACTTGTCCGGTAGTGTGATGAAACGGATTAACGCCGAGATCGATCGGCGGCGAAAAGCCGAAAGAAAGAAGACCGGTGTACTTCCGGATCGCGTTGGCGCAATCAACCTCGAATTGGCCCGCGACATCGCTGCCGTGCTGGCCCATGACATCCTGCTCACGCGGGCGCCGCGAAGCTCGAATGTCATCGAAGCGCGGCTCGATTGGATAGCGTTTCAAGATGGCAAAGCCGTTATTTCGATACCCGCGCCCAAAGTGAAGGGGCGGAAAAAGGGCGATGCGGATTACGTCGTTCGTTTGGGCGAACGCGCCAGTCGGTTGATGCGGAACTATATCGACAAGATCCGTCCGCTACTGCTGCAGCCAGGCGACGACGACAACCCGTACCTGTTTCCAGGTCAAAAAGGCCGTCAGTTCACATTGAATTCTCCGTATCGTGGGCTTCTGAAACGCGTCGTACGGCTGCTCCATCAAGAGGTCGGCGTGCGGATCAATCCGCACCTTTACCGGCACCTCGTCGGCTGGATCTGGCTCAAAGAAAGCATGGATAACCTGCCGCGCGTTCAGCGGCTGCTTGGTCACAAGAGCCTGCAGACGACCGTGGAGTACTATGCAGAGCTGGATGACACGCTGGTTATGGATGGCTGGCAGACTTTCCTCGAAACCAAGACGAAGACGGCCGCGTGAGCGGCCGTCCGGCGAAACCTTGTAATCCCGGAAATGACTGATGAACGATCACCTTACTCTCCTGCGCAGGTTGCGCGCGGCATCGCCCCTGGACGAGGTTCCGACGCGTGAAGCATTGTCTTGTCATCTGGCCGCACGTGTCGATGAGGTCGGCGCCCCGGCCTTTACCGAGTTCGCTTACCTGCAAATGGTAGCAGCCAAGACATGGGGCGCAGAAAGAACCGCCCATTTCGCACGCGTCCTGAGGGACGCACGGGTCTCGCCAAAGGCCCAGAATACGTGCCCTTGGCAGACCGCGGAGCGCTTGGCCGGATCACTACCGGTCGAGTGGCGAACTCCGCTGCTTGAGCAGATTGCCATCTCGAGGAAGGGACAGGCTGTTCTCGGCCGGACAATCTGGAGTGCCGATTACACGAAAGCTGTTTTGGCTGCGCTCGGCCGCTGGGCTGCATACTGCGTGTCTCGGCGGCAGACCACTCTTCCAACGGCCACCTCGCTCCACGCCTACGGCCGTCATCTCGTTTGGCCGGACGCAGATGGCGAGCCCACAACAACGGGAACGGCGGCAAATTACCTTCAGAGGATCATGGCTGGTCTTGGGGTGGCGACACGAGGGCGTTTTCGATCCAAAGCCTGTGATTTTGTTGTCGCGGACTGGCGGGAACGGTCAAGGATGGAGGGCACCTCCACAAAAACCGGCAGCCAGCTTGTTGGCGCGAGCTCACTCTACGGCTTCGGTTTTCGGCTGATGGCAGAGGCTAACGAGCGCCCCGTGCGCGGCCTGGAAGCCGCTAAGATCTTCCGAAACGGTCTCATCTTCGCGGTCGGTGCCGCGCTGCCGGAGCGAGCGCGTGCGCTGACCTGGCTCGAATTCGACCGGAGCCTAAGGTTGATCGATGGCACGCACATTCACATCGATCTGCCTGGGGAAGCATTGAAGTATCCGGAGGCACGCAAGGCGCAGGAAGGCTATGATGTCATCTTTGAAAACTTAGGTCTCGCGGAGGCCCTGCACGCCTATCGCACAGATTTCCGCCCTCTCTTCGACGACGGACTTCACCTCTTCCCGTCGGTCCATGGAAAGCTCGGCGCTATCACACCGGCCCATCTTGGTCGGTTGACCGGAGATCTCACAGAGCGCGAGTTCGGCGTGCGCATCCCGATCCACCGGCTGCGTGACAACGTCGCCACGGAAGCCTCGGAAAACCTCATCGGCGGGGCCTACGCCGGAAAAACCCTGCTTCGTCATGTGGACGAGGCGATCACGCGACGGCACTATGACCACTCTGAAGGGCTCAAAGCTGCCTGTGATTTCGATGATTTCATCGAAAAACGCCGCAAGGTATCAGCGGAATTGATCCTGTGACGCAGTACCGCCGATTGCCGTCCAATGCCGTGTTTTCCGTTATTTCCGTGGCGTGTTTAGAAAGGGGCAACATCATCCGCACGGGATGAAACAGCCCCTTTCTAAACATTTTCCGTGGGCTTCTTTAACTTCCGTCAACTACCGTTGCGAGAGACGATCAGGTTCAATTTTGCACCTACCCAGCTGATAAATAACGCATAATAAGCTGTAAGGATTTGGCCACATCCCCTTTGGGCCGCGCTCTTGCTGACGAGAGCGCGGCCCAAAGATGATATGGCGCTTCAATGAAGGAAGGCACTCTGACCGGCGAGGAACACCTCCGCTGCTACCGGAACGCCGGGCAGAGACAGAACACCCGATCATGAAAGGAGACGTCCCGGGTGCTTGAAGCTGCTGTCACGAACGACAGCGCGACAAGGAGCATCACATGTTACCAATGATCAACACCCCTGATTACAGCGGGGAAGAGGACCCTATCGCTGCAATAAAGAGGTTCGTCCATGAGAATGGGCATTCGCTGCTTGGCGCGGTCGCGGCAGCGGGCGGACCGCGCGCCCGTCAAAATTGCCTTCAGCTGTTTTGTGATATTGCGGAGGCGCAAAGGCTGACGCGTCCTGTGCGGGCTGAGTTCAAGCGCTTCCAAGAATTGTTGAGCCTGGCACGGGCAGATGAGCGTGAGCTTGAGCGTTTGAACGATCATGATCTGGCGGCCATCGATCAAATGGCCGGCAAGCTCGAAAGTCTCCTGCAGAGAATTGGCCCCGATCGGGCACCAATCGATATGAGCAAAATGCTGACAAAGCTCGCATGACCTAATCCCCGGCGATCCGTGCCGGGGAGCTTGAAGCGTAGCATGGTGCTGCGCGAAGACCGGAGAAAATGGTCATGCATAGACACTATCTGGAAATGCCCCTCGAGAGGCTTTGCGCGAAAGCCCTCTTTGAGCTCAAAACAGCTGGGGAACGGATAACCTCCGCGGACCTTGCAGCAAGCGCACACGATCGGCTTCGCTTGGCTCGTTGGGCCGCAAGTGTGGGCGGGGACATTGATCTTCGCCACGCCGCCTCGGCGCTGACCCCAATCATTGCGCTGCTGGAGCGTGAAACCGAAAGCGAGACAGTGGGCCATCGCAACATCTTTTGCGGTTCGATTGACCCGGAAGAGGGCGATGTAGGAGAAGTCGTTGCCATGCGCGTCCTTACGGAGAGGGGTGACCGCATTCAGCGATGGTGCGACCGCCTTCGTCGGGTGCAGCACATGTTGCAGGTGATCGAGGCTCGTCTGGCAGCTGAGCGGGTGGTCATGTCTCGGGTATGAAAGCTGGACTGGTGAGGAAGGCGGCAGCATCAAACACGTCCAGCGCCGCTCTGGATGTGTTAGACCGTACGTAACTTTAGTCCAAGATCGCAGTTCTTGGAACGTCGCGGTCTGAAACGTATGATCCGACCGGAAGGCAATGGCGACAGCCTGACGCAGGATCTCTGTCTCGCGTAGGAGAAGTGTTGGGGCAGGTAAGCCGCTCTGAAGATAACCCTCTTGAAGGAGGGTCGGACAGCGCGTGCGCAGTGCAATTTCGACTCCCACACCACCCTGTTTCTCATACGATTTCTGTGGGAGTCATCTCTCCCAATGCGTTAAAAAATAATAGTTTCGTGAGAATTCAAAATCCCCCGCCTTTGCGGGCGTGCCGGTTCGAGTCCGGCCTTGGGTACCATGAAAAGCAGAGAGCGCGATTGCTGCCTCTCTGCTTTTTTGACTCCAGCGCCGTTTTGCATGCATCCGGTGGACTGCTGACAAACGCCAGATAGGCATCTGGGGCGCTAGAGTTTTGGTGAGAATGGCCGCTCTTCGCGGGCAGGCCAAGGGCTGGCGGCTATGGCATCCTTCAGGGCGTGATATATCGCCGGATCTATGGCCGTTCCCTGCATATCATCCATTATCTCAAAGGCCTTTTCCAGCGGCAGTGCTGAGCGATAGGGCCGGTCCGCGGTCAGCGCGTCAAAGATGTCAGCAACCGTCAGCACGCGCATGTCAGTGGTGAGATCGGCGGCTGCAAGCCCATACGGGTAGCCTTTCCCATCGAGCCGTTCATGATGGGCCGCTGCCACCTCCGCCACGTCTTCAAAGACTGAAATCCGCCGCAGAACGTCGTGTCCCAGCACGGGATGCAGCTTCATGCAGGCGAACTCTTCCTCCGTAAGCTTGCCCGGTTTGTCGAGGATCGCATTGGATACCCCCAGCTTTCCCAGATCATGCAGAAGTCCGGCCCGCACCATCCAGCGACGATGCACCAGATCATGGCCCAACTGTTCACAGATCATGTCCGTGTAATGGGCGACCCGTTCGGAATGGCCGTAGGTAAAGGGGCTTTTTGCGTCGATAACCTTTGAAAAAGCGTAGGAAATTTCATCGAGATAGGTTTCATCAACCGTGAGGGTCGCCCGGGCGGAGCGATCCGAGAACACGCTCGCTTCCAGTCGACTGCTGGTCAATGCGTCATAGAAACCGGGGGATCGGATCACCCGGGTAAACACCGGAACGAGATCGGGATCGAACCAGCTTCCGGCACGCTCCTCCAGCTCGGTAGCGGCGGCTTTTGAGCCCATCTGCAGCGTGAACACATCGGTGACCTGAGCCATCAGCGCAATGCGCGAGAACAGCGGAATCTCGTCGCCGCTGATGGCGGCCGGATGGCCGCCGCCGTTCCAATGCTCGTCCAGCCCTGCGATCCCTTCTGCGACCTGTTCGGAGAACCGCATCAGCCGGGCGATCTCCGCGCCGCGATCGCAGCGGGTCTGGATCAGCTCAGTCGCCAGACTGCCGCTGCGGCCAATCACGCCGGTCACTGTTTTCAACCGCTTCAACCGGCTGTCGCCCTGGCCGGTATGGCGCAGGACAAATTCGAGCTTCTGCCGGGTGGTTCCGTCTACGAATTTGAAATTGCGTTTGAAGGTCAGATCATCCGTGCGGTAGAGCGCGCAGATGCGGGCGGCGTTAGAGCTACAGCCAAGATCCTTCAGAAGCAGGGTAAAGTAGAGATCAGCGCGATCCTCCTGCGACAGATCGAGGTAATCGGCGACCTGCATGCCGATCCAGCAGCATCTTACGCAATGACCCTCTGGCTGGCCTTCTGTAAGATCAAGCGCGTGGCTGAGCGCGCCGAGGAGTTCGCCCAGCTGGACGGTCTGGCCGCCAACCTTTGGGTAGGTCACGCCATGCAGGACGCCAGAGGAGACGGTCGCAACCATCATCCCCGGACCCGGTCCGGACAGCGAATAGGGGGTCGGCGTGGCCACCATGACGCGCATCCTTGTTCAAACGCGCGTCAAGCCTACTATCTTGGCCTTAATCTCAGGTTACCGCCCCGTGCGCGGCGCATTCCGAGGGGCGTCGCCCGTTTGGCAGCTCTCTGTCAGACCTCTGACAGCCCCATTTCAGGCCACCCGATTGGCCGAGGCCCGCAGCAGCGTTTGCGTATAGGGGTGCTGTGTCTGCCCGGCGCGCATGGCATCAATGCTGAGCACCTCTACAATCTCGCCATGCTGCATCACCGCCGCCGCATCACACATATGCGCAACGACCGCGAGGTCATGAGACACCATCACAAAGGTCAGCCCATGCGCGGCACGTAAATCGCTGAGAAGGTTCAGGATCTCCGCTTGTACCGAGACATCCAGCGCCGAGGTCGGCTCGTCCAGCAGCAGGATATCCGGCCGTGGGGCCAGCGCGCGGGCGATGGCGACGCGCTGCCGCTGACCACCGGACAGCTGGTGCGGATAGCGAAAGCGGAACGACGGTCCAAGGCCAACATCCTGCAGCAGCTGTTCCACCCGTGCATCGATGTCGCGGAACCCGTGCAGATGCAGTGTCTCCGACAGCACCTGATCCACGGATTGACGCGGGTGCAGCGAGGCATAGGGATCCTGAAACACCATCTGAACGGTCTTGTAGAATGCGCGGTCACGGGTCGGTCCAAGCCGTTTGCCCTCAACCGATATCTCACCATTCCACTGCGGCGCGAGACCAGTGATGGCTTTCAGGATAGTGGATTTTCCTGAGCCGCTTTCGCCGACGAGGCCGAAACTGGCGCCGGTCTCGACCGCCAGAGACGCCGATTTCACGGCATGGACCAATGCGCCACGGTCGCCGAAATAGACGTTTAAGTTATTGATTTCCAGCGCCATTGTCATCTGCGACCCTCCACGCTGGGCGCATCCCGCCAGGCGGGATCACGTTGCAGCACCTCAAGCCGAGGACGCGGAGCATCAAATCGGGGCAGGCTGCCGAGCAGACCTCGTGTATAAGGGTGCTGCGCTTCGTGCAGCTGATCGGCGTCGCAGACCTCGACGATGCGGCCTGCATACATAATCAGCACCCGATCACAGAACTGCGACACCAGATTGAGATCGTGGCTGATAAAGATCAGCCCCATGCCGCGTTCCTTCACCAGCCGATCCATGATCGACAGCACCTGTCCCTGCACCGAGACATCCAGCGCCGAGGTCGGCTCATCCGCGATCAGGATTTCCGGGTTTGGGATCAGCATCATGGCAATCATGATCCGTTGTCCCATGCCACCCGACATCTCATGCGGGTAGGCGGTCATCACGCGCTCCGGGTCGCGGATCGACACGGCCTCCAGCATTTCCAAGGCCTTGGCATAGGCCTCGGTCTTGGTGGATTTGCTGTGCAGGCGGTGGGCTTCGATCAGTTGATCGCCGATGGTCATCACCGGGTTGAGCGAGAATTTGGGATCCTGCATCACCATGGAGATCTGTTCGCCGCGAACCTTGCGCATCTCGCGCTCCGATTTTGCCAGCAGGTTCTCGCCGTGCAGATTGATGTGATCCGCCTCGACGATGCCGGGTGGCCGGATCAGTCGTAGGATGGCGCGACCGGTCATTGACTTGCCGGAGCCGCTTTCCCCAACGATGCCGAGCCGTTCACGGCCGAGCGAGAAGGACACACCGCGCACTGCGTCAAAGATGCCATTGCGGGTGGGAAACCGCACCCAGAGGTTTTCGATATCCAGAAGCGGGCTCATGAGGCGCTGTCCTTTGGGTCCAATACGTCGCGCAGGCCATCTCCGAGCAGGTTGAACGCCAGCGAAACGGCAAAAATGGCAAGACCGGGCATGGTGGCCACCCACCAGTGATCGAGGATGAACCGGCGCCCTTCGGAGATCATCGCGCCCCATTCCGGGCTTGGTGGCTGGGCGCCAAGGCCGAGGAATCCCAGACCGGCGGCGGCCAGAATGATGCCTGCCATATCGAGCGTCACCCGAACGATCAGCGAGGAGATGCAGAGTGGCCAGATATGTTTGATAATGATCCTGAGCGGGCCTGCGCCTTGCAGGCGGATCGCGCTGATATAGTCTGAGGAGCGGATCGTCAGTGTCTCGGCCCGCGCCATCCGTGCATAGGGCGGCCAGGCAGTGAGCGAGATCGCCAGCACCGCGTTTTCAATCCCGGCGCCAAGAGCAGCGACAAAGGCCAGCGCCAGCACCAGCCGTGGAAACGCCAGGAAAATATCGGTGATCCGCATCAGAATGATATCGGCCCAGCCGCCGACGTAGCCGGAGACGGTGCCAACCAGAAGGCCCGCAACCGGTGCAATCAGCGCCACCAGCGCCACGATATAGAGGGTGATGCGGGCGCCATGGATCAACCGGCTGAGGATATCACGACCAAGGGAATCCGTGCCCAGAATATGCCCCTCGCTGCCCAACGGTTGCAGCCGATTGGCGAGATTCTGCACATATGGGTCATGGGGCGCGATCACCGGCGCCAGCAGCGCGATGGAAATCAATAAAATCAGGATGGCCAGCCCGACCATCGCCATATGGTTCTGCTTCAGCGACAGCCAGCCCTGATAGAGTGCCGCCAGCCGGGCCTGA
This sequence comes from Phaeobacter sp. A36a-5a, assembly GCF_037911135.1. Taxonomy (NCBI): domain Bacteria; kingdom Pseudomonadati; phylum Pseudomonadota; class Alphaproteobacteria; order Rhodobacterales; family Roseobacteraceae; genus Phaeobacter; species Phaeobacter bryozoorum. The sequence goes on along the minus strand of NZ_JBBLYU010000001.1, from coordinate 1,479,961 downwards.
CGCCGCGATCTCGGCGTGTCGGTCAGCAGCCAGGCGCGCAGGCCCTGCTGAGGGGCCGGGGTTTGCGATGACAGGCTCATTTCGACCTCGGATCAAAGACTTTGTAGAGAAGATCGGAGAAGATATTGAGGCAGATGAACACGAGCCCCACAACAACTGTACCGCCCAGTACTGCATTCATGTCAGCCGACAAAAGTGCGGTGGTGATATAGCTGCCGATCCCCGGCCAGGAAAAGATGATTTCGGTCAGAACCGATCCCTCAAGCAGATTGGCATAGCTGAGGGCGATCACGGTGATCAGCTGCACGCGGATATTGCGAAATGCGTGCGTCCAGACCACGGCCCATTCACTCATGCCTTTGACGCGGGCGGTGGTGATATATTCCGCCGAGAGCTGTTCGAGCATGAACGAGCGCGTCATGCGGCTGATATAGGCAAGGCTGTAATAGCCGAGCAGCGCGGCGGGCAGCACGATATGAGAAAACGCGTCGCGAAACGCGCCCCAGTCACCTGCAATCAGCGAGTCCACCAGGATCATGCCTGTGACCGACGGGATCATATCCTCGTAGAAAATACCCTGACGTCCGGGGCCTCCGACCCAGCCCAGAATGCCGTAGAACAGCAAGAGCCCCATCAGGCCGAGCCAGAAGATCGGCATGGAATAGCCCACAAGTGCAATCACGCGGGCAATCTGGTCGATCCAGCTGCCCCGGCGTACGGCGGCGATGACCCCCAGCGGCACGCCCAGAATGCAGCCGAAGAGAATGCCAATAGTGGCAAGTTCAAAGGTCGCCGGAAACACGCGCGCGATATCGGAGGAGACATCCCGCGCGGTCAGCAGCGAGGTTCCGAAATCACCGCGCAGCACATCGGTGACATAGTAGAAAAACTGAATAGCCAGCGACCGGTCCAGACCCAGCTCACGATAGGCGGCATTATACTGCTCCTCGGTGGCGCGTTCGCCCACGATGGCCAGCACCGGATCGATGGGCATCACGCGACCGATCAGGAAGGTCACGAACAAGAGGCCCAGCATGGTGACTGCGATGGACGACAGGGTCACCAGTGTGCCGCGCGCCCAGGGGGGGAGGGGCAGCCAGGGCCGCCGCTCCGTTTCTGTTGCGAAATTCGCCATTTTACTTGGTCACGTCCCAGTAGGCGACGGAGGTGATCGCCCCGCCGAGGCTCAGCCCTTCGACATTGTCGGCCATGCCAGCCTGTTCGATCAGCTGGAACATGATGGCAAAGGGGGCTGTGTCGCGGAACTCTGCCTGAATTTCGTGGTACATCTCGGCGCGCTTGTCGGTGTCGCCCTCGACCACGGCGGCGGCAACCTTTTCCGTCAGCCCGCCGGTGTCCCAGCCGTTGCGCCAGGCCAGAAGACCGGTTGCATTGGCTTCGTCCGAATTGTCCGGGTTATAGGCAAAGGTCCCCGCATTGGTATGCGGATCAGGATAGTCCGGGCCCCATGCGCCCAGATAGATATCCAGTTCCCGCGCGCGGTATTTGCCCAGGATCTGTTTGCCAGTGCCAACCTCAAGGTTCAGCGTGATCCCGGCCTGTGCAAAGGTGTTTTGCAGCGACTGTGCAATTTCCAGCCGTTCCTGCGCCTCGCGCACACCGACCGTCAGCTCCAGATTCTCGACACCGGCCTCCGCCAGCAGCGCCTTGGCCTTTTCGACATCGAGCGAGAAGGGGTTTTCGTCCACAGCGCCCAGATAGGTCTTCGGCAGGAAGTTCTGGTGGCCGACATACCAGTTCTTCAGGAAGCTGTTCTCCATCCCGTCATAGTCGATGAGATATTTCAGCGCCTGACGGACCTGCGGCTTCGACAGTTCCGGGTGTTTCTGGTTGAAGGAGACATACATCAGGCGGCCGCGCATTTCGCGCAGCACCTCGACACCCTCAACACCGGCCAGACCGTCCACATCCGAGGGCGTCAGATCGCGGGCCACGTCGATATCACCGCGTTCCAGCATCAGGCGCTGGGTTGCGCTTTCCTGAACGTGGCGCACGATGACGCGCTTCATTTCTGGCTCACCGCCATAATACGAGGGGTTTGCGCTCAGGGTGACACTTTCCTTCGGCTTCCAGCTGGCCAGGCTGTAGGGGCCGGAGCCTGCCGAATTGGTGGTCAGCCAATTGTTGCCCATATCGCCATCGACCTCATTGGCCATGACCAGTTCCTTGTCGACGATGGCGCCGATGGTCGCCGTAAGGCAGTTCAGAACAAAGGAGGTCGCATAGCGTTTGTCGGTGGTGATAGACAGCGTATTGCCGTCAACCTTGATGGTTTCATCGACGTTTTCGGGCGTAAAGCCAAACTGCGTGATGATGAAGGACGGCGTCTTGTTCAGAATGACCGCGCGCTTCAGCGAAAACGCCGCATCCTCGGCCCGGACCGGGTTGCCGGACTGGAAGGTCACGCCTTCGCGCATGGTAAAGGTGATGGTGCGGCCATCCTCGGAGACGGTCCAGCTTTCGGCCAGATCGGGCTGATAGCCTGCGTCCAGATCGGAGGGGTCAAAGTTGACCAGCTTACCATAGATGTTGCGGATCACATCGGCACCCGCAAATTCAAAGCTCTGCGCCGGATCCAGCGTGGTGATATCGTCAATGCGGTTGGCGATAACCAGCATATTGGCGGGCGTCTCAGCCATGGTCGCCATCGGGGTGAGGCCAATCGCCAGCCCCAGCGCGGCGGTGCCAAGAAGGGTATGAATGGTTTTCATCTTTAACTCCCTATTGTGTTTTTGATCTTGGAATATCGCGCTGTTGTCAGCGTCTTGTTGTTGTGTGGGTCTGAACCGGAGCGCGCACCGGTCAGCTGCGCGCCTCCGTTTTCGGGCTGCGCCAGGTGGCATCCAGAACCCGCAGCCAGTTGTCGTGACATAGTTTTTTCATCAACGTCTCATCCACACCGTGGTGACGCAGAGCGGCGCGAAGCGCGGGCAGGCCTGCAACGGTCCTGATCTCCCGCGGCACGGTGGCCCCGTCGAAATCGGAGCCGAAACCAACCCGATCCTCGCCGAGCTGGCTGATCAGGTGGTCGATATGGCGCAGCATCCGGTCAATCGGGGTGTTTTCGTCCATCCGGCCATCTTCGCGCAGAAAGGCGACCGCAAAGTTCAGGCCGACCATCCCGTCACTGTCGCGGATCGCGTGCAGCTGGCGGTCGGTGAGGTTACGGCTGTGCGGCGTCAGCGCATGGGCATTGGAATGGGTGGCCACCAGCGGCGCTGCGCTCAGCCTGGCCACATCCCAGAAACCGGCCTCGTTCAGATGCGACAGGTCGATCATAACACCCAGATCATTGCAGCGCCGGATCAGCCGTTTGCCATCCTCCGTCAGCCCCGGACCGGTATCGGGTGATCCCGGAAACCGGAAGGGCACGCCATGGCCGAACCTTGTCGGGCGGCTCCACACCGGACCGATTGAGCGAAGCCCGGCCTGATAAAGCAGGTCGAGCATGTGGAAATCCGGATCAATTGCCTCCGCGCCCTCCATATGCAGCACCGCCGCCATCATCCCGGTCGAGAGGCAGTCGCGGATATCTTCGGTTGTGCGGCAGACCTTCAGCGCGCCGTCGCTTTCCAGCTGAAACAGCAGGGACGCCTGCGACAGCGCGACAGGGGCGGCATCGGGCCAGCTGATCGCCGCCGACAGCGGCATATCATAGCTGTCTGCCATCATCTCGTCTTCGCTATCCAGACTGTGGCCATCCGGAATATAGATCGCAAAGAAGCCGCCGCCAAAGCCGCCCGTGCGCGCTTTGGCCAGATCAATCTGGCGCCCGCCGTTGCCTTGGAACCCGTCCACGCCGGATGAAATATCGCGATTGTGCAATCGCAGCAAAACATCGTTGTGGCCGTCGAAAATCAGAGGGTCAGTCATATTTCTTCCTAATTCCCTGATATGAGGTCGTATCTTTTGCGCTAACGCAAGGGAATTTACGCCCGTTTCCCGGATAAGACGGACGACGGCCCAAAAACTGCCATCTAACTGGGAGGAATGGCGTGACAGCGGTCATCTTGCCCGCTGGTCGTTCGACCGGGCCGGGAAGATGTTCGATTATCGCGCAATGGCGACTCGGCTGGTCAGGCCTGTTTCAGCCCGTAGGTGGCGAAGGCAGCAAGCGCCTCCTCCATCTGCGCCGTGCTTAGCAGTTTTGGTGTGCCGATGCTGCGGGCCAGTATGTACGTCCGCGCCAGACTCTCCAGCTCCACCATGCGCCACATCGCCCGCGCCAGCGTATCACCGGTCACAAGAGCCCCATGGTTTGCCATCAGGCAGGCGTGGCGGTCGGCCATGGCGTGGACGACATGATCCGACAATTCAGCCGTACCGAACAGCGCGTAATCCGCCAGCGGCACGTCATCTCCGCCAAAGGCCGCGACCATATAGTGGCAGGCCGGGATCGTCATGTGGTTCACGGCGAGAGCGCAGCAATGCGCCGGATGGGCATGGACGACCGCCATCGCCTCCGGCTTCGCCGCAAGCAGCGCCTGATGAAACTGCCACTCCGACGACGGGGCCGGCTGTGCATCCTCGGGATCAGGCCCGCCCGCAAGCGGCATTCGGACGATCATCTCCGGGCTCATCGCCTCATAAGGGATGCCGGACGGGGTGATCAGCATGTCACCCCCGGCGATCCGCAGGGAGATATTGCCGGAGGTGCCCTGATTGATGCCGGTCCGGTTCATCTCCAGGCAGGCATCAATGATGGACTGACGCAGGGCGCGGCTGTCATCCGGGGCGGGTCTGATCATGGCGCGGTCACCCGGCCTTGCGGACAAGATCGGGGAACAGCGCCGCCAGCCCGTCGGCAGAGGCATCGCAGATGCCGCGCTCTGTGATCAGCCCGGTGACCAGCCGATTGGGGGTCACGTCAAAGGCCGGGTTGCCGCAGACCGTGCCGTCCGGTGTCACACGCGCAAGCCCGATATCGCCGCTATCAAGCACGCCCTGAACATGGCTTACCTCGCGGCTGTCGCGGTCCTCGATTGGGATCTCGGCAACGCCATCGGTCACCGTCCAGTCGATGGTCGGCGAGGGCAGGGCGACATAGAAGGGCACCCCGTTGTCATGGGCTGCCAGTGCTTTCAGATAGGTGCCGATCTTGTTGCAGACATCACCCTGACGCGTGGTGCGGTCGGTGCCGGTGATCACCAGGTCGACCTGTCCGTGCTGCATCAGATGACCGCCGGCATTGTCGGTGATGTAGCTGTGGCTAATACCATGGCTGCCCAGTTCCCAGGCGGTCAGCGCGCCCTGATTGCGCGGGCGGGTCTCATCGACCCAGACATGGATCGGAATTCCGGCATCATGGGCCTGATACATCGGGCTGGTGGCGGTGCCCCAGTCAACCGTGGCGATCCAGCCTGCATTGCAATGGGTGAGCAGCCGCACCGGCTCACCTGCGGGTTTCTTCTGTGCGATCCCACGGATCAGGGTCAGCCCGTAAGTGCCGATGCGCCGGTTGATTTCAACATCCTCATCGGCGATTGCATGGGCCAGTTTCAGTGCGGCGTCAGCACGCTCATCCTCGGGCAGGGGACGCAGGACCTCCATGCAGCGGTTTAGCGCCCAGCGCAGGTTGATCGCAGTGGGGCGGGTCGCATTGAGCTGCTCCCAAGCGGCCTCCAGCGCACCGTCCGAAGGATCAAGCTCGGCCGCCAGCGCCATGCCATAGGCGGCGGTGGCTCCGATCAACGGCGCGCCACGCACCCGCATCTCGACGATGGCGGTCGCGAAATCATCCAGTGTTGCAACCGGCTGAATGCGAAACTCATGGGGCAGCCAACGCTGGTCGATAATCATCAGAACCGATTGATCCTCGTCCCACCAGAGCGAGCGATAATGTGTGCCGTTGACCTTCACTGCGGTGTCCTCCGTTGATGGCTGGCCCAGCGCCGCCGCTGATGCCGTCCTAGCGCATTGGCGGTAAAGTGCAATCCTCTTGCGCAGCTAGCCGCCGCGCAACCTCTGCATGAGGTAGATTTCATTCTGGGGCCGGAGCGGTTCATCAAGACTGGCAGCAATGATCCGGCCGTCCACGGCAACGGATACGCCTGCGTCGAGAGCCGGTGCAAGTGCGGGATAGGCAGATTTGAGCGCTGCGATCATCCCGCCGATTGTGGTGGCCTGAACCTCCACAGCGTCCTGCCCATCTGCAAACCGTCGCAGGCCTGACCAGAGGTGTACGGTCAGGCGCGGTGTGCCCGCGCCCTGACCTGTGGTGCTGTACTCAGGTGCCATTGCGGCGCCTCAGCCCGTCTTGGCGCGCTGCTGCTCCAGGGCGGCCAGAATGCGCGGTGGCGACATCGGCAGCGCATGCAAGCGCACCCCCGCCGCCGCTGAGACTGCATTGGCGATGGCCGCGAGAGGCGGACAGATCGAGGTTTCGCCGACACCGCGCACGCCGAAGGGATGACCGGGGTTCGGCACCTCGACAATCACCGTGTCGATCATTGGCAGGTCCGAGGCGACGGGGATCCGATAGTCGAGGAATACTGCATTCTGCAACCGCCCGTCCTCGCCGTAGATATATTCCTCATTCAGCGCCCAGCCGATGCCCTGTGCGGCACCGCCCTGAAACTGACCTTCGACATAGGTGGGATGGATCGCCTTGCCCGCATCCTGAATGACCGTATAGCGCGTCACAGCGGTCTTGCCGGTTTCGGGATCCACCTCCGCATCGACGATATGGGTGGCAAAAGAGACGCCGGCCCCTTCGGGCGTCGCCTCGAAATGGCCGGAGATCGGTCCACCGGTCTTGCCCATGTCGCGGGTAATCTCCGCCAGCGGCATCGGGTCGAAGTTGCCCGCATTGGGACCGGAGGGCACGGCATGGCCGTCCTCCCATTTCACAGCATCCTCGGGGATACCCCATTTGACCGCGGCGCGTTTGCTGAGCTTGGCCACGGCATCCTCTGCCGCCTTGATCGTGGCAAGGCCGCTGGCATAGGTCACCCGGCTGCCGTGGGAGACGTCATTATAACCAAGCGTGGCAGTATCGGCGATGGTGACGCGGATGCTCTCATAGGGAATGCCCAGAACCTCTGCCGCCATCAGCGCCATGGAGGCGCGGGAGCCGCCGATATCGGGCGTGCCAACAGAAATCTGACAGGTGCCATCCTCTGACAGCGACAATGACACCGAGGTTTCGCCACCATGGTTGAACCAGAAGCCGCAGGAGATCCCGCGCCCCTGACCGGGCTTCAGCGGGGCACTGTAGTGGGGATGCGCCTTGGCAGCCTCGAGCGTTTCGACCAGACCAATGCGTTCGAACTTTGGCCCGTAGGAGGCTTTGGTGCCCTCGCGCGCGGCATTTTTCAAGCGCACTTCGATTGGGTCGAGATCCAGTTTACGGCAGAGCTCGTCAATCACGGATTCCACCGCGTAGGCCGCCATCGGCGAGCCGGGCGCGCGATAGGCCGCCTGTTTGGGGCGGTTGCTCATGACGTCATAGCCAATCTGCTGGACGTTCTTCAGATCATAGGGCGCAAAGGCACACATTGCGGTCATATCCGCAGGCGCACCCGGAAAGGCACCGCCCTGTAGGCGGAAGGTGCCCTGTGCTGCGGTAATGATACCATCAGCGGTCATGCCGATCTTGATATCCATGGAGGTCGAGGCGGTGGGGCCGGTGGCGCGGAACACCTCGGGGCGGCTCATCACCAGTTTGACCGGGCGATTGGACTTGCGCGACAGGGCCAGTGCGACAGGTTCGATGAACACCGTGGTCTTGCCGCCAAAGCCACCGCCGATTTCCGAGGCGGTGACGCGCAGCTGCGATGTCTCAATCCCCAACAGCGCCGCGCAGTTCTTCTGCACATACCAGTGGCCCTGCGTACAGCACCACAGTTCACCCTTGCCGTCCTGTCCCAGCTGGGCAAGGCAGGCATGGGGTTCGATATAGCCCTGATGCGTCGCCTCGGTGACGAAATGCTCCTCGACCACCAGATCGGCCTTGGCAAAGCCCGCCTCGACATCGCCATGGCCGCTTTCGTGGTAGCGCACCACGTTTGGGTGCATCCCCTCCGGCACAGAGTAATCGGCAGCGCCCTCGCGGATCACCGGTGCATCCTTGGCCATCGCCTTATCGACATCGGTCACATGGGGCAGTACCTCATACTCGACCTCGATCAGCTTCAGCGCGTCACGAGCGGCGAGGGCCGAGGTGGCCGCCACAGCCGCGATGGCATGGCCATCATAGAGCGCGGTATCGCCCGCCATCACGTTTTCCAGCACATTCCATTGTTCGCCTTCCAGCCCCGGCGCGGGTTTGATGGCGTCCGAGAAATCGGCACGGGTGACGATCGCCTTCACATCGCTCAGCGCCTCGGCCTTGCTGGTGTCGATATGTTTGATCCGGGCATGGGCGTGAGGGCTGCGCAGGATGGCCCCGAAGAGCATTCCCGGTGCCGTGATATCGGCGCCAAAGCGCGCCTTGCCCGTGACCTTGTCCAGACCATCGGGGCGGTTGGGACGGGTGCCCACCTGGGTGAAATCGGTCTTGCGTTGATCCAGAGCCATTATGATGCCTCCCGCATCTCTGCCGCCGCGTCCATGACGGCGCGAATGATCTTGTCATAGCCGGTACAGCGGCACAGATTGCCCGCCAGCCAATAGCGCACTTCGGTCTCGCTGGGGTCGGGGTTCTTCTCCAGCAGCGCCTTGGCCGCGACCAGAATGCCCGGCGTGCAGATACCGCATTGCAGCGCGGCGTGGTCGATGAACTTCTGTTGCAGCGGATGCAGTGTTTCGCCAGCAGCGATGCCTTCGACGGTGGCGATTTCCTGGCCTGCGGCTTCGACGCCGAGCACCAGACAGGAACAGACCAGCCGCCCGTTGAGAGTGATCGAACAGGCGCCACAGTCGCCGGTGCCGCAGCCTTCCTTGGCACCGGTAAGGTTCAAACGGTCGCGCAGCACATCAAGCAGCGTTTCGCGCGGATCGCAGAGGTAATCGACGGCATCGCCGTTGACGGTGGCCGAGACGTGGATCTTCGTGCTCATGCTTTGTCTCCCTTGGCGCGGGCATAGGCGGTTTCTGCGGCGCGGCGGGCCATTACGCCCGCCACCTGCGTGCGAAAGGCAATGGTGCCGCGTTTGTCGGTGATCGGTGAGCAGGCATCAGAGGCAGCGGTGGCCAGTCGCCCCAAGGCCGCGTCGTCCAGCCTGGAGCCGATCAGGGCATCGGCACAGGCCTGCACCAGCAGTACCGTGGGCGCGACAGCTCCGAGGGCAACGCGGGCATCCGCGACGGTGTCGCCCTCCAGCCGAAGCCAGACACCACAGCCGACCACGGCGATGTCCATCTCGGTTCGCGGGATAAACCGCAGATAGGCGTCGCCCTGACCGGGTACGGCGGGCGGCAGATGCACCGCCGTGATCAACTCGCCGGGCTTCAGCGTGATCTTGCCGGGAGCTGCCGGAATATCCACGACCGCGGCGCGGCGATTGCCGTCAGGTCCGGTGATGCTGACCGATGCACCTGCCGCAACCATAGCCGGCACGCTGTCGGCGGCAGGGGAGGCATTGCAGAGGTTGCCGACAAGCGTGGCCCGGCCCTGCACCTGGGTGGATCCGATCAGGTCCATCGCCTCGACCACGCCCGGCCATGCGGCCGACAGGTCATCATGTTCGGACATTTCGGCTCCGGCCACCGCGGCGCCGATGGTCCAGCTGCCATCGCTTTCCTTGCGGATGTCGCGGACGCCATCAATCGCCTTGATGTCGATCAGCGTATCGGGCGTGACGATATCGGCGCGCATCTGCACCAGCACATCGGTGCCGCCGGCCAGAACACGGGTAACCCCCGATGCTGAAGCCGCCAGCTCCGCCGCTTCGGCAAAGCTGGTTGGTTGGTGATAGTTCATTGGGACTGTCCTTTTGCTGGCCTGCTGCAGGTGGCTGATGGGTGGGTCCGGATGTCCGGGGCATGGAATGCGCTGCGGGCTGTCTCGACGCATATGCCTGGCCGCGGGCCAAGGCGGTGCGCTTTGCGGTATCTTGCGTCCTTGCGCAGTCTTCGGCAAGCCGCCATCGCAGCCGGTTTCGGACATAGGCGTGAAATCTCACGCTCGCAAAGTACAATCGGCAGTGATGTTCACATACCGCACCGGGCAACGACCGAGGGCGCGCTTAGGTGGCAGGGGCCCATAAACGGGGAGGGTATTACGCTTTTGCCCCTTGCGGTGTCGGATCCAGTCTTTTATGGCGGCGGCAATTCCAGAAATATTCTAGAAAATATCGCCATCAAAGGGGTTTGAATGGCGAAGTTGGGTTGCGCATGGGTGTGACAATCTGCCACAGTGCGCCGAATCCAATGGATGTGGATGCGGGGGAATATTCCGGGATTGGTATCAGATACGCTGAAACCTCGTGCCTGCGGGGCCACGGGCAGATCGTAAGCCTTGACTTGGTCTGATGCGCCTGAAACGCTTTAACCGCTGGACCTGCCGGAAATTGTTGCCAGAACGCGCGACAAAACACACCTGGCGTCTACATGTCCCCAAGGGTTCAACGACCCCAGCCGCGCCGTGTGCGGCTCTACGGTTTCGAAGACAAAAACGTGGGAGAACACTACATATGACCAACACCAAGCTGGCCGTTAGCGCCCTTGTGGCTACCGCCTTCATGGCACCTGCCGCGATGGCAGAAGAATTCATCACAATCGGTACCGGCGGTGTGACCGGCGTGTACTACCCGACCGGTGGCGCGATCTGCCGTCTGGTCAACAAGACCCGCAAAGAGCACGGTATCCGCTGCTCCGTGGAATCCACCGGTGGCTCCGTCTACAACATCAACACCATCCGTGATGGTGAGCTGGAATTTGGTGTGGCGCAGTCCGACTGGCAGTACCACGCCTATAACGGCACCTCCAAATTCGAAGAGCAGGGCGCCTTTGAAGGTCTGCGTGCCGTGTTCTCCGTTCACCCGGAGCCCTTTACCGTTGTGGCGCGTGCCGATGCCGGCATCACCAATTTCGACGACCTCCAGGGCAAGCGCGTCAACATCGGCAACCCCGGTTCCGGTCAGCGCGGCACCATGGAAGTGCTGCTGGAAGCCAAAGGCTGGGGCATGGACAGCTTTGCGCTGGCAACCGAGCTGAAGGCCGCCGAACAGTCCGCAGCGCTCTGCGACAACCAGATCGACGCCATGGTCTACACCGTTGGCCACCCCTCCGGCTCGATCCAGGAAGCCACCACCGCCTGCGACTCCGTCCTGGTGACCGTGGATGGCGAAGCGGTTGAAAAGCTGATCGCTGACAACTCCTTCTACCGGACTGCAACCATTCCCGGCGGCATGTACCGTGGCTCCGACGCGGATGTGAGCACATTCGGCGTTGGCGCGACCTTCGTGACCTCTGATCAGGTCTCGGACGAGGCGGTCTACACCGTGGTAAAAGCGGTCTTTGAAAACTTCGAAGACTTCAAAAAACTGCACCCGGCCTTCGCCAACCTGAAGCCTGAGGAAATGGCAACTGCGGGCCTGTCCGCACCGCTGCATCCCGGCGCGGCGAAGTACTACAAAGAACAGGGCTGGGTTGAATAACCAGACCGATGATCGAACGGGGCGCCATGGCGCCCCGTTTTGCACCTGCGGTCTCCACGTCCGCTGACCGGGGTGTCAAGAACAAGTGGAGCAGTACCTGCACCCAAGCGGTACGAGCTTTCGAGGGGAACCATCATGACAAGTGAAACACAGGGCAAAGGTCCGCTGTCGGAGGAAGAGCTTCAGGCTCTTGTTGCCTCATCAGACTCCGGCGCCCGCAACCCGATTGGCAGCGTAGGGCTGTTCCTGGCCATTGTGGCCTGCATCTGGTCGGTCTTTCAGGTGCTGCTGGCCTCTCCGGTTGCCAATCTCGTGCTACCGGGCAGCGTCGTAAACAATGCGCGCCAGATCCATCTGGCTTTTGCCATTTTTCTCGCCTATGCGGCCTATCCCGCGCTGAAGAGCAGCCCGACGGACCGGATCCCGGTTCAGGACTGGATCCTGGCGCTGATGGGCACATTTACCGCACTTTATGGCTATATCTTCTACGAGAAGATCGTGAATGCCGGTGGCAAAGGTGATGACATCGACACGGTCTTTGCTGCGATCGGTCTTGTGCTGCTGTTTGAGGGCGCGCGCCGCGCCCTTGGCCCGGCGATGGCAATCGTGGCCTCTGTGTTCCTGCTGTATGTTTTCTTCGGCTCATCCGAGCTGGTCCCCGATGTGATCCGCTGGAAAGGCGCATCGCTGGACCGCGCGATGGAGCAGATGTGGATCACCTCGGAAGGTGTGTTTGGCATCGCGCTGGGGGTGTCGACGAAATTCGTGTTTCTCTTCGTGCTGTTCGGTGCACTTCTGGATAAGGCGGGTGCGGGCAATTACTTTATCAAGATGGCCTTTGGCGCGCTTGGTCACCTGCGCGGTGGCCCGGCAAAGGCGGCGGTGGTCGGCTCGGCCGCAACCGGTCTGATCTCCGGCTCCTCGATTGCCAATGTCGTGACCACCGGTACCTTCACCATTCCGCTGATGAAGCGGGTTGGCTTCACCTCGGAGCAGGCCGGTTCGGTAGAGGTTGCCTCCTCTGTCAATGGCCAGATCATGCCGCCGGTTATGGGCGCGGCTGCGTTTCTCATGGTGGAATATGTCGGCATTTCTTATGTCGAGGTGATCACCCATGCGTTCCTGCCGGCGACCATCTCCTATATCGCGCTGATCTACATCGTGCATCTGGAAGCCGTAAAGCGGAAGATGCCGACCCTGGGCAACCGCGAAGTAAACCTGATGCGCACGGCGCTGGGTATGCTGAGCTTCTTCCTGGTGTTTGCGGGGCTGTGCTATGGCACCCAATTCCCGGTTGATGCGATCGAAGCCGTCGCACCAAGTGCAGCCGGCCTGATCATCACCTGTCTGGTTGCATTGGTCTATGTCGCGCTGGTCTATATGGCAGCGCAGGTTCCCGACCTTGAACCCGATGACCCCAACGCCAAGGACATCGAACTGCCCGAGGTTGGCGAGATCTACAAGGCCGGTCTGCATTACCTGCTGCCGATCATCGTGCTGGTTTACTTCCTGATGATCGAACAGAAATCGCCGGGCCTGTCGGCTTTCTGGGCGACCGCTTTGCTATTCGTGATCCTGCTCACCCAGAAACCGCTTAAGGCGCTGTTCCGCGGGCAGAGCAACCTGCTGCACAACTTCATGGATGGGCTCAACGACCTGTGGCACGGCATGGTGGATGGTGCGCGCAACATGATCGGCATCGCGCTGGCAACAGCAACAGCCGGCGTGATCGTGGGCACGGTGACCCTCACCGGTGTTGGTCAGGTCATGGCCGATCTGGTTGAGTTCCTGTCGGGCGGCAACCTGATCCTGATGCTGGTGATGGTAGGGCTGTTGTCCCTGATCCTCGGCATGGGTCTGCCCACGACGGCGAACTACATCGTTGTCAGCTCGCTGATGGCGGGCGTTGTGGTCGAACTGGGGGCGCAATCCGGTCTGATCGTGCCGCTGATCGCGGTGCATCTATTTGTGTTCTACTTCGGCATCATGGCGGATGTGACACCGCCTGTGGGCCTTGCGAGCTTTGCCGCGGCGGCTGTCTCCGGGGGCGATGCGATCCGTACCGGCTTCATCGCGTTCTTCTACAGCCTGCGCACCGTGGCGCTGCCGTTTGTGTTCATCTTCAACACCGATCTTCTGCTGATTGATGTCACCTGGGCTGAGGGGATACTGGTTGCGGTGACCGCCACCATTGCGATCCTTGTCTTTACTGCCGGCACCATGGGATATTTCCTGACCCGCAGCCGGATCTATGAAAGCGTGGCGCTGGTGGCAATTGCCTTTGCAATCTTCCGTCCCGGCTTCTTCATGGATTACATCCAGCCGCCGTTCACGCAGGTAGAGCCGGCCGAGCTGGTCACCGCGCTCGACGATGTCCCCGAAGGCACCGAAGTGCGCGTGAAAGTGGCGGGTCCCGATTTCGACACTGGCGAGATGACCGAAACCACTTTGGTTCTGACCGTCGGCGCAGAGGGCGGGCAGACAAGCCTCGATCAGTTCGGACTGCTGCCGCTGGAAGAAGACGGCATTGTCAAACTGGAAGAGCCGATGTTCGGTACCCCGGCGCAGCCGATGCTGGACGGGTTTGATTTCTATCTGGATGACCCGGTATCCTTGACCTCGGTGCAGGTGCCGTCGGATCAGCTGCCCAAGGAGCTGATCTTTATCCCGGCGCTGCTGCTGCTGGGGCTTGTTGCCCTGATGCAGACGGGCCGTGCCCGCAAAGAGGAGGCAATGGCATGAGTAAATCTGTTCTCTGCGCGCTGGAACTGAACGGCGACACGACGGACCGCAAGGTGCTGGCAGAGGCGGCCCGACTGGCCGATCTGGATGGCGCGCAGCTGGATGTCGTCAATGTGCTGCCCGATTTTGGCGAAAGCTGGGTCTCGGGGTTCTTCGAAGAGCACCACCATGAACGCGCGGTAAAGGAAACCGCAGATCATCTGGGCAAGCTCTGCGAGGAGGTCCTCGGCGCCGAACGCAACGCCAAGGTGCGGCATCTGGTGGCCACCGGCAAAGCCTATCAGGAAATCCTGAAGGTCGCGGACAAGGCGGGAACCGATCTGATCGTGATCGGCGCGCATAAGCCGGAGCTGTCGGATTATCTGCTGGGACCCAATGCGGCGCGGGTGATCCGCCATTCCACCTGTTCGGTCTATGTGGTGCGCTGATCCGCAGGCATTCTAGCCGCATATCTCCTTATTTTAGGGGCGTCCGATCGGGCGCCCCTTTTTCCGTCGCCCATGCGCCCGGTCTGCCTTTAGTCGGGTGGCGGCGCGTAACCTGTCATCTCCAGATATCCCTTACCGCTGTGGCTGCCGGTGATCCGCACCGGTCCCTCCCAATAGGGAAAGGACATCGCCATCCAAGCCTGCGGGTTCAGCGCGGTGACTTCGATATCGAGGCCGCGTTCGGGCAGGCGCAGGTTCCACTCCGTTGGGACCGCGCGACCGGCAACCTGTGTCAGCCCGCGCGGCGTCGCCTGAAGATGCCCCGGCTCCAGCGGAGAGGGCGCGCCATCGGCTGCGATCCATGTGCCTGAGGTGAACAGGCTGCTGCCCCGCAACTGAAACCCCATCAGCTTTTCGCCACTATCAAAGCGCAGCGAAAACCAGTCCCAGCCGCTCTGATCCTCAGACAGGGGCTGACTTGACCATTCACGGTCCAGCCAGCCTTCTCCGGTCACCTGCACCGGGCCGCCGGGCAGCTGCAATGTGCCGCTCAGCTGATAGTGCGGCTGGGAATAATAGTAGCTGGCCTGTCCATCCGCCGATTTCACCGAATAGCCGCCATCCCCCTGCAAGACCAAGGGACCATTGGCTGTGAGAGAGAGATCATAGCGAAAATCCTGCCCGGTCGCGCGCAGGCTCAGCGCATCCAGACCGGCATCGCGGCCGCGCATGAACCAATCGTCGATATAGGCCTCAAACGGAGCGGTGGTGACACCGGCCTGCCCAATGCCACCCCGCGCCAGCCGCTCGGCGTGAAAATGGGCGTCGGGCGTCGTCAGACCGGCGTGGCCCATCCAGATCTGGGGGTCTTCCCAGGCGGATGCGGTCGGCATCGAACGGGCATCACCCGGTTGCAGGGCAGACCGGAACAGCGTCCACTGAACCCCGTAGTCACGCCCGTCATCTCCGGTCAGATTGGCGGTCAGATACCACCACTCGATGCGGAACTCGGGGTGGGCGCCGTGATCACGCGGGAAAACCAGCTGGGTGCCGCGTGCAGGTACTGCAAACCCGTCCACCTCGGTTCCGAGCCCGGCATACCCCTGCGCCGCAGCCGGACCGGCAAGCCGGATGACCAGCACCAGCACCGCGACAAGGCCGCAGAAAATCGCTTGGAGAGCAGGCTTAACGTTCACTGGCAAAGACCCTCAGCAGATCGGCGGGTTTCAGCTTTGACAGCCGCCGTGCCGGCAGGGCCGCCGCCAGCGCGGCCGCCGCCAGCGCCATCAGGAACAGCCTTAGCCAGTCCAGCGGAAACAGAAACATCGGCAGGCGCCAGCCGAAGGCTTCGACATTGACAACCGCGAGCAATGCCCAGCCCAGCAGCAGGCCGAGAGGCAGGGCAAGCAGGGCCGTCAGCCCGGCCAGGATCACGCTGCGCAGAAGTTCATATCTGGCCAGTTGACGGCGTGTCAGCCCCATCGCCCAGATCGGCGCCAGCTGCGGCAGACGTTGACTCCAGAGCGTCAGCAGGCTGGTCAGCATTGCAAAGCCAGCGACGCCGAAGGTCAGCAGGTTCAGCGCTCCGGTCACGACAAAAGTACGGTCAAAAATCGCCAGCGACTGCCGTTTAAGCGCGCTCTGGTCGATGAAAGCACTGGACGGCAGATCGAAATCCTGTTGCAGCTGACGGCGCAGGCGCGCCACGTCCTCAACCGGCAGACGCAGGCCGAAACGGCGGTTCTCGATCAGCGGGCGATGCTCCAGCAGGGTGGCGAGACCGACAATCGCCTGCGGGTTGGGGTTGCCATAGTCGGAATAGACGCCTGCTATCCGCATGTTCCAATCCGGTGCAATCTGCAGCAGATCTCCGGTTTCCAGGTCGCCACGGCGCGCCAGCTGTTCGTTGATCAGCGCACCGCTGCCGTCGGCCACCTGCTGCCAGACGGTTGCATCGGCCTGCAACAGCGGCCAGTTGTCGCGATAGGTGGAATCATCGACCACACCGTAAACGTCCATCGGGGCGCCGCTGTAGCGCTCATCACTGTGGCGGATTGGCAGGGCGCGGATACCCCTCTCCGCCAGCCAGGGCAGCACCTCATCGGCCATCTCGTCGCGCGGAAGCGTCATATAGAGCTCCGAGGCCAGCCGTTGATCTAGCCAGCCAAGGAAGGTGAGGCGAAAGCTGGAAACCATTGTGCCAACACCGATATTTGTCGCCAGCGCCAGAAGGAGTGCCATCAGCGCCAGCGACAGACCCGGCAGCTGCGCGCGCATGTCCGCCCATAACCAGAGCGTCACCGGGCCACGCGCCATTCGGGTTCCGACCAAGGCCAGCCGCGACAGCGCCAGCGGCAGCAGCAGCGCGGCCCCCAGCATCAGACAGCCGAGAAAGACAAAGCCAGCCAGCAGCCCGTCGAACAGCACCGGGATTGCTGCAGCCGCCAGCACCATCAGCGCACCGGTCGCAGCAGAGAGCCGATGGCCACGCAGCGCCTGCTGACCGCGCGCGGTTGCCGCTGGCGCTGCGAGAATGGGCAATCGTGACAGGCTGTACCAGCTTTGACCACCGGCCAGCATCATGCCCGCCAAGGCCATCGCAAGGCCAGAAAGCACCCAACCCGGACGCAGGTTCAGGCTGCCGTCGACCGAGGCGCCATATAGCCCCGAAAGGGTTGCGCTGACACCGGGAAGGAGAGCCGCCGCGATCAGATAGCCAAGGATCAGGCCAAGCAACGCCGCCACAAGCGTGATAGCCAGTAGTTCAGTAAAAACAAGCCAGACCAAAGTGTTGAGCGGTAACCCTAAACTGCGCAGGCTGCGGAACATGCCGCGTCTCTGCTCAATCCCCAATGCGATGGTGCCCTGTACGATGAACAGGCCCACCGCAAAGGACAGCAGCCCAAAGGCGGTGAGGTTGAGGTGAAAACTGCGGGTGAGCTGCGCCGTATCCGCGCCGGTTGATGCGCTCTGCAAACGCAGGTCAGGCACCAGTTCGCCCAGCGATCTGAGCCCGCTGGGTTGCGCATCCAGCACCATCAGGCGGCTGATCGCATCCGGTCGCGCGAGCAGTCGCGCCGCAGTCGCTATGTCACTGATCAAAACGTCTCGGGGAACCGCTGTGCTGCGCGTTGTCGGAGGCAGATCAAGATCGAGGCCGGTCACATCCGTCTCGGGGTGCAAGAACAGGTGACCAGGTGCCAGCAGCAGATCCGCCGGGGAAAGCGCCACGGATGTGTCGCCGTCGGATTCCGTTGCGGTTCCGGCTTCGCTCAGCCGCTCCATCATCGGATGCGAGAGGATATCAATGCCCACCATTTCAAGGCGCCTTCGGCCGGAGCCTGTTTGTTGGTTTGTGAGGTCACCGATCAGTATCGGCGAGAGCTGCCAACCTTCACGTCGCAGCGCAACATATTGGGAAATATTAATATCTCCCTCTGGATTTACGAGATATCTTTGTCCGGACGGGGAGATGCGCGCTGCGGCTTCGGCATAGCTTGCACGCGCCTCGGCATTGATCGCCTGCACCGCAGACCAGAGCGCGGTGGCCAGCGCGAGACCGGTGATCAGCATGGCCAATTGCAGCGGGTGCTGGCGCCAGTGAGACAGGATCGCGGAGAATGCAGCCGCTCTCATGTCCCGGCCTCACGCAGGCGGCCATTGCTGAGGTGGATTTGCCTGTCTAGCAAGCCCGCAATGGCCTGCGAATGGGTGACGAGCAGCAGCGCCGCGCCAGTTTCCCGCACGAGATCCAGCATCAGCTCCATGACCGAAGCACTTGACGTTTCGTCCAGATTACCGGTCGGCTCATCCGCCAGCAGCAGCTTTGGGCGCAGCGCCAGCGCGCGGGCAATAGCGACCCGCTGCTGCTGTCCGCCAGACAGCTGTTCGGGGTAGCGCCCCTGTAGTTCGGCCAGCCCCAGCCGACGGGTCAATGCCTCGATCCAAGGGGCATCAACCGTGTCGGCCAGCCGGGCATGCAGGCTGATGTTCTGACCAACGGTCAGGGCCGGGATCAGGTTGAACTGCTGAAACACAAGGGACACATGTCGTCGCCGCAGCGCCGCGCGCCCGGTGTCATCCAGCTCGGCGAGGGAAACATCATCCACCACTATGCGGCCGCGGTCGAACTGATCCAGCGCGGCCGCCAGATGCAGCAACGTGCTTTTGCCGGATCCGCTGTCTCCGGTGAGTGCGAGGCTGCACCCGGCGGCCAGATCCAGCGAGACACGGTCCAAAACCGGAACAGCACCGGACGGCCCCGAATAGGACTTGCTGACCTCCTCAATGATTAGCATCGACGTATAACCCCTTGCGGCTGTTATGGTTTGTGCGACTGCACCGCGATACATCCGGCGACCAGACAGGCTGATCTTGCAGGCTGACCTTTCCGGGGATCCCGGCCCAAGACAACAGATAACATTGACGCGCCCTGATGTAGGCCCCATTTGAAGCTTGCCCATGCAATAATGGGGTTGGGCTCAACAAAGGCTATGCCATGTCGCTGTTCTCACTGCCATTCCGCTGGTCATCGCGAGGTCTGGCACCTGCCATTCTGGCCGCTCTGGCAGCGGTCCCACTGACGGAGGTCGCCGTGGCGCAAACGGCATCCGGCAGCCGCGAAGCGCTCTGCCGCAGCCGGGCGGAGGCCTACGCCGGCGCGCCGCGCAGTGATGCCCCTGACGGTCTGCGGCTGGGCAATGATCGCGCCGGGATCACTTTCTCCGGGACAGTTCGGATCGGGATCAGTGTGCAGGAGGGCAAGCTGCGCCGCGCGAGATCACGCAGCGGTTCCGAAGCCGAGGACCGCGATGATTACTTCAACACGCCCGAGGCGCAGCGCAAGCGGCTGGTCAAACAATACTATCGCGATTGCATGTCGCAGCGCTGATTTCGTAGACTGCGCCAAAACCGGAGCCGTGAGCAGAGCCGATCGCGGCTGACCGACAGATCCATCGGCGCAAGGTCAACGAATGAGGGCAGGGACATGACACTCATCCAGCAGCTGCTGCTCGGCAGCCTGTACCTCGGGATCTGCCTTGTCGTGGAGGCTGGGTTGCTGGTGTTCTGCATCCATGTTCTGCGCAGGCGGCTTGGCGTGCTGCAACGTGGGCGGCGCTTTGTGCAGATGAGCGCAGTGCTGGCGGTTGCGATCGGGCTAATCGTCTTTGCCCATACGCTGCAGGTCTGGATCTGGGCCACGGCGCTGATTTTCTCTGGTGCCATAGGTGACTGGAATACTGCTATTTATTTCTCGCTCGCGACCTATACCACCCTCGGCTACGGCGATATCGTCCTTGGCGAGGGGATGCGGATCTTTGCCGCGTTCGGCGCGGTTACCGGGCTCTTTGCCTTTGGCATCAGCACGGCGTTTCTGGTGGCTGCATTGCGAGAGGTGTTTCTGCTGGAAGATACCGCGCCGGTGAGAGTGCGCTGACCCGTAACCTCCGGCGTGGTGCCCTACAGGATTGGCGCCAGCAGGCGCGCGACAGGCGCACCAAAGCGGATGGTCACCGGTTGCGCGTCCAGATCCGTCTCCAGCAGCATTGACGATGCCATGTCCTCATCCAGCATCTGCGCCACCTGTTCTGCCGTTTCCGCATCAAAGCACAGCGCCATACTCTCAAAATTCAGCCGGAAAGAACGGTTGTCGAGGTTCATCGTGCCCACCGCCGCGATGGTATCATCCACGACAAAAACCTTCTGGTGCACAAATCCGGCCTGATACCGATAGATTTTGACACCAACCTCGCGCAGGTCGTCAAAATAGGCGTAGGCAGCCAGCCAGGGTGCGTAGTGATCCGCAGTCTCGGGCAAAAGGATACGCACATCGACCCCGCGCATGGCGGCGTTCTTCAACGCAGCCACAACATCCTGATCCGGCACGAAATAAGGCGAGGCAAGCCAGATCCGGGAACGCGCTGCGGAGATGGCAGAGAAATACAGCATCGAGCCGTTGATCGTACTGTCTCCCGGCCCGGTTTCGACCACCAGCGCGGGTTTGCCTGTGCCCTCAACCGGGGCGCAGTCCCAGGTCAGCAGGTCAAGGATCGGATCCTCGGTCAACCAGAACCAATCCTCCGCATAGCCCAGCTGTAGCTGCTGCACGACCGGACCGGTCAACCGCACCTGCGTATCGCGCCAAGCGCCAAAGGCCGGGTCGCGCCCCATGTATTCATCGCCGATATTCATTCCGCCCGTAAAGCCGACACGCCCATCGACGATGACCGTCTTGCGATGGTTCCTGAAGTTCAGGTGAAACCGATGTTTCGGGCCGGGGCGGGTGCTGGGGTCAACCTGATTGACACCTGCCGCCTCCAACGCCTCGCGGTATCGGTTTGACAGCCCGTGACTGCCTACCGCATCCGTCATGAACCAGACAGCAACGCCGCGCGCGCGTGCGTCAAGCAAGGCGGTCTTGAACCGCTGTCCGATCTTGTCATTGCGCACGATGTAGAAATGGACCAGAACGTAATCCTCTGCCGCATCAATGGACTCGATAATCGCATCGGCGATTTCAGAGCCGTTTTTGAGCAGCTCAAACCCGTTGCCCCGGCAGACCGGATAACCGGCCAACCGTTCGAAGGGGGCCTGGTTCGCGGCCAATTGATCGCGGTCCTGTGTGTGAAGATCTGAGTAGACGCGCAGCGCGTTCAAGACCCGCTCCGCCTCGCGCCGGGTGGCGCGATACCTCGAAAACCGGCGTTGCCCGAAAAACAGATAGAGCGGCAGCGCCACCAGCGGAGCGGACAGCAAAAATACCACCCAGCCGATCGCCCCTTGCGGCGTGCGGGCGGTGCGGGCCGCCTTCAGAGAGGCCAGACCCGCAAGCACCCACATCATCAGCACTGCCGATGTGCTTATCGCAATCCAGGCCATCGCCGCGCTCCCTGTCGCATATCTTCTGGCCAAACCTACATCCGGCGGATGGGTTTGGCTATATCTCCCTGAAAGGGCTGGTTTTTTGAAGCGAGCTATGAGACCGTCAGGCCATGAGCATGCGACCCTATGTGAAACCCGGCGCCTATGCGTTGTATCTGGCCGCCAAGCGGTTCAACGACAAGAACGGCTGGGTGCTGAGCAGCCATATCGCCATGTCGCTGATGCTCGCCTTGTTTCCCTTTATCCTTTTTACCGTGGCGCTCACCGGTGCGGTGGCGGGGTCACTGTCGGGCGGGGTTGATCTGGAAAACCTGGTGGAGCTGGTCTTTGGCTCCTGGCCGGAAAGCGTCTCGGATCCCATCGTGCGGGAGGTCTATTCGGTGCTTGCCACATCTTCCACCGGGGTGGTCACGCTAGGTGGTGTCATCGCTATCTACTTTGCCTCCAACGGGGTGGATGCGGTGCGTCTGGCAATGGTGCAGGCCTATCATGAACGCGATACCAGGCCGTTCTGGAAGACCCGGGGCCTGTGCATTGGTCTGGTGATCCTGGGGGGCGCGGGCATTATGGCGGCGGCGGTGTTTGAGCTGATCCTGCCGCTTTATGCGCGCCATCTGGCCAGTTTCTTCCCGCAAGTCCCGCTGAGAGGCAACTGGGAGGGCGGTCTGAACGGGGTTCTGGTTGCGGTGATCCCGCTCGTTGCTGTGTTTGCCTTCCACATGCTGCTTCCGGCGAAGCGTCACCGGCTCTCCCAGGTGCTACCGGGGGTGCTGCTGACAGTGGTGCTGTGGTGGGCGGCCGGCCTCGCCTTTGCCATCTACATCAGCAGTTTTGCGGCCTATTCGGCCACCTATGCAGGGCTGGCGGGGGCTATGGCGGCGCTGATCTTTCTCTATCTGAACTCAGCCATTCTGATCCTTGGCGCGGAACTCAACGGGGTGCTGCTGCATCCAACCTCCTGACCTGTCGCTGGCGTTTGCAACCGTCCGAGTGCACCTGCCCGTGCCTGAAGTGAAATTGTTTCGAAAATCGCAACAATAAGGCAGTTCTGCCACAATTGAGCCACGATGCTGGCCCAGTGGCCGGTCTATTCTTCGATGAGAACAGCCCGAACGCTCATACGGTACGAGGAACTGATGCGTCTTTTGCAAAGCAAACTTCCGCCCCGCCAATTGGTGCAACGCCTGCTGAAACAGCCTGTCGCGGCGCCTCATCGCATCGAGAAGGACAGCCCGCGCGTGACGCTGCGCGCTGAAGGCACCTCACTGGAAACCATCGCCTTGCAGGCGCTGGCGCTGCGGTCGTTTTCCAGCACCGCTCAGCGCGGCAGCTGATCGCCCAGACCTGAAAGCCGGGGCAGGGCGGCGGTTGCCATGCGCTCGGCCACAGCCCGGTTAGAGATCAATCGTCAGACGCATCCGAAGGCTCACCGCGAAACCCGGTTGCAACCACGAATTTTTCCGAACTGTCCGAACGTGACGATGGCGGTTTGACGTGGAAAACCTTGGTGAATTTCTGCTTCAGCAGCTTTTGCAGATCACCCTCGGCCCCGCCGGCCAATACCTTGGCCACGAAGGTACCGCCTTCTTCCAGAACGTCGAAGGCAAAATAGGCCGCGGTTTCACAAAGCGAGATAATCCGCAAATGGTCGGTCTGCTTGTGACCGGAACTGGCAGCTGCCATATCCGACATCACCACATCTGCCTTGCCACCAAGCCATTCCTTGACCTTGTCGTCGGCCCCTTCGTCCATGAAATCCAGCTGGTGGAACTCGGCACCCGCCAGCGGCTCGACCTCCTGCAGATCAACGCCGATGATGCGGCCTACCGCCTTACCCGGCTTTTCCCCCAGCGCATTGATCCGCTTCACCGCTACCTGCGCCCAGCCGCCCGGGGCGCAGCCCAGATCGACCACCCGCGCGCCATTCACAAGGAAGCGGAATTTATCGTCGACTTCCATGATCTTATAGGCCGCGCGCCCACGGTAGCCTTCGGCCTGGGCGCGTTTCACATAAGGGTCGTTCAACTGCCGCTGCAACCAGCGGGTGGAGCTGAGTTTACGCCCACGGGCAGTCTTGACCTTGACCTTCAGGTCACGCTGTCCGCGCCCGGAGGTGTTCTTGCCAGTGGGTGTTTTTCCCGTGGGTGTCTTTGCCATATTTGCTGTTCCCTGTCGTCCGTGGCCGCATCGGGGCCAACTGTCGGACGCTCATATCCTGTGTGTGGCCGTCAGAACGGCCCGTCTTCCAGAACGCCGTCGGCGCTCATCTGTGCATAAAGCAGGCCTTCGCGCAGGCCCCGGTCCGCAACGGACAACCTGTCCGTCGGCCAGCACCGCAAGAGCGCCTGTAGAATTGCCGCCCCTGACATGATCAGCGCCTGACGGTCTTCGCCAATACGCGGGTCGCTGCGGCGCCCCTGAGGGCCGAGTTCTAAATAAGAGCGGATAACCTTGTCAATCTGATCGCTGGTCATGCGCAGCCCGTCCACCTTGGTCCGGTCATAGCGTTTCAGCCCCAGATGCGAGGCGGCAACGGTGGTGACGGTGCCAGAGGTGCCAACGATCTGAAAGCCCTGTCGGGTCTGCTCGTCCTTATAGGGCGCAAAATCGGCGAGGTTCTCTTCAAAGAACCAGCTCATCAGGGCAAAACGGGCCGCGTCATCCTCGACGTCGTGGAACTGATCGCGCAGCGTCGCGACCCCAAGTGGCACTGAGATCCAGTCAACAACCTTGGCCGCGGGGAAGGGGCTTTCAACGGGATGAAACCCTGCGTGCAGTCGCATAATCGCCGATGGCCGGTCGCGGCGCGGGATCGAGGAGATGTCGATCCAGACCAGTTCGGTGGAGCCGCCGCCAATATCGACCACCAGCAGCTGATCCGTCTTCGTCGACACCAAAGGCGCGCAGGAAATCACTGCCAGACGCGCTTCTTCCTCGGGTTGGATGATCTCCAGCGTCAGACCGGTCTCGCGGCGCACCTGACGAATGAACTCTCGCGCGTTCTTCGCCCGACGACAGGCCTCGGTCGCGACCAGCCGCATCCGTTTCACCCGGTTACGTTTGAGCTTTTGCTGGCAGATACGCAGAGCCTGGATGGTGCGCGCCATCGACGCGCGCGACAAGCGCCCGGTCCGCTCCAAACCGGCGCC
The DNA here is from genome assembly GCF_037911135.1 of Phaeobacter sp. A36a-5a. Lineage (NCBI taxonomy): Bacteria > Pseudomonadati > Pseudomonadota > Alphaproteobacteria > Rhodobacterales > Roseobacteraceae > Phaeobacter > Phaeobacter bryozoorum. The sequence goes on along the minus strand of NZ_JBBLYU010000001.1, from coordinate 1,455,199 downwards.
AAGCTGCACCGATTTTGAAAAGCTGTCCACCACATGGAAGCCGCTGCCCTTGGGTTGGGCAATCAGCATCCGGCAGCTATTTGTCCCCAGATCGAGCGCCGCATAGAGCGCATCAGGATCTGGGCGGGCCGGTGCAGGGCTCTCTACCACTCGGGGAAATGCGCCCGCACCTTTGGAACGCCTGGGCGCCATGATTCACGCCCTCCGATAATCGTGTTGATCCAAGCATATGTGGGCTGACCGCCACGTGCAAGGTGGCCCGAATGCCCCGATGACGATTTGCCGATTGACGAATTGACGTTTCTTGAACGGTTTTGAGCGCTTTGCCGATCAAATTCATAAAGCTGTTGAATATTATGAGGGCGCTGCCCGGTAGCCAGCCCGGCCCGCCATTGCTATCCAGAAGCGACCCGGAAAAGGTCGCTCAGAACCAATGTCAGGTCGAAATCCGACGAACGCGCCCGGCGATGCCACACTAGAAACGCAACTACACAGACGCAAAGGAAGCTCAGGCAATGCCCGACGTCACCATCGTATATTGGCGCGACATCCCAGCACAGATCATCGTCGGCAAAGGCCGTCGCGGGGCCAAACGTCAATTGGAAGAGCGGTTTGAACAAGCCATCGACCGTGCGGCAATGAAGGTGAACGCGAAGGACGCCGACGCCTATCTCGCGGAATGGCGCAAGGCTGCGCCCTACGCCATGGATGGTGAACCGGCCGATATCGCCGAGGCCGAGGCCAAGCGTCTGGAAGCGGATTATGATCAGGACCGGCTCAAGACACTGATCGCTAACGACGGATGGGCATGAGCCTGACATCTTTTTGGGAGGCCACGATGGCTTTGTTGAACTTCAAGAAACGCGATGCTGGCGTAGCGCAGCCCAGCAGCCCCGAGGTCGAGGCCTTTCTGGAAAACTACTCGATCGAGGTGATGCCCCGTACCGCTGCCAAGGTCGAGAGCTTCCGCGATCTGCTGCCCGCAGGCACCCGCGTCTACATCGCCCATATCGAAGGTACGCCGATCGAGGAAATGGTGGAAACCGCCAAGCGGCTCAATGCCGAAGGCTACCCGGTGATGCCGCATTTTCCCGCGCGGATCATCCAGGACGAGGCCACGCTGGCCGACTGGATCGCCCGCTATCAGGGGGAGGCCGATGTCAAGCAGGCGCTGTTGCTGGCCGGTGGTGTTGCCAAACCTCATGGTGCCTTTGACAGCTCCATGCAGCTCTTGGAAACCGGATTGTTCGACAAGGCCGGGTTCACCAACCTGCATGTCGCGGGCCACCCCGAAGGCAACAAGGATATCGATCCTGACGGCAGCATGAAGAACGTCTCGGATGCGCTTCTGTGGAAACAGAAATTCTCCGAACGCACCGATGCGAAGATGGCGCTGGCAACCCAGTTCGCCTTTGAGGCGAAGCCGATCATCGAATGGGCCGACAGCATCAAGGCCGCAGGCGTAGATCTGCCGATCCATATCGGCATTGCCGGCCCGGCCAAACTGCAGACGCTGATCAAATTCGCCATCGCCTGCGGTGTTGGACCGTCCCTCAAGGTGCTGCAAAAGCGCGCGATGGATGTCTCCAAGCTGCTGCTGCCCTATGAGCCGACAGATGTGATTGCCGAGCTGGCTGCCCACAAGGCCGCCAACCCCGATTTCAACATCACCAATGTGCATTTCTTCCCGCTGGGTGGCATCAAGACCAACGCCACCTGGGCCATCAACAACGGCGGCGCAGCAGCGCAGCCGGTCAATTCCCAAGGATAAAAAATGACCCGTACCGTCGTAGAATCTAAGACAAAAACCGCAATCCTGGGATTTGATGAGCCGTTCTGTGTGATCGGCGAACGGATCAACCCCACAGGCCGCAAGAAACTCGCGGCCGAGTTGGAAGCCGGCGATTTCTCCACCGTTGAACAAGACGCGATTGCGCAGGTGATGGCCGGCGCCAACATCCTCGATATCAACGCGGGCGTTGTCTACAACTCCAACCCGAACCCGAACGAGACCGAGCCGCCGCTGATGACCAAGATCGTCCAGCTGGTGCAAGGTCTTACCGACACGCCGCTCTGCATCGACTCCTCGGTGCCCGGCGCGCTTGAAGCCGGTCTGCAGGCCGCCGAGGGCCGTCCGCTGCTGAACTCGGTCACCGGCGAGGAAGAGCGCCTGGAGCACGTGCTGCCGCTGGTCAAAAAGTACAACGTGCCGGTCGTGGCCATTTCCAACGACGACACCGGCATCTCCGAAGATCCCGACGTCCGCTTTGCCGTCGCCAAGAAGATCGTCGAGCGCGCCGCAGATTTCGGCATTCCTGCCCATGACATCGTGGTTGACCCGCTGGTGATGCCGATTGGCGCGATGGCGACCGCAGGCCAGCAGGTCTTTGCACTGGTTCGCCGTCTGCGTGAAGAACTGGGCGTGAACACCACCTGTGGTGCCTCGAACGTCTCCTTTGGCCTGCCGAACCGTCACGGCATCAACAATGCCTTCCTGCCGATGGCGATGGGCGCGGGGATGACCTCTGCGATCATGAACCCGGTGGCACTGCCGGTAACCCAGAAGAAGATTGCCGAAAAGAGAGCCGAAGTAGAGGCCGCCGGGATCATCCTGCCCGAGGGCATGGAAGACGAGGCCTTTGTTCAGATGTTCGGTCTTGGATCCACCAAGCCACGTCCGGGCAAGGAGATGGAAGCGATCCGCGCCGCCAACCTGTTGACCAACAACGATCCTCACGGTGGTGAATGGATCAAGGCCAACAAAGAGCCCGCAAAAGAGGGCGAGGAAAGCCGTGGTCGCGGTGGTCGCGCCGGCAGCCGTCGCCGTCGCGCCTGACACGCCGCCCATACAAGCTATGAGAGGTCAGACCACTGGTCTGGCCTCTTTTTTTGCCTGGAAATCCAGTTGTTTCGCAAGCTGTATGGCGCGGGGCTGCGGCGTCCCGATTGGCGCTAAAACGAGCGACCCACGGGTAAAACCATTCCTGAATGGACGCAGGCCGCTCTCTCCCGCCCCGGATTTGTCGGGATTAACCAATAATAGTGCGAGGGCGCAACAGCGTCCACTTATGGCCCTTGGACCGGCAAGCCCTTGCCACACAGCCCGCGCAACACAAGCACAGCACACAGGCGCCAGCGGCATCGTTGCATATGCGAAATATGGTGTGAGAGATGGCGCACCTGAGAGGATTCGAACCTCTGGCCTCTGCCTTCGGAGGGCAGCGCTCTATCCAGCTGAGCTACAGGTGCCTATATGCGTCGTATAGCTGCCGCGCGGTGGCTCTGCAATGGCAAAAAACATGGGAACCATAATTCAATTCAGGCGTTTGTGATCTGTATGATTATGCAGAGTATGGACATTGGACAGACTATGGTGCGCGCGGGAAACTCGCTTAATTCAGACGTCAGAGCACAGCAAAAAACCCATGTTGTCGGGCAACATGGGCTTGCAGAGGCTCGGGACACGAGAACAGGCGAGGCAGGCTGTTTAGCCGTTCCAGCTGCGGACAACACCGCAGTCCATATGAACGAAATTCGAGCCGCTGTATTTGCCAACGCCACCGGCACGGCAGGCCATCGCGGCTTTCGCCATCTGCGATACGGAGCGCGAGGAGAGCCGCAGGTCAGCGGCCTGGCCGCGCATGTGAAGCGAGTTCTTCGCAACCCCGCGCGAGCGGCTGCGCAGCATCGCGTTGGTTTTCGGGCTGCGGTAGCCCGACAGCATCATATAGGGTTCATTCACATCAAGAAGATTGTGGGAGGCGGCCATGATGTCGATCGTACGCAGGTCGATTTCCTTGACCTGATCGTTGCGCCAGTCGCGCATGAAGTGGTTCACTTCCTTGATCGCATCCTTGATGTATTTGCCGTCGATCCAATACACCATGTCGATCCGCTCACCGGTGCGGCCTGAGTACATCCGGATCCGCCGGATATCACCTGCGCCGCGCAGGAAGCCCGCTGCATTGGAGAAGGTCGGAGCGGCGACCATGGTTGTTGCCGCGAACGCACCCAATAGAGCACGACGGGAGAAACCCGATTTTTCAGTTTTAGCCATTGTCACTGCGCTGTCCCGTACGCCTGATGTCTCTGCCTGTGCCCGATGTTACGGACAGGGTGTGGTCCTGTTTCCACGCGAGAACTGTATTGCACATACAGAATCGCGCGCCAAGTTTTGAATGTTGCAGCTCGACATGAACTGTGATTTTCGGCAATTTTTTGCGCAAAAGGGAAATAAATGGTTAATTTCCCCTCAATGTGTCGTGGCGATCACGGCCCGAGTGGCGGTAATTGAGACCGATAAGACGCAGGTGCCTGTTGCCTGTTTGCGCTGTTTAAAATGTGAATGGACAGCAGGGGCTGGCGTTCACCAGGATTTCATGTAGGCAACTGCAGACTGTGAAAAGCAATTCATTTGAGGACCGTACCCATATGTCGCCTGTGTTGATGACCCGTGCCATTTCGACCGTTGGCCCGACGCTGAAGGCGGGAGTTTTTGCACTTGCACTGGGCGGGGTTGCCCTTGCCATGCCCTCCGGTGCCAGGGCAGAGGTGACGGCGTTCAAACAGGCGGTTGCCGAAGCGGCCTCAGCGAGCGACCCGGTTGCCGCGTTTTACCGCGAAACGGGCTATGCTGCGATCTGGACCGGCAGCGATGATGCCGCGCGCATCCGGCGCGCAGCTCTGTTTCGCGCCCTGCAGGAGGCCCCGGTTCACGGGCTTCCGGATCGCAGCGCCGAAATAGATGCGCTGATGGAGCTGCTGAGCCAGGTTCGGACCACCCGTGACCTCGGTCGTGCCGAAGTCGCGATGAGCCGCGCGCTGGTGGGCTATGCCAGCGACCTGCAAACAGGTCTACTTGAACCGCGCCGGATCGACGACGGTATCGTCCGCGAGAAACACCAACCGGATTTCGCCGCCTATCTGATCGGGATCCGTGATCAGTCTCCTGTGGCCTATCTGCGCAGCCTGGCGCCGCAAAGCGCCCAGTATCAAGCGCTGCTGCGTGAGAAGATGCGACTGGAAAAGCTGCAGGCGGCCGGCGGCTGGGGCCCACGGGTTGCGGCACAGAAACTGGAACGTGGCGACAATGGCCCCGCGGTGATTGCCCTGCGCAATCGTCTTATTGCGATGGGGTATCTGCCACGCAGCGCAGCGCGCAGCTACGATGGCGCGCTGGAGCAGGCCGTGCAGGCGTTCCAATCCGATCACGGGCTGACCGCCGATGGGGTCGCCGGTGGCGGGACAATCGCGGAAATTAACAAACCGGTTTCGGACCGGCTCAAATCCGTTCTGGTAGCGATGGAGCGCGAACGCTGGCTGACCCCGGATCGCGGCAACCGTCATATTCTGGTCAATCAGACCGATTTCACCGCAAAGATCATCGACAATGGCGAAGTGACCTTTGTGACCCGCTCGGTCATCGGCAAGGACAATGCCGACCGACGCTCGCCGGAATTCTCTGACGAGATGGAGCATATGGTGATCAATCCCAGCTGGTACGTGCCCCGGTCCATCGTGACCAAGGAATATCTGCCCAAACTGCGCAGCAACCCAAACGCGGTGAGCCATATCGAAATCACCGACAGTCGGGGCCGCAAGGTGAATCGCGCAACCGCTGATTTCTCCAAATATACCGCGCGCACCTTCCCCTTTGCCATGCGCCAGCCACCCAGCAGCAAGAACGCGCTGGGGCTGGTGAAGTTCATGTTCCCGAACAAATACAATATCTATCTGCATGACACACCGCAGAAGAGCCTGTTCCAGCGTGAGGTCCGCGCCTTCTCACATGGCTGCATCCGGCTCGCGCAACCATTTGAATTTGCTTACGCTTTGTTGGCTCGCCAGACTGAAAACCCAAAGGATTTCTTTCACCGTATTCTGAACAGCGGCAAGGAGACCAAGGTGGTTCTTGATCAGAAGGTTCCGGTGCATATCATCTATCGGACCGCCTTTGTGTCCTCAAAAGGGCAGCCCGAATACCGTCGCGACATCTACGGTCGTGACGCCAAGGTATGGGCCGCGTTGGAACGGGCAGGGGTGGTGTTGCCGGGCGTACAAGGGTAATCCTCGGGCCCAAAGGCAACAGACCGGAAGGGCCCGACATGTTTACAGTCCGCGAAATAGCCGCCTCTCTTCAGGCAGAGGCCGCAGGAGATCTGGACCTGGTGGTGCAGCGCGCCGCTGAACCGCAGGATGCAGGCCCCGATGATCTGGCCATGGCCATGGCCCCGAAATACGCCGAAACCCTGAACGAAGGCAGCGCCCGCGTCGGATTGGTCTGGGAGGGCGCCGACTGGCAGGCAATGGGGCTGAAGGCCGCCATCTTTGCCCCGCGCCCGCGCCTCGCGATGGGCGGTGTGACCCGGCTGCTGGACCAGGGACAGGGCTTTGGCGATGGAATTCACCCCAGCGCTGTGATCGCCCCCTCCGCAGAACTGGGCGAGAATGTCTCCGTCGGCCCTATGGCGGTGATCGCCGCAGGTGCGCGGATCGGCGCAGGGTCAGTGATTGGCCCGCAGTGCTACATCGGGGCGGATGTCACCATCGGCACCGAGGCGCAGCTGCGCGAAGCTGTCAGCATTGGTGCCCGTGCCATCATCGGTGATCGCTTTCGCGCCCAGCCCGGCGCACGGATTGGCGGCGACGGGTTTTCCTATGTGACACCGGAGGTCTCCGGCGTGGAAACTGCGCGCAAAACCATGGGCGATCAAGGCGATAGCAAGGCGCAGAGCTGGCTGCGGATCCATTCGCTCGGCGCAGTCGAGATTGGCGATGACGTCGAACTCGGCACCAATTGCACCATTGATAATGGCACCATCCGCAACACCGTGATCGGTAGCGGCAGCAAGCTCGATAACCTCGTTCATATTGGCCATAACACCCGCGTTGGTCGGGACTGTCTGCTTTGTGGTCAGACCGGGATTTCAGGCTCCGTCGATATTGGCAACAACGTGGTTCTGGGCGGTCAGACCGGGGTTGCCGACAATATCTTTATCGGTGACGGGGTGATTGCCGGGGGCGGAACCAAGATCCTGTCAAACGTGCCCGCAGGCCGTGTGGTGATGGGCTATCCCGCTGTCAAAATGGAGACACATACCGAGATGTATAAGGGGCAGCGGCGTCTGGGCCGTCTGATGCGCGACATCGAGGCGCTGAAGAAGGCGGTTTTCAAATAACGGCGCACCACTTACATGACGCAAAATACCACTGATCAGGGATCCCTCATGAGCACGCAGGACAAGGTCATCGCCATCATCGCCGAACAGGCTGTGCTGGAACCATCGGATGTGACACTCGACAGCACATTGGAAGACCTCGGTATCGATAGCCTTGGCCTTGTCGAGAGTATCTTTGCCATTGAGGAAGAGTTCGACATCACCATCCCCTTCAACGCAAATGAACCGGACAAGAGCGATTTCGACATCTCCAATGTCGCTGCGATCATCGTCGGCATTGATAAGCTGATCGCCGAAAAATAACGATGTTCAGCGGGGTTGGAGGCACAAGATGAACCGGGTTGTCATCACTGGCATGGGGACAATCAACGCCCTTGGCCATACGGTGGCCGACACGCTGGCCTCAATGGCCGAAGGTCGCTGTGGCATCGGAGAACTCGATTTTCGCGACGTTGACCGCCTGTCGATCCGCATCGGCGGACAGGTGCGCGGGTTTGAGGCCGAGGGCCGGTTCAACCGGCAACAGATGAGCCTTTATGATCGTTTCACCCAATTCACGCTGACCGCCGCAAAAGAGGCGATTGAGCAGTCGGGGCTGGAGTTTCACGGCGAGCTGTCGCAGAAATCCGGCGTGGTGCTTGGGACGGCCGGCGGCGGGGTCTCGACCTGGGACGACAATTATCGCTCGGTTTACGAGGACGGCAAAAACCGGGTCCACCCCTTTGTCGTGCCCAAGCTTATGAACAATGCCGCAGCCAGCCATGTCTCGATGGAACATAATCTGAAGGGGCCGAGCTTTACCGTCTCGACAGCCTGCGCCTCTTCAAATCATGCCATGGCCCAGGCGTTTCAGATGGTCCGCTCCGGGATGGCGCCGGTGATGATCACCGGTGGATCTGAATCGATGCTCTGCTTTGGTGGGGTCAAAGCCTGGGAAGGGCTGCGGGTCATGTCACGGGATGCCTGCCGCCCATTCAGTGCCAACCGCAACGGCATGGTGCAGGGCGAGGGGGCCGGGATCTTCGTTTTTGAAAACTATGATCACGCCCGCGCCCGCGGCGCCGATATCATCTGCGAGGTCATTGGCTTTGCCATGTCCTCGGATGCGGCAGATATCGTCATGCCCAGCAAACAGGGCGCCGCGCGCGCCATTGCCGGCGCGCTGCAGGACGCAAAGGTCAACCCCGAGGACGTCGGCTACGTCAACGCCCATGGCACCGGAACCGCCGCCAACGACAAAACGGAATGCGCGGCCGTGGCGGATGTCTTTGGGCCCCATGCGGATAATCTGATGATGTCCTCGACCAAATCCATGCACGGCCATCTGATCGGCGGCACCGGAGCGGTCGAACTGCTGGCCTGCATCATGGCGCTGCGTGACGGTATCGTTGCGCCAACCATCGGTTATGAGGAACCTGATCCGGAATGCGCGCTGGACGTGGTTCCGAATGAGGCACGGCAGGCCAACGTGACCGTCGCCCTCAGCAATGCCTTTGCCTTTGGCGGGCTGAACGCGGTGCTTGCCCTGCGCAAGATCTGAGCGATCGCCAGCCGCAGAGCCGAAAAAAACCGCCGCATCCTGATCCAGGGTGCGGCGGTGATCGTTTTCTGGACAGCGGCTTTCTGTTTGCCGCACCGAATGTTTATTGCTTCACAACGTCCACGACATTGTAACCGGCGGTAAACCCGCTGAGCGACAGCTCCATATTGATCACCTGATCCGGCGCCGGTGCGGGCCGCAGGCTCAGCGTGGCGATCTTGCCCTTTTTGAACGCGGCGATATCGGTCTCGGTCAGCCCGATCTGGGCGACGCAGCCCATTGGGCTACAGAAGGAATAATTATACCGCTTGCCGGGGGCGCCATCGATGGAAATGGTCAGCGCGGCCGGCAGCAAGGTTTCAAGCGGCACGATCACCGTCGCACCGGCGACAGCCTGGCTGCCTTCCTGATCAATCCGGAACAGCGAAAACTCCGCCATCGGATTGCCGCTGTCGTCGGACATGATCTGCAACAGCGAACAGGGATCGGTTTCTTCCTCGGTTTTGACGCAGGCCAGATCCCAATCGCCATGGGTTTCTTTGGAATAGCGCTGCCCCAGCTTGGGGCCATCCTGTACGGGCTGGCCAAGATCCAGAACCTCGTCGGCTTTTGGTGCCTCCGTGGCTGTGGCATCTGCGGCGGGCTGGCTCTCTTCGGTCTCGGCCGCCCCGGCGGTCTCCTGCGCCATCAGCGGCAGCGGCAGCGCCATCAGCGCGGCCAGGGTCATCGGGGTCAGGGACTTGATCATGATTGCCTCATCTATCCTGTGGTGTCGGATTCGATGTAGCATGGCCGAACCCCGGTGTCAGGCCAATAACCATGTTTGCCCGCTTCACTGGCGGGGAATTGACCGGATCGCGCGTCATGACTGGAAGCGCTTGGAACAAAACAAAAAAGGGAGCATAACTGCCCCCTTTTTCGTATTTTTTCTCCCCGTCGGACTGGCCGACTTAGTTATTGGGAGGACGTTACGAAAGGGTCGGCCATCGGTCAACATGGAAAGAGAAAAAAATGTCGCAGTTGGTGGAATAATTGACGCCTACGCCCATAGCGCGCGCAATATGCACAAAACACCTGCCCGCAAGGCGCAGCTGATCGCCACGGGCCGGCCGCGAGCGCAAAAAAAAGGCCGTGCCCGAAGCACGGCCCAGTCTGACAGGGAGGAAATGTCCGCCGACACAACCGCATGATGGTCGACGGGCAATTATCACTCTCGCATTCAAAGGTTAATTTTGTATTTTCATTTGAGACCGATCGCATTTTTCGCGGGATCACAACAGTCAGGGGCAGATCATGCAGGACAAACTCTTTATCGGCGGCGGTGGCGAAGCCTATGCCGATCCACAGGCGCTGGCGCTGAAATATGCCAATCGTCACGGGTTGATCGCCGGAGCAACCGGCACGGGCAAGACGGTCACGCTACAGATCCTCGCCGAGAGTTTCTCCAATGCCGGCGTGCCGGTAATCCTGTCGGATGTGAAGGGCGATCTGTCCGGCCTGGCGAAATCCGGCAGCGCCGACCATAAGCTACATGATGCCTTTACCAGCCGGGCGACCAAAATCGGCTTTGACGACTACCGCTACCATTCCTGCCCGGTCACCTTCTGGGACCTCTACGGTGAGCAGGGGCATCCGGTCAGGACGACCGTGGCCGAGATGGGGCCATTGCTGCTGGCGCGGCTGTTGGAACTGAGCGAGGCACAGGAGGGCATCCTGAACATCGCCTTCCGTCTCGCGGATGAGGAAGGTCTGGCGCTGCTGGACCTGAAGGATCTACAGGCGCTGCTGGTCTGGGTGGGTGAAAACCGCGCGCAGCTATCGCTGCGCTACGGCAATGTCTCCACAGCCTCAATCGGGGCAATCCAGCGGCGGCTGCTGGTGCTGGAGAACCAGGGCGGGGCGCAGCTCTTTGGTGAGCCGGCCCTGGCGCTGAGCGACCTGATGCGCGGCACCGCTGACGGGCGTGGCATGGTCAATATCCTCGCCGCTGACAAACTGATGGCGGCGCCGGGACTATACGCAACATTCCTGCTCTGGCTGCTGAGCGAGCTGTTCGAGGAGCTGCCAGAGGTTGGCGATCCTGAAAAGCCCCGGCTGGTCTTTTTCTTCGACGAGGCGCATCTGCTGTTTGATGATGCCCCCAAGGCGCTCATCGACAAGGTGGAACAGGTGGCGCGTCTGATCCGTTCCAAAGGGGTCGGGATCTATTTTATCACCCAGAACCCGGCTGACGTGCCGGAAGACATCCTTGGCCAGCTTGGCAACCGCATCCAGCACGCACTGCGAGCGTTCACCGCGCGCGACCAGAAAAACCTGCGCATGGCGGCCGAAACCTACCGTGAGAATCCACGGTTCTCAACCGAGGAGGCGATCCGCGAGGTCGGCGTCGGTGAGGCGGTTACCTCGATGTTGCAGAAAAAAGGTGTCCCCGGCGTTGTTGAGCGCACGCTGATCCGCCCGCCCAGTTCTCAACTCGGCCCGATCACCGCTGAGGACCGCAGGGCAATCTTGCAGAGCTCGGACATGGCCGGGAAATATGACCAGACCACCGACCGGCGGTCCGCCTATGAAATCCTGGCGGAACGCGCCGCGAAAGCCGCCGCCGAGGCTGAGGCCGCAGAAGATTACGCCGAGGCGGCACCCGAACCGATGGCACGCGAATATAACGCCGGGCGGCGCTATTCTGGCAGCCGGGTCAGCCGGTCCTCCGCGCGGCGGGTAAAACCACGCGACAGTTTTGCCTCAGCCATGTCGGAGGCGGTCATCAAGGAATTGAAAGGCACCACCGGTCGACGGCTTGTGCGCGGCATCCTCGGCGGTCTGTTCAAGGGGCGGTGAGCAGGCCTGACCTGCCAGAGCAAAACAAAACGCCGCCCGGGGAGCATATCCACGGGCGGCGTTTCGCGTTTCCATAGGTTCGACTGTCAGACCGGTCGCGGATCTGCGACCTCAGCGCTCGGGGATCAGGCCACGAGGGCTGAAACGCAGCACCAGCAGCAGGATCAGCCCCATGGTCAGCAGACGCATATGCGACGCGCTTTCCAGCAGATGAACCTTCAGCGCATTGGTGTCGGCCATGCCTGCGGTCAGGGTCTCGATCAGCAGGATGCCCATCGGCTCAACCTTGATCCACAGGAACCAGATCAGCAGACCTCCCAGCACCGCGCCAAAGTTATTGCCTGAGCCACCGACAATTACCATCACCCAGATCAGGAAGGTGAAGCGCAAGGGATTATACGTGCCCGGCGTCAGCTGGCTGTCGAGCGTGGTCATCATAGCCCCGGCAATGCCACAGATCGCAGAGCCAAGGATGAAGATTTGCAGATGGCGGCGGGTCACATCCTTGCCCATCGCCTCGGCTGCCACCTCATTGTCGCGAATGGCGCGCATCATCCGGCCCCAGGGGCTCTTCAATGCCATCTGCGCCATCCACAGCAGCACCAGCAGCACGACGGTGAACAGCAGCGAGTAGCCCAGCTTGACATAGAGCGTGGAGGCCAGAACCGGGTCCAGACCATACTCCGCCGCCTTGGCGACAAACTCCGCATCATTCTGCAGATCGACCTCATAGGGCAGGGGCCGGGGCAGGCCGACGACATTTTTCACGCCGCGCGACAGCCAGTCCTCGTTCTTCAGCACCGAGATGATGATCTCGGCAATGCCAAGCGTCGCAATCGCCAGATAATCAGACCGCAGACCGAGGGCCGTCTTGCCGATCAGCCAGGCAACGCCGGCCGCCAGCAGACCGCCCGCAGGCCAGGCCAGAAGCACCGGCAGACCCAGCCCGCCTAGGTTGCCCTCCAGCGCCGGGTTGATCGCCTCGACCCCGGCAACCGCCGGATCGAAGATTGCGCGATACACCACAAAGCCGACGATCAGCACCGCCAGCAGCACCGCAACGCGCAGCTTACCGGCAGGGACCATCCGCATGGTTGCAACGGCCGCGACCAGCGTCATCGCCCCCATGGCCAGGGCCATGATGATCCCGACACCGCCCTGGCTCCACGCGCCCGGTGTTGGCGCGGTAGAGACCAGCACAACGGCCAGACCACCAAGCGCCACAAAGCCCATGATGCCGACATTGAACAAACCGGCAAAGCCCCACTGAAGATTGACGCCAATCGCCATGATCGCAGACACCAACCCCATGTTGAGGATCACCAGAGCCGAGTTCCAGGATCCGGAGAAAAACAGAAAGCTTGTGCTTCCCTCAAGCAGGATCAGAATGCCAACAAACAGAAACAGCAGGGAGGTTTTGACTGTCTCGCTCATACCACTTTTCCTTTGAAAAGGCCCGTGGGCTTGAACAGAAGCACGACCACAAGGATCGCAAAGGACACGGCGAATTTGTAATCCGTGCTCAGAAGCTGGACGAGGCCATCAGGCTCGAACGACTCCGGAACGACGTAGGTCAGCACTTTCTTCCAGGCATAGGTGATGGTCACCTCGGAGAACGCGATGATGAACCCACCAGCGATGGCCCCGACCGGGCTGCCCAGACCACCAACGATAGCGGCGGCAAAGATCGGCAGCAGCAGCTGGAAATAGGTGAAGGGTTTGAAAGATTTGTCCAAACCATAAAGCACGCCGGCAATGGTCGCGAGGGTCGCAACGATCAGCCAAGTATACATCACCACCCGCTCCGGGTTGATGCCCGAGAGCAGCGCCAGATCTTCGTTGTCGGAATAGGCGCGCATGGATTTACCGGTGCGGGTCTTGTTCAGGAACCAGAACAGCAGCGCCACAACCACCACTGCGGTGACCACAGTGATGCCTTGCGTGGTCTTGATCGCCAGCCCCTCACTCAGGCCGGTCATCGCCTTGAAATCCCGCGCGGAAATCAGAAAGCGTTCGCCGTCAGCAAACCGCTGATCGCCCGGCCCGATGACAAATCGCACAAGGCCATTCATCATGAACATGACGCCCAGCGACACCATGACAAAAATCACCGGCTTGGCTTTCTGTGTCCGGTAGAACCGATAAACGGTGCGATCGGTGACCAGCATCAGAAGCATACAGCTCACGATGCCAAGCGGCAGCGCCAGCAGCGCAGTTGGCAGCGGGCCAAAGCTGATGCCCATCGACTGCAACCACCAGGTCACGATGATGGTCACCATTGTGCCAAAGGCCATAGTGTCGCCATGGGCAAAATTCGAAAACCGCAGCACCGAATAAATCAGCGTCACACCCAGCGCACCAAGCGCCAGTTGACTGCCGTAAGCGATTGCCGGAACCCCGACAAAATTTGTAAGCGCCACAAGGGCGTTGAGGAAGTCCATCTCTTAGCCCCCAAGGAAAGATTTGCGCACTTCGGGATCGGCGAGCAGCTCTTGGCCGGTGCCGGTGTAGGCATTGCGGCCCTGTACCAGAACGTAACCTTTGTCCGCGATCTCAAGCGCTTGTTTGGCGTTTTGTTCGACCATCAGGATCGGCAGGCCGGTGCGGGCCACCTCGATGATACGGTCGAACAGCTCGTCCATGACGATGGGCGACACACCTGCTGTCGGCTCGTCCAGCATCAGAACCTTCGGCTTGGTCATCAGCGCGCGGCCAACGGCCACCTGCTGGCGCTGACCCCCGGAGAGTTCGCCCGCCGGCTGGTTGCGTTTTTCACGCAGGATCGGAAACAGCTCATAGACCTGCTCCATGGTATCGCGGAAATCATCGGTGCGGATGAAGGCACCCATTTCCAGGTTTTCCTCAACCGTCATCGAGGTGAAGATATTGCTGGTCTGGGGCACAAACCCCATGCCCTTGATCACCCGGTCTTGGGGGGTCAGCAGGGTGATATCCTCGCCGTCCAGACGCACGGCACCTGCGCGGACATCGAGCATCCCGAACACAGCTTTCATCGCGGTGGATTTCCCGGCACCATTGGGGCCAACGATAACGGCGATCTCGCCCTTATCGACGGCAATGGTGCAGTCGTGCAGGATATCCGGCCCTTTGCCGTAGCCGCCGGTCATCGTGTCACCGATCAGAAAGGGACCACCGTCCACCTTGCGTGTGGGGCCGCTTTTGCTGTGGGCAGGCTGCATCGTTCCAACACCATGCGGATTGGTGATCGAGGCATCACGATTGCCGTGATCGTTCTGGTAGGGATTGTCGCTCATGCTCCAGCCTCCAGTTTATCTTTGTTTTTCAGGCCGGTGCCGAGATAGGCTTCGATCACCTGCTCGTTGGCCTTGATCTGATCCAGCGTGCCTTCAGCCAGTTTCTTGCCCTCGGCCATGCAGATAACCGGGTCGCAGAGGCGCCCGATGAACTCCATGTCGTGCTCGATCACGACGAAGGTATAGCCGCGCTCCTCGTTGAGGCGCTTGATGGCATCGGCAATGGTATAGAGCAGGGTCCGGTTCACACCTGCGCCCACCTCATCGAGGAAGACGATCTTGGCGTCCACCATCATGGTGCGGCCCAGCTCAAGCAGTTTCTTCTGCCCGCCCGAGACCTGACCGGCCTTCAGATCAGCGATATGGCTGATGGTCAGGAATTCCAGAACCTCATCTGCCTTGGCCCGCAGCGCGCGTTCCTCATCCGCAATGCGCTTGCGGCCGAACCAGGTGTTCCACAGCGTCTCACCCGACTGCGCACTTGGCACCATCATCAGGTTCTCGCGGCAGGTCATCGACGCAAATTCATGCGCGATCTGGAACGTCCGCAGCAGCCCCTTGTGGAACAGCTCATGCGGCGGCAGGCCGGTGATGTCCTCACCGTCCATGGTGACCCGGCCGGAGGTCGGTTCAAGCACGCCTGCAATCACGTTGAAAAGAGTGGTTTTTCCGGCGCCGTTTGGCCCGATCAAACCGGTTATGGAGCCCTTAGCGATTTCCAGCGACGCGCCATCAACCGCATGGAACCCGCCGAAGTGCTTGTGCAAGTCCTCGACGACGATCATGTCATTTCATCCCCCACCGTCTTTTTGACGGCTTTTGAATTTGGAACAGCCCGGGCAAAACCCGGGCTGATCAACTTGGTTCGATCCGATTTTACGGGATCAGCGGAATTTCACGGTGGCGTTGGCGCCGTCCTTGACTTCGATCTCGCGGTAGGAGCCTGCGCTCTCACCGGGGCCGATCAGTTCTACGCCAGTCGCACCCTCATAGTCGATGTCGCCGCCATTTGCGAGGATTTCCAGGGCCTTGCCCAGCTCGCCGGGGTTGATCTTCTCACCGGGCGCATTGGCTACTTCAAGGATCTTGGAGCCATAGTCGGCCGGATCCTTGGAGTTTGCGGCCTGCATTGCCAGCATGAACAGCGCGGCAGCGTCATAGCTCTCCGGGGAATAGGCGGAGGTGCCGTCGAAACCGGCGGCTTTGGCCAGCTCAGCATAGATCGCCGCACCTTCGCTATCGGAACCGGCAATCTGGCCAAAGGAGCCATCAAGATCCGGGCCGATGTTCTTGGGCAGGGTGTCACCGATCATGCCACCGGGCAGACCGAAGGTGTCATAGGCACCGGAGTCGAGCGAGGCTTGAATGATGCCCAGGCCGCCCTGATCCAGGTAGCCGGCAACAACCAGAATATCGCCGCCAGCGGACGCCAGTGCGGCGACTTCTGCGGAATAGTCGCCCTTGCCGTCTTCATGCGCGGTCACGATGGTGACTTCGCCGCCGACTTCCTCAAAGGAGGTTTTGATCGCGTCGGCCAGACCTTTGCCGTAGTCGTTGTTGGTATAGGTCAGGGCGATGGAGTTGACGCCGCGCTCTTTCAGCACTTCGGCCATCACCTGGCCTTCGCGGGCATCGGAGGGCGAGGTGCGGAAGAACAGGTCGTTGTCTTCCATGGTCGACAGGCCGGGCGAGGTGGCAGACGGCGAGATCATCACCATGCCGTTCGGGATCGCGACGTTCTGCAGGATCGCGCCGGTCACGCCGGAGCAGTCACCGCCGATGATGCCGTTGACACCGTCAGCAATCAGCTTCTCGCCGTTTGCAGTCGCCAGACCATTGTCGATACAGCCGGTGTCTGCGCGCACCGGAATGACAGTCGCCGCATCAAGCAGCTTGCCGGATTTGGTCACTTCCTCCATCGCCAGCTCAGCGCCGGAACCCATGGCCGGGGCGAGGGATTCGATCGGCCCGGTAAAGCCGAGAAGCACACCCAGCTTCACTTCCTTGGCGTGGCCACCCGCAAACGCAGTGCCAGCAGTCAGGGCAGCGGCGGCTGTCGCCATCATCATTTTTTTCATTTTTGTGAACTCCCATTTGTTGGAACATATTTGTTCAAATCGGACCCTAGGCAAGCGTGGTAAAAAAGGGAAGTCCTCTAGCGCCAACATGTCGCAGGTTTTTTCGCCCCGGTTACGGAGAATGGAATGTTCCCAATGGGGTAGATGACCCAACGGCCGCTCGCCCCTTGGGCATCGGGGATCAGCTCACCGCAGCGCTCGTCGCAAGTCCCCAGATCCGCGTCGCATTTCATGCCGGGCGGCGCAAAAGCTGGCCAAATAGAAAATTCGCGCTAAATTCGGTCGAATAGCATGAATATGAGCCATTGGACCGCTCCCCCCAGGGTCTGATCACGGAATTGCGCAGGAGGCGTCATGCATATGGGGAGGTCTGTTATTAGAGTGCTCCAAGTCAACCCATCGTGTCAGGCGATGCGACCCCGGCGACGGCAATCGTCGGCTTGTCAGCCGGAAAGATCGACCAGCCAGACGCGACAGATCCGGCCGATGCTGGCATCCCTGGCACAGCGCTTTATCGCATTAACCCTGCTGGCCACCGTTGGCACCGCGGTCTCGGCACAGACGCTGAGCAGCGATCAGAGAGTGTTGAAGATAGAGCGGATGGCCCACGGGCTGGATATCCCATGGGCTTTTGATTTCCTGCCTGATGGCTCGGTGCTGATCACTGAAAAAGACGGTGACCTGTTGCACCTGGCGGCCGGCCGTCTGACCCGCGTCAAAGGCACTTCGAAAGTGCTAGATCAGGGGCAGGGCGGGCTGCTGGACGTATTGATTCCGCGCAATTTTGACAGAACCCGGCGGATATATCTCTCTTATTCGAAACGGCTTGGAAGAGGCTCTGCCACAGCGGTGGCCACCGGGCAGCTCGCCCGGCGCAACACCCAGCTTGAGGGGCTGCGGGACATCTTCGTCGCCGCGCCACCCGCCGACAGTGGGCGCCATTTCGGATCGCGGCTGGCAGAAGGGCCTGACGGAACTCTCTATGTCACTCTGGGTGATCGCGGCGACCGGCCATCTGCCCAATCCCTCACCTCACATCAGGGCAGCATTCTGCGTTTGAATCCCGACGGATCCGTCCCGCGCGACAACCCCTTTACCAAACAGAAAGGGGCGCAGCCGGAAATCTGGTCCTACGGGCATCGCAACCCCCAGGGACTGACCTTTGCCGCCGATGGCCAGCTCTGGTCTGTTGAACATGGCGCCCGTGGCGGGGATGAGGTCAATCTGATCGAGAAAGGCGCAAATTACGGCTGGCCGGTCATCGCCTACGGCCGGCATTATTCAGGGCTGAAAATCGGCGAAGGGACCACAAAGCCGGGCCTGAAGCAGCCGGCCCACTATTGGGACCCCTCGATGGCGCCCTCAAACCTGCTGGTGTATTCCGGCAGCATGTGGCCGGACTGGCGCGGTGATATCTTTGTCGGCTCGCTCAAGTTCGGCTATATCGCGCGGCTCTCCGGGCAACCACTGGCGGAGGTTGAGCAGATCAGGGGCGATGAGACAGGACGGATCCGGGACCTGCGCGAGGCCCCGGATGGTAGCATCTGGTTCCTGTCCGAGACCAATGGTGCGCTCTACCGCCTGTCGCGCTGAACCGGCGCGAACCGTGCCCCGGGCCGATCCATTGTTGATCCTGTGTCGATCCGGCATAGGCCTGATCCGGTAGGGGCGCGGGTCACAACGTCGGCGGGGCCGATTTGCTGCCGCGTTCGCGATAAGGCGTCGTGTCGTAATGCGCCCGGTAGCATTTGGAGAAATGCGAAGGTGATGCAAACCCGCAGGCAAGCGCCACATTGATCACACTCATATCGGTCTGCATCAACAGGTTGCGCGCCTTCTGCAACCGCAGTTCCATATAATAGCGTTTGGGAGATCGGTTGAGATAGCGACGGAACAGCCGCTCCAGCTGGCGGGTCGACATGCCGACATTCTGCGCCAGAATGGAGGGGCTGATCGGCTCCTCGATATTGGCTTCCATCATCTGGATCACCATCGACAATTTGGGGTGGCGCACCCCGATCCGGGTCGGGATCGACAGGCGCTGCGTGTCCTGATCGGTCCGAATCGATGAATAGATGAGCTGATCGGCCACCGAATTGGCGATATCCTCGCCGTGATCATTGGCAATCAGCTTCAGCATCAGGTCGATGGAGGAGGTACCGCCGGCTGTCGACATCCGGTTGCCGTCGATGACAAAGACCGATTTGGTCAGCTCGACCTCGTCAAACTCCTCGTTGAAACTGTCGGCATTCTCCCAGTGAATCGTGGCACGTCTGCCATCCAGCAGGCCCGCGCGCGCCAGCGCATATGACGCCGTGCACAGCCCACCAACCTTCAACCCCTTGCGCGCTTCGCGACGCAGCCAGGACAGCAGTTTTTTTGTGGTGGCTTCCTGCACCGAAATACCGGAGCACAACAGAATTGTGTCATCGCGCTGGAGTTCGATCAGGTCATCATCCACCTGAAAGGATGTTCCGGCCGAACAGCTGACCGTGCCGCCGCCTTCGGCCAAGAGCATCCAGGTGTAGACTTCGCGGCCAATCATCCGGTTGGCAATTCGCAGACATTCCAGCGCCGAGGCAAAAGACAGCATCGTAAAACGGTCAAGCAAAACAAAGGCATAACGCCGGGATTGGGGCCCTTTGGTCGGGCTTGGTGTTGGCTTGCTCTGCGTCTGCATGGCCAGCGTCCTCATTCAATATTTCTGTTCTTCGCAAGGGCGGATTTTGCGAAATTCGGGCACCGTGTTCATAGCTTCGCGGTGTCGTCAAGACTTTGCAAATCTAAACTGGTCAGCCGGAGTGTGATTTCGTATAGATGGCGTTCGTTAACTTTGAGACCTCTTATGCGGAGACACAGCTATGAGTGAGTGGCAAAAATCGACCTGGCGCCAAAAACCGCGGGTGCAAATGCCAGAATATACCAACGCCGACGCGCTTTCGGCTGTTGAGGCTCAGCTGTCAAAATATCCGCCGCTGGTATTTGCCGGTGAGGCGCGGCGGCTGAAACAACACCTCGGCGCGGCCGGCCGGGGCGAGGCATTCCTGCTTCAGGGCGGCGACTGCGCCGAAAGCTTCGACCAGTTCAGCGCCGATGCGATCCGCGATACCTTCAAGGTGATGTTGCAGATGGCGATGGTGCTAACCTACGGTGCCAAGGTGCCGGTGATCAAGGTCGGCCGCATGGCGGGCCAGTTCGCCAAACCCCGCAGCGCACCGACAGAGACCGTGAATGGCGTCGAGCTGCCCAGCTACCGCGGTGACATCATCAACGATCTGGCCTTCACCGAGGCCTCCCGCGTGCCAGACCCGCAGCGGATGCTGCAGGCCTATACTCAGGCCGCCGCGACGCTGAACCTGATCCGGGCGTTCTCAACCGGCGGTTATGCCGATGTGAACCAGGTCCACGCCTGGACGCTGGGCTTTACCGAGGGCGAGAAGGCCGAAAGCTATCGTGAAATGGCGAATCGCATCACCGATACGCTCGACTTCATGAAGGCGGCCGGCATCAACAATGATACCGCGCACACCTTGCAGTCGGTTGAATTCTACACCAGCCACGAAGGTTTGCTGCTGGAGTATGAAGAGGCGTTGACCCGTCTGGATTCGACCTCCGGCAAATGGCTGGCTGGCTCCGGCCACATGCTGTGGATCGGCGACCGGACCCGTCAACCGGATGGCGCACACGTGGAATTCTGCAGCGGCGTGCTGAACCCGATTGGTCTGAAATGTGGTCCAACCACAACGGCCGAGGATCTGAAGGTTCTGATGGCCAAGCTGAACCCGGAGAATGAGGAAGGTCGTCTGACCCTGATCGCACGCTTTGGCGCAGGCAAAGCCGGCGAACACCTGCCACGCCTGATCAAGGCGGTTCAGGAAGAGGGCGCCAAGGTGACCTGGGTCTGCGACCCTATGCACGGCAACACCATCAAATCTTCCACCGGCTACAAGACCCGCCCGTTTGAGAGCGTCCTGCGCGAGGTTCGCGACTTCTTTGCGATCCACACCGCAGAGGGCACCATCCCGGGCGGCGTGCATTTCGAGATGACCGGTCAGGACGTCACCGAATGCACCGGCGGCGTGCGCGCCGTCACCGATGAGGATCTCAGCGACCGTTATCACACGGCCTGCGACCCGCGCCTGAACGCCAGTCAGTCGCTCGAACTGGCCTTCCTCGTTGCGGAAGAAGTCTCGCAGCTGCGCGCCCGCACTGCGGAGCGTCAAGCCGGCTGATCACCCACAGATCCACCCTGATCATCAGGATGGCACCTAGCAATGGGCCCTCACCCCATCCGGGTGAGGGTCTTTTTATTCAAAGGGTTGGGAGAAGTTGCTGATGCACCTTAGCCAGAGTTTCGGCAGCGATCCGCAAGACGCCACCAGCCCCGTGGGCGCAGCACCTTGGACATGGCGACAGGGTCGTTTGCGCATCTGACAAAAGGGAAACGCCCCGGACTTTCTGTCGCGGGGCGTCTGCTTTCTAGCTATGTCCAGTAGCGCGAAAGTATCTCGGGAATATGCTGTGCCGTCTCAGGCCTCAGTCTTTGCTGACCACCAGTCGGAGGTGGCTGCCGCGCTTCTTGGCGGGCTGTTTTTCGGCCTTTGGCGCCACGTCCTTCGCGCTCGACATCTGGCGGCTGCGCTCAATCAGCGAACGCGCTTCGGTCATCACGCTCGGCTCTGGCTCAAACCGCGCCTGCGTCTCGGCAAACCCCGGATTGGGTGTGTTGACGTCCTGCGGTTTACGCTGGGGTGCGACCGGATCAGCGGCTCGTGGCTTGGCCTTAAAGGGGGTGTCGCCCTTATGGCTGACCTGACGGATCTTTGTTTCGGTGATGGAGAACCGCTGTGACGTACCGGTCGGGTTGCCTTCGGAGATGAAAACACCCAGCGCACGGCTGATGTCGCCCAGATCGCTGCGCAGCGGCAGCAGCAGCATACGCGCCTCACGTGCGCCGCGCAGACGGTTGTTTTCGGTCTGAAGCGTCAGTTCGATGATGGCGGGCGTGTCGAACATGGTTTCCATTGCCGCGCTCATCTGTTTGCGCGCCTCCGGTGTGAAGAAAGCGGTGATCGGCATGCCGCGCACTTCCATGCCAGCCATTTCATTCACCCGCTGTCCGGCAAGACGGAACCGGGCGATACCGGGCGCGATCCGTTCCAGAATAAAGGTCTGGGGCAGGATGTTCTCCAGCCCGCGCGGGTCAATCTGCGACCGGCTGGGAATGTCATCACCCCGGCGCAGGGCGGTCCAATAGGCCTCCGCCTGACGCATGGGAGACAGCGATCCCGCAGCACGGAACCGGTCCATTGCCACAACCTTAGTTTGACCATCGGTCTGATCGTTATCTTTGCGGCCGCCAAAAAACATCGCTGTCATCCTCGCTGGATCCGGCTGGGTCATGCGCCAAGCTAAAGTTGGTTGCCTAACGATTAATGCCGAATTGGTTATCCTGAAGTTAACATGCCACAATCTTATTCAATTTTGGACTACTTCTTTAATCAATGGTTAACACTTTAGGATAGGACCGCGCGCTTATGGACTTGTCGGCTGCCCGTTTGTAAACCTTTGACCACGCAAAACTGCGCCTTGGGCGCCTCGGAGGGCAGCAGGACATGACCATCCATTCAATGACGAGCTTTGCAGCGGGACAGGGCAGCATCGGCGCCCATAGCTGGTCGTGCGAATTGCGCTCGGTCAACGCCAAGGGGCTGGATCTGCGGCTGCGCATTCCGGACTGGCTGGAGGGGCTTGAGACCAACCTGCGTGGCCAATTGAGCAAGGCGCTGTCGCGCGGCAACGTCTCCATGACCCTGCGCATCAGCCGCAGCGAAGCCGCCGCAAGCGCGCTTGAGATCAACCAGCCGGCGCTGGCATCGCTATTGCAGGCGATTGCCGAGGTGGAGCGTCAGGCCGATGCTGCCGGCATTGTGCTGGCACAGACCACGGCGGCCGATCTTCTGGCGCAGCGCGGCGTGTTGGAGCAGGCCAGCAGTGCCGATGATCCCGCCCCGATCGTGGCGGCACTGAGCGCAGATTTCGCCGCAATCCTGTCCGACTTTGTTAACATGCGCGCCAGCGAGGGCGCCGCGCTGAAGACCGTGCTGATGGACCAACTGGACCAGATCAGCACGCTGCGCGATGAGGCCGCACGCCGCGCCGAGGCGCGCAAGGATGAGGTTGCCGCAAACCTGCGGACCAATCTTGCGCGG
This sequence comes from Phaeobacter sp. A36a-5a, assembly GCF_037911135.1. Lineage (NCBI taxonomy): Bacteria > Pseudomonadati > Pseudomonadota > Alphaproteobacteria > Rhodobacterales > Roseobacteraceae > Phaeobacter > Phaeobacter bryozoorum. Next base: position 1,432,078 of record NZ_JBBLYU010000001.1, on the reverse strand, counting down.
GTTCTGGACAACAGCGACGGCGTCGATGAAACCCGTCTGGCGCAGGAACTGGCGCTTCTGGCGGTAAAATCCGACGTCACCGAAGAATTGGATCGGCTCACCGCCCATGTTGCGGCAGCGCGTGACCTTCTGGCCAAGGGCGGGGCGGTCGGGCGCAAACTGGATTTCCTGATGCAGGAATTCAACCGCGAGGCCAACACACTCTGCGCGAAGGCGCAGAACAGCGATCTGACGGCGGTCGGGCTTGAGCTGAAGGCGGTGATCGACCAGATGCGCGAGCAGGTCCAGAACATCGAATAACGACACAGAATAACAACAACGTCATAAGACATAAGGAGAGCACGCCATGGCAGATCGGCGCGGCCTGTTGATCATCCTTTCTTCGCCCTCGGGGGCCGGGAAATCCACATTGGCAAAACGACTGCGGTCCTGGGATCCCAGCATCGAATTCTCCGTCTCCGCCACCACGCGCAACCCGCGCCCGGGCGAGGTGGATGGGCAGGACTATCATTTTATCACCACCGATGCCTTCAAAACTGCGGTGAGCGAAGGCGACATGCTGGAACACGCTCATGTGTTCGGCAATTTCTACGGCTCGCCCAAGGGGCCGGTAAAGGCGGCGATTGATAGCGGGCGCGACGTGCTTTTTGATATCGACTGGCAGGGCGCCCAGCAGATCCGCAACTCGGATCTGGGCCAGCACACGCTGTCGATCTTCCTGCTGCCCCCCTCGATCTTGGAGTTGCGCCGTCGTCTGGAAAGCCGGGCGCAGGACGATGCCGCTACGATCACCCGCCGGATGGAGAAAAGCTGGGACGAGATCAGCCACTGGGGCAGCTATGACCACGTGCTGATCAACGATGACCTCGACGCGACCGAGGCACAGCTGAAGACAATTATCACCGCCACCCGCCTGCGCCGGATCCAGCAGCCCCATCTGATGGACCACGTGCGCGGCCTGCAAAGCGAATTTGAGGAGCTGTCATGACCATCTATGCCCTGGGCGACAAGACCCCGAACATCCACGCCGACACCTGGGTCGCGCCCGACGCCAACCTGATTGGCCTTGTGGTGCTGGAGGAGGGGGCCTCGGTCTGGTTTGGCACCACCATCCGGGCCGATCACGAAGAGATCCGTATCGGTCGCGGCTCCAACGTGCAGGAAAACTGCGTCATGCACATTGACGCAGGCTACCCGCTGACCATTGGTGAAAACTGCACCATCGGCCACAAGGTGATGCTGCATGGCTGCACCATTGGCGACAACTCCCTGATCGGAATGGGTGCGACCATTCTGAACGGTGCCAGGATCGGCAAGAACTGCCTGATCGGTGCGGGCGCCCTGATTACAGAGAATAAAGAAATCCCAGATAACTCTCTGGTCATGGGCGCACCCGGCAAGATTGTCCGGGATGTTGACGAGGCTCTGGTGCAGTCGCTGCGCCAGAGCGCTGAGCACTACCAGGAAAACATGCGTCGTTTTCGCGACGAACTGACAGAGGTCTGACACGTGAGAAATTCCAAAGGGTCGCTGATGCGGCCAGATCCCTTGCCCTTCAGCGCGAGCCATCCGGTTGTGACACCGCTCAGCCCGTCGGTGGTCTATGCCAGCGAAACGCCGGATGCGCTTGATGACCAGTACGAAGGGCGGGTGCACGGCTATACCTACTCCCGCGAAGGCCATCCCAATGCCGATGTGGTCGCCAAGCGGCTGGATGCGATGGAAGGTATGCCCGGCGGTGTCGTGACCGGCTCCGGCATGGCGGCGGTTTCGGCCGTTCTGCTGGGCCTGCTGAAAACCGGCGATCACGTGATTGGCGGCAATCAGCTCTACGGGCGGTCGATGCGCCTGATGGCCGAGGATCTGCCGCGTCTGGGCATTGAAACCACTTTGGCCAATCCCGGTGATGTGGCCGCAGTGGAGGCCGCGATCCGCCCCGAAACCAAGATGATCCTGGTCGAGGCGGTGTCAAACCCGACGCTTGCCGTCGCCGATATCGACGGGCTGGCCCAGCTCTGCAAGGATCGCGATATTCTCTTGGTGGTGGACAATACCTTTACCACGCCGCGGGGCTTTCGTCCCTTTGACCACGGCGCCGATATCGTCATCCATTCAATCACCAAGCTGCTGGCCGGCCATTCCGATGTGATGCTCGGTTATGTCGTGGCCAAGGATCCTGAGATCAACACCCGTCTCAGCGTCTATGTGGTGACCACCGGCATGACGCCCAGCCCGTTCGACTGCTGGCTCGCCGAACGCGGTATGCTCTCGTTCGAGCTGCGGTTTGAACGCGCGCAGGCCACGGCGGTGACGCTGGCGGACCATCTGGCGGGGCTGCCGGGGGTGAAGCGGGTGATCTACCCGACCCGCAAGGATCATCCCGATCACGAGCGCGCAATGGCGCTGTTGGAGGGCAGGGGCTGCAATATGGTCAGCTTCGAGCTTGAGGGCGGGCGCGCTGCCGCCAATGCCTTTACCCGGGCGGCAGATGGGCTGAACTTTGCCCCGACCCTTGGCGATGTGGGCACAACGCTGTCGCATCCGGCCTCTTCCTCGCACCGCGCCCTCAGCGCGGAGGATCGCGCCAAACTGGGGCTGAGCGAAGGGTTCTTCCGCGTCTCGGTCGGGCTTGAGGATCCGGCAACGCTCTGCGCTGTCTTCACCGAAGCGGTCGCGGCTGCCATGTCATAGTTACAATTGATTTGTAACACGGCCGGCACAGCTAAAACGCGAGGGGCACATGACTGACGATCTGATTAACGGTTTCATGGAGGCCATCCCCTTGCCAGCTGTGCTGGTCGATCAAAGCGAAAGGTTCATCGCCGCAAATGCGGCGGCGACCACGCTGCTGGGCGCCAATCTGGTCGGGCGCCATTTCGCCACCATCCTGCGCCAGCCCAATGTGGCCACGGCGATCGAAAGCTGCCTTTACGACCGCAGCGCCAAAACCGCGCGTCACCTGTCCAATGATGGCGCACAGGACACCACGTTTGAGGTGGCCCTGCGCTATGTGCCGGGCATCGGCGCCGTGAATGGCGGCGCGGCGCTGATCAGCCTCACGGATATCACCGAGCGCGAGCAGGCGAGCCAGATGCGGCGTGATTTTGTCGCCAATGTCAGCCATGAACTGCGTACGCCGCTCACTGCGCTTATGGGGTTTATCGAAACGCTGCGCGGTCCTGCACGCGATGATGCTGCGGCACGGGATCGGTTTTTGCAGATCATGCAGGATGAAGCCAATCGGATGAACCGGCTGGTTGGTGATCTTCTGTCGCTGAACCGGGTCGAAAGCGAGGAGCGGGTGCGCCCGCGCGAACAACTGGATCTCGGCGCTCATCTGGCCTCGACCCTGAAATCGCTGGAGCCGGTTGCAGAGGCCGCCGAGGTGCAGCTGACGCTCGACATACCGGAGACGCCAACCGCCGTTACCGGCGATCCAGACCAGTTGCAGCAGGTCTTCACCAATCTGGTTGAGAACGCGATCAAATATGGCGGCGATCACGTCACGCTGCGGTTGCGGACCCGTGATCGTGATCCAGCGGTCCGCGCCGCTGCTGTCAGGGTCGAGGTAATTGACAATGGCAGCGGGATCGACCCCGTGCATCTGCCGCGCCTGACCGAACGGTTCTACAGGGTGGATACCCACCGATCCCGAGAGCAGGGCGGCACCGGTCTGGGGCTTGCGATTGTCAAACATATCGTCAACCGCCATCGCGGCCGCCTGCGGGTTGAAAGCAGCGCCGCCACTGGCACCGTCTTTACCGTCATCCTACCGCGCTGAACCGGCCACCGGGGCACCGATGTGGCCTAAGCCGCGCCAACAGCCGCCAGCGATTAACAAAAGCCGGGGCACCCGGAGCGTTTTGTCACAAAAATCCGCCAGAAATCCGGGTTTGTCATACAGCTGTTACATAGCTGTCACAAAAGGCTCACGCGCCGCCCTTAGGTGAGGGCGCAAGATCATCACGGGATGATCCTGAAAATTGACACCCAAGGAGACACAGATGTCCTTTGTGAAACTCACCGCATCCGCCCTGGCCATTTCGGCTGTTTCTGCCACTGCTGCGGCAGCGCGCGATCAGGTTCAGGTTGCCGGTTCTTCGACCGTTCTGCCCTATGCCTCCATCGTGGCCGAAGCCTTCGGCGAGAACTTCGACTTCCCGACACCGGTTGTCGAATCCGGTGGGTCCTCGGCTGGCCTCAAGCGGTTCTGCGAAGGTGTTGGTGAAAACACCATCGACGTGGCCAACGCATCGCGCCGCATCAAGGACAAGGAAATCAAGGCCTGCGCCGAAAACGGCGTGACCGACATCATCGAAGTTCAGATCGGCTATGACGGCATCGTGTTTGCCAATGACATCAAGGGCAACGCCTTTGAATACACGCCGACCGACTGGTTCCTGGCGCTCTCCGACGAAATCCTGGTTGATGGCAAAATGGTCGCCAACCCGAACAAGACCTGGGCCGACGTCAACAGCGCCTTCCCGGCACAAAACATCCAGGCCTTCATCCCCGGCACCAAGCACGGCACCCGTGAAGTCTTCGAAGACAAGGTGATCCTGGCGGGCTGTGAAGCCACCGGCGCATTCGAACACCTGCTGGCCCACGCCGAAGGCGACAGCGACAAGGCCAAGAAGAAAGCCGCCGAGAAAGCCTGCATCTCTCTGCGCACCGATGGCGTGTCGGTGGACATCGACGGCGACTACACCGAGACCCTGGCGCGGATTGAATCCAACAAGGACGGTATCGGCGTCTTTGGTCTGGCCTTCTACGAGAACAACACCGACAAGCTGCAGGTTGCCACCATGTCCGGCGTGGTTCCCACCACCGAGAGCATTGCCGAAGGGGAATACCCGGTATCGCGTCCGCTGTTCTTCTACGTGAAGAAAGCCCATATCGGCGTGATCCCCGGCCTGAAGGAATATGCTGAATTCTTCGTCGCCGATGAAGTGGCCGGTCCCGATGGCCCGCTGGCGGAATACGGTCTGGTTGCCGACCCCGAGCTGAGCAAGACACAAGCCGTGGTTTCCGAAGAAGAGGTCATGGGCGGCAATTCCTGATCGCTCGGCCAGAATGAGACAACGGGCCGGGGCATCTAGGGTTGCTCCGGCCCATTTCACGACCACCAAATGAAATACCCCTGCATGTCGGCGCGTCCGGCGCCGCAGGAGCGGAGTTTCCGCCCCACTCAAACGGAGTAGCTGATGCCGACAGTCTGGCTCGTTATTGCCCTGATCGCCCTTTCGGGGCTGGGCTTTGTGCTTGGGCGCAAGCGTGCGCTTGCTTCGGCCGGGGGCGACGCCAAGGCGTTGCATTCCCTGCCGGCCTACTATGGTCACAACGTGGCCTTCAGCGCGCTGGTGCCTGCCCTTGCCGTGTTGGCGATCTGGACATTGGCCCAGCCCATGGTGATCGAAAATCGCGTCTCGGCGATGATCCCCGCCGAGATGGTGCCGGAGAACTCCACTCTGGGTCTGGTGATGAGCGACGTGCGCCGTCTTGCCGATGGGCTGGATCAGGCGGTGGCGCAGGGGCTGCTCTCGCCGGATGAGGCGCGCAGCCTCGACAGCGGTGAAACGGATATTCGTGCCCGCCTCGGCGACATCGGCGTCGCCCTCGGGTCTGAAGTCCGCCCGGAGGTTCTGAGCGCGGCCCAGAGCTATCGCAGCCAGTCAAACAAAGGCCAGATCATCATGTCGGTGATCGTCGGTCTTCTGGCGATTGTCGGCTTTGCCTGGGCCTATGGCCGCACGCATAAGGATTTCCGCGCCCGCAATGTGGTGGAACAGGGGATCATGGCACTGCTGGTTCTGGCGGCCAGCCTCGCGATCCTGACCACGGTTGGTATCGTTTTCTCGATGCTGTTTGAGAGCATCAACTTCTTTGGCCTTCACGCCTGGTCAGATTTCTTCTTTGGCACCACATGGGCGCCGAATTTCCGCGGCGACAGCGATCTGTCGATCCTGCCGCTGCTGTGGGGTACGCTTTATATCTCTGCAATCGCCCTTGCTGTCGCGGTGCCTGTGGGCCTGTTTGCCGCCATCTACCTCTCAGAATACGCCGGCAGCACCACGCGCGCATTTGCCAAACCGCTGCTGGAAATCCTCGCAGGTATTCCGACCATCGTTTACGGCCTGTTTGCGCTGCTGACGGTTGGTCCGCTGCTGGTCAAGGTCTTTGGCCAGGGTGAGGATGGTCTGCTGGGCGTCGAATGGATGAGTGGTGCGACCTCGGTGCTGACCGCCGGACTGGTGATGGGCATCATGCTGATCCCCTTTGTTTCCTCGCTCTCTGACGACATTATCAACGCAGTGCCGCAGGCGATGCGTGATGGCTCGCTCGGGCTTGGCGCCACCAAATCGGAAACCATCCGCCAGGTGGTCCTGCCGGCGGCGCTGCCGGGCATCGTCGGCGCGGTGCTGCTGGCGGCCTCACGCGCCATTGGCGAGACGATGATCGTCGTGATGGGGGCAGGGGCGATTGCCAAGTTTTCGCTCAACCCGCTGGAATCAATGACCACGATCACCACCCGTATTGTCAGCCAGCTGACGGGTGATACGGATTTTGCCAGCCCCGAAACGCTGGTTGCCTTTGCCTTGGGGCTCACGCTGTTCGTGCTGACCCTCGGCCTGAATGTCCTGGCGCTCTATATCGTGCGCAAATACCGGGAGCAGTACGACTAATGACCGATATCAGCCAAAACACTCCGGGAAACACTCCTGGGCCAAACGCTGGTGCCGAACGGCGCCATGCAGGCTCGCTGTTGCAGCAATCGGATCGCACCCGCAAGCGCAACGCCGCCGAGCGCCGCTTTCGCAGCTATGGCATGGCCGCAATCGCGGTTGGCCTGCTGATGCTCGCTGTGCTGGTGTTCACCATCGTCAGCCGGGGCACCGGTGCCTTTCAACAGACTTTCATCACGCTTGAGGTGGAGCTGCTGGAAAGCAAGCTCGACAAATCCGGCACCCGTGATCTGGAGGCCATCAAGAAGGTGACCACCTTTGGCTACGCGCCGCTGATCAAGAACGCGATGGAAACCAAGGTGGCCGAGCTTGGCATCCAAACCGGCCTCAAGCCCAAGGAACTGGCGGGCCTCTTGTCCAAGGACGCCGCCGCGCAGCTGCGCAGCTTTGTGCTGGCCAACTCCGACCAGATTGGCGAAACGGTTGTGTTCCGCTTCCTCGCCTCCAGCCGTGTCGACGGCTACCTCAAGGGCCGGGTCAGCCGTGACAGCATCGCCAATGACAAGAGCATTTCCTCCGAACAGCTGGATCTGGTCGATGCCTTGGTTGCGGCGGGGATCGTGGCCAAGACCTTCAACCTGGATTTCATCACCGGTGCGGATGCGTCTGACGCGCGCCCCGAAGCCGCGGGCATGGGGGTTGCGATGATGGGGTCGCTGTTCATGATGCTGGTGGTGCTCGCGCTGGCGCTGCCGATTGGCGTCGCGGCGTCGATCTATCTAGAAGAATTTGCACCGAAGAACTGGCTCACCGACGTGATCGAGGTGAATATCTCCAACCTCGCGGCGGTGCCGTCCATCGTGTTAGGTATCCTCGGCCTTGCGGTGTTCATCAACTACATGCACCTGCCGATGTCGGCACCGCTGGTCGGCGGTCTGGTGCTGACGCTGATGACCCTGCCAACGGTGATCATCTCAACCCGCGCCGCATTGAAGGCTGTTCCGCCGTCGATCCGCGACGCGGCGCTGGGAGTGGGGGCCTCGCGGATGCAGGCGGTGTTCCACCATGTGCTGCCGCTGGCGGCACCGGGGATCCTCACCGGCACCATCATCGGGCTGGCGCAGGCCCTTGGCGAGACCGCACCGCTGCTGCTGATCGGCATGGTGGGCTTCATCGCCTCCAACGCGCCGGAAACCATTGCCGACGGCCTGCTGGCGCCAAATTCCGCCATGCCCGCGCAGATCTACGAATGGGCAAAACGTGCCGATCCGGCATTTTACGAACGCGCCTGGGGCGGTATCATCATCCTGTTGATCTTCCTCGTGACCATGAACACAGTGGCCGTGATCCTGCGCCGCCGCTTTGAACGCCGCTGGTAAGAGGGGCAGCCGAAATGAACCAGATGACTGCATTGGACAAAGACGTGCACACAGAAAAAACCAAGATCGCCGCCAAGAATGTGAATGTCTATTACGGCGAGGCCCACGCGATCAAGGACGTGAACGTCGAGATCGAAGACAACACCGTCACCGCCTTTATCGGTCCGTCGGGCTGCGGCAAATCCACGTTCCTGCGCTGCCTGAACCGGATGAACGACACCATCGACATCTGCCGCGTGACCGGTGATATCTCGATCGACGGAGAGGATATCTACGACAATCGCGTCGACCCTGTGCAGCTGCGCGCCAAGGTTGGCATGGTGTTCCAGAAGCCGAACCCGTTCCCCAAGTCGATCTACGACAATGTTGCCTATGGCCCGCGCATTCACGGCCTGGCCGCCAATAAGGCCGAGCTGGACGAGATCGTCGAGAAATCCCTGCGCCGTGGCGCCATCTGGGATGAGGTGAAGGATCGCCTGGACGCGCCCGGCACCGGTCTGTCCGGTGGCCAGCAGCAGCGCCTGTGCATTGCGCGCGCCGTCGCGACGGAGCCGGAAGTGCTCTTGATGGATGAGCCATGCTCGGCGCTGGACCCGATTGCAACCGCCCAGATCGAAGAGCTGATCGACGAGCTGCGCAACAGCTATTCGGTGGTGATCGTCACCCACTCGATGCAGCAGGCCGCGCGCGTCAGCCAGAAAACCGCCTTCTTCCACCTCGGCAACCTGGTGGAGTTTGGCGCGACCGGCCAGATCTTTACCAATCCCGAAGATCCCCGCACCGAAAGCTATATCACCGGCCGCATCGGCTGATCGTGAGGACCAAAGACATGCCAGAGCAACATATCGCATCCGCCTTCGACCGGGATCTGGAAGCCATTCAGGCGCAGATCATGAAAATGGGGGGCCTTGTCGAGGCCGCCATCATGGACGCCGCTCGTGCACTCGAAACCCGCGACGAGGAGCTCGCCCAGCAGGTGCGCAACGGCGACAAGGCCATCGACGGGCTGGAAGAGCTGATCAACGAAGAAGCCGCCCGCGTCATCGCCATCCGCGCGCCTGCTGCGGTCGATCTGCGGCTGGTGCTGTCGGTGATGAAAATCTCCGGCAATCTCGAACGTATCGGCGATTATGCCAAGAACATTGCCAAACGCACCGCCGTTCTGGCGCAGGGGCCCAGCGTCTCTGAGAGCGCCGCCGCCATGCGCCGTATGGCGCGCGAGGTCGAGCTGATGCTGAAGGACGCGCTGGATTCCTACATCCAGCGCGACGTGGAACTGGCGCAGGACGTGATCGCCCGCGACAAAGACGTCGATCAGATGTACAACGCGCTGTTCCGCGAATTCCTCACCTTCATGATGGAAGACCCGCGCAACATCACCCCCTGTATGCACCTGCATTTTATCGCCAAGAACGTCGAGCGCATGGGCGATCATGTCACCTCGATTGCCGAACAGGTGGTCTATCTGGTGACCGGCGACAAGCCCGAGGATGACCGGCAGAAAGCCGACACGACATCCTCTGTGCCGCAGGAGGTCTGACCATGGCTGCCGACCAACCCACCGTTCTGGTGGTCGAGGACGAATTGGCCCAACGCGAGGTTCTTTCCTATAATCTTGAGGCCGACGGGTTTCGTGTGCTGCGCGCCGAACATGGCGAAGAGGCGCTGCTGGTTGTCGAAGAGGACATGCCCGATATCATCGTGCTCGATTGGATGATGCCCAATCTCAGCGGCATCGAAGTCTGCCGTCGGCTGAAGTCGCGCCCCGAAACCCGGAACATTCCGATCATCATGCTGTCGGCCCGTTCGGAAGAGGTCGACAAGGTGCGCGGGCTGGAAACCGGCGCCGATGATTACGTGGTGAAGCCCTATTCGGTGATCGAACTGATGGCCCGCGTGCGCACGCAGTTGCGGCGGGTGCGCCCCTCGACCGTCGGGGTGCGGCTGGAATTTGACGATATCGTGCTGGACGCCGAGACTCATAAGGTCAGCCGGGCCGAGGCGCCCCTCAAACTTGGCCCGACCGAGTTTCGCCTGCTCTCCACCTTCATGGAGAAACCTGGCCGGGTCTGGAGCCGCGAGCAGCTCTTGGACCGGGTCTGGGGACGCGATATCTATGTCGATACACGCACCGTCGATGTCCATATCGGCCGGCTGCGCAAGGCGCTGACCCAACACGGCGGATCTGACCCGGTGCGGACGGTCCGTGGCGCGGGCTACGCGTTAGGGTAGCAATCTAACTACTTGAAAAATATGCGGCTTACGGGATTTCCCGGGGCCGCGCTTCGCTAATTGATCAGCCGATCTATCGCGGCAACGGGTCTTCCGGCTGCGCCTGACCTGCCAGCCAGTTACGGAACTTGATCAGGGCGGGATCCTTTGACCGGGCCTCTGGCCAGACCAGATAATAGGCGCCCTTGCTCTCGGTTGCTGTCGGGTAGAGCGCCACCAGACGGCCCGTTGCGAGATCCTGCTCCACCAGATAATCCGGCATCAAAGCCACCCCAAGCCCATGCAGTGCAGCCTGGGTAATGGTTGCGAATTGGTCATACATGGTACCGGATAATCCATCCTTCAACGCGATATCATGGGTCTCAAACCATTGCTGCCAGGCCTTTGGACGGGTCTGGATATGCAACAGGGGCAGGGCGGTGATATCTCCCGCGGTCTCGATCTGCCGACCGTTTAGAAGCTCCGGCGCGCAGACTGGCAACATCTGTTCGTGCTTCAGCAGCAGCGCGTCAGTTCCGGGCCAGTCAGCAGTGCCAAAATGTATCGCCGCATCAAAGCCTTCGCTGACAAAATTAAACGGTTCAAGCCGGGTCGACATATTGATGGTCACATCCGGGTGCAGCCGCGCGAATTCCGGCAGGCGCGGCATCAGCCAGCGCATCCCAAAGGCCGGCAGAATGGCCAGGTTGAGCGTGCCGGCCAGCGGCGCGGCCTGAACCCGCAACGTCGATTGCGCGATCTGATTGAGCGCCTGACGTATTTCGGCGGCGTAAGTCTGCGCTTCTGCCGAGAGCATGAGCCGCTTCTGGTCCCGCCGCACCAGATCCACGCCCAATTGTCGTTCCAGCGCCTGCAGTTGGCGGCTGACAGCGCCTTGCGTCAGAGCCAATTCATCCGCCGCGGCAGAGGCGCTGCCCAGACGGTCCAGCGCTTCTAGCGCGCGCAGCGCGGCAATTGAGGGGAGAAAGCGTCTCGGCGTGGCCATGTATGAGCTTTTGTAATGTTTGCTTGTGGTTCTGTCGCTGTCATTCCTCTTACCGCAAGGTTAAGGTCGGCGGCAAGTTTTGGATCAGGAAGGTGATGACAAATGACCGAAAAACCCGCATTGCGCGCCAAAGATGCCCCGGATCTCGGCCAGTTCAACTGGGAAGACCCGCTGCGTCTGGATGATCAGCTGGGCGAAGATGAACGCATGATCGCAGCTTCCGCGCGGTCGTATGCTCAGGAAAAACTTCAGCCTCGGGTTCTAAGTGCCTATGAAAACGAGGAAACCGATCCCGAGATCTTCCGCGAGATGGGCGAGATGGGTCTGCTCGGCACCACCATTCCGGAACAATACGGCGGCCTTGGTGCAGGCTATGTCTCCTACGGTCTGGTTGCACGCGAGGTCGAGCGCGTTGACAGCGGTTACCGCTCGATGATGTCGGTGCAAAGCTCGCTGGTGATGTATCCCATTTACGCATATGGCAGCGAAGAACAGCGCCAGAAATACCTGCCCAAACTCTCCTCCGGTGAGTGGATCGGTTGCTTTGGCCTGACCGAACCCGATGCGGGCTCGGATCCCGCCGGCATGAAAACCCGGGCCGAGAAAACCGATGGCGGGTATCGTTTGACCGGGTCCAAGATGTGGATTTCCAACGCGCCCATCGCCGATGTCTTTGTGGTCTGGGCCAAGTCCGAGGCCCACGGCGGCAAGATCCGCGGATTTGTTCTGGAAAAAGGCATGAAGGGGCTTTCGGCTCCCAAGATCGCCAACAAGGCGTCGCTGCGCGCGTCGATCACCGGCGAAATCGTCATGGATGGCGTCGAGGTCGGCGACGACGCGCTGCTGCCGCATGTCGAGGGGCTGAAAGGTCCGTTCGGTTGTCTGAACCGCGCGCGCTACGGCATCAGCTGGGGGGCGATGGGTGCGGCAGAGGCCTGCTGGCACGCCGCCCGTCAATACGGTCTGGATCGCAAGCAGTTTGGCCGCCCGCTGGCCAACACCCAGTTGTTCCAGCTGAAACTCGCCAATATGCAGACCGAAATCACCCTTGGGCTCCAGGCCTCATTGCGGGTTGGCCGCCTGATGGACGAAGCCAATGCAGCGCCTGAGATGATTTCCATCGTCAAGCGCAACAACTGCGGCAAGGCGCTTGAGATCGCCCGCAACGCCCGCGACATGCACGGCGGCAATGGCATCAGCCTCGAGTTCGGCGTCATCCGACATATGGTGAACCTCGAAACGGTGAATACCTATGAGGGCACACATGACGTCCACGCCCTGATCCTGGGCCGCGCCCAAACCGGTCTGCAGGCGTTTTTCTAAACAGATCGCATAACAAAACGTTTAAAAAGCGCATCGTTGTCTGACAACGGTGCGCTTTTTCGTTAACATCGTAAATCAGAGATGACTGGAGGCACGCGTTAATCAACGCCCAGACACTGATATTTCTGCAAGGCAGGTTTGCAAAAACGCAAATCATGGGCATCGCTTTATCCGCGCAAAGATTCTGACCGCTCTTTGCTGGACGAGCATCCCTCTGTCGCACGCCGAAAGGTTAAAGGGCAAGACGTGATAAATCCGGTCTTTCGTTGCAAAACACACGGCTCCGCGCGCGAGTGGGTTAACGCGTTCATGAAGCGGTGCAGTCCAGAGCGACCAGGCGGCTGCGCGCACCGAGATTTTTGCACAGGGGTGTTGCTATGGGTAATAACCGTCATCGACCTGCGCCGCTGCAAAACACCAATGCCAGATCGGGGCAAACCCGTCTGGCGGCGGGTTAATCCCATTGCTGGCATGCAAACCCGGGCCAGCGTAACCTCAGATGGCCAGGCCAATCCTACAAAGCGTCCATGAAGTTCCGCATGTTGGCAGGCGCAAATCTGCCAGATGGATCAACTTCCATGAACAAGCGGTAAAATCAGAATACCCTTGGTGTACGACGGGTGGTAGGACCGACACATATTACCTGTAATCAGTATTATGTATAATTTATATGATGCAGCGTCACTGTTGCAGGCTTGGCCGCAACATCGAACAGTTGCACAGCATATGTTCCAACGACAGCTGAGGCCCAAATGGATTTGCAAGGCAAAACGATTGTTATCACAGGCGCCGCCACAGGTATCGGGCGGGCTTTGGCGCTGACGATCGCCAAGCACGGCCCACGGCACATCATCTGTGCCGATATTGATGGCGCCAGTGCCCAGCATACCGCCGATGATGTTGGTGGCAGCGCCTTTGCCGTGGACGTCGGATCAGACCAGGCCATGGCGCAGATGATCGAGGCGATCGAGCGCGATATCGGCCCGATTGATGTTTTCTGTTCGAACGCCGGAATTCTCAGGATCGGCGGCCTGGAGACCTCCCTTGCGGATTGGCAGCGCAGCTGGGATGTAAACGTAATGGCGCATGTTTCCGCCGCCCAGCATCTCGTGCCACGTATGCTCGAACGTGGCGGCGGTTATTTCCTGAATGTCGCCTCGGCGGCCGGCTTGCTGAACCAGATCGGCGCCGCCAGCTACGGGGTTACCAAACATGCCGCCGTGGGGTTTTCAGAATGGCTGGCGATCACCCATGGCGACCAAGGGATCGGTGTTTCCGTCGTTTGTCCGCAAGCGGTGAAAACTGCCATGACCGAAGGATTGGAACATAGCGCTGCGGCTGTAGACGGTATGATCACCGCCGAGGACGTCGCAAGGATCTGCGTAGAAGCCATTGAGAACGAAACATTTCTCGTGCTTCCACACCCAACGGTGGCAAGCTACATCCAGGCCAAGGCCGCCGACACTGGACGCTGGATTACTGGTATGCAGCGGTTGCGCGACAAGTTCGACGCCCCAAACTCAGAATAATGGCTGCATCAGGATTTGGCGATGGGCCGCATCAGACCTTCCTGAGCGACGCTCGCCACCAAACGGCCATCCTGCGTGAAGATAGATCCGCGATTGAAGCCGCGGCCGCCTCCGGCAAAGGGTGAATCCATCGTATAGAGATGCCAGTCGTCGAATTTCACCGGTCCATGGAACCACATCGCGTGATCGAGACTGGCCGTCATCGCCTGTCCCTTTACAAAGCTCAGACCATGCGGACGCAGCGCCGAGCCCAGCAAACCATAGTCAGAGACATAAGCCATCAGCACATGTTGCAGCTGCGGGCTGGCGTCCTTGGCGGCTTTCATCCTGACCCACATATGGTTGATATCACTGCATTTACCGGGATTGATCGGATCGCGCGGCTCAACATCGCGGATTTCGAACGGGCGTTCTCGGGAAAATTCTACGCGCAGTCGGCCATCCAGCGTTTCGGCTAGCTCACGTAGCAACACGTCACGAGATACCAGCGCATCGGGGGCCTTTACCTCCGGGATCTCATGCTGATGTTCCCAGCCCGGTTCATCAATGTGAAAGGACGCCGCGAGATTCAGGATCTGCTTGCCATTCTGCAAGGCGGTGACCCGCCGGGTGGTAAAGCTGCCGCCATCCCGCGCCGGATCCACCGCGTAAATCACCGGCTTTGACGGATCGCCCGGACGGATGAAATATGCGTGCAGCGAATGGCACAGACGATCCGGGACTGTCGCATAAGCGGCCATCAAAGCCTGAGCGATAACCTGACCACCGTAAATCCGGGTCGGCGTCTCACCACCGGATCCAATTCCGCGATAGAGGTTGCGGTCCAGTTCCTCAAGATCGAGAAGATTGAGCAAAATTTCAGCTGCGTCAGGCATTTGTTACGTCCTGTTGATCTTTGCGCGGGTCATCGACTGTGCGTCACCCTGCCCTCATGGCGTGGCCGACAGGCAGGATTAGCCCGTTATCGCTCCGTGAACCAGCGCCTTTAGCTCCGCGCGTGCCGGATAGGAGCTGGATGGTGCCAGCTGTGTAAAAAACACGACACTCAGATCCAGCAGCGGGTCAACCCAGAAAAACGTCGACGCCATACCGCCCCAGCTGAAATCGCCCACCGATCCCGGACATCGCGCCCGCGCCGGATCAAGCACAACAGCGCCGCCGAGACCAAAACCCATCCCCTCCATCGGCTGTTCCGCAAAGCTCTGCGGTCCCATCGACGCAATATCGCCTGGAAGGTGGTTTTGGCACATGAAATCAACGATTTGTGGACTGATCAGATGGTGTTTCCCCAACCGCCCACGCAACCGGATCAACTCAACAAAGCGCATATAGTCGTCAATCGTACTGAGCAGGCCGCCGCCGCCAGAGTGCATCTCGGCCCGGTCAAACGGCGTATCGACGTAGCAATCAATCAGCCGCAGGCTTTCGTCTCCCTGCTCTGCACCATTCAAATCCATGGCATCGCCACTCAGCGGAGAATATAATGAAGCCAGACGGTTACCGGCTTCCGCTAAGGTGTGAAATGCGGTTTGATCCATGCCAAGCGGGTCAAATATCTCACGCTTGAGGAACGCCGCAAGGCTGTCACCGGTTACAACCTCAATCACCCGGCCAATCACGTCAATGCCAACCGAGTATTCCCAGCGTTTTCCGGGTTCAAAAGCAAGCGGAAGCGAGGCCAGTTCCGTGACCTTCGTCGCAAGAAGCCCCTGATCCGGTTTGAACATCAGATCCGTTTTCGACATTTCTTCTGCCAGCAAGCCCGGATTGAACGGGTAGCTCAATCCGCTGGTATGGGTCAGCAGCTCATGCAGCGTGGGCGCGCGGCAGGGCTGTGTCTGGTTAATATCGGTCGCGCCCTCAATAAGACAGTGCATATCAATGAATTCAGGAAGAAATTCCGACACCGGCGCATCCAGATGTAACAGGCCGCGTTCCAGCAGCAGCATCAATGCAAGCGAGGTGACCGGTTTCGTCATGGAATAGATCCGTGTCACCGTATCGCGGGTGAATGGCAGATCTTCGGCGATATTGCGATGACCAACCGCGTAGAAATAGCATTCTTCGCCGCCGCGGTTGATCAGCAGCGAACTGCCGGCATATCTGCGGTGATCAACATAGCGATGCTGCCATCTTCTGATGTTTTCTAGCCGCGCGGCATCCATGGGGGCTCCTGTCGTCAGATATCGGTAAGGCTCAGCCGATGAGCCTGGTCATCGCTGGCACGGTTTCACTGGTAAACCAGGGGGTATCATCCGATTCCGCTGCCATCGCCGCCTTGATCCTGGCGATCGTCTCGCCTCGGAGCTGCTGCTTGATCGCGCCGTAGGTTCCGGCGGGCAAGTCCGCCAGTGTCCGTGCTTCCTTCAGTGCGTATCCGAGCAGATCTTCGGCATCATCGGCAATGATATCAACGATATCGAAGTTGCGGGCTGCGATTGGCCCAATGGTCTGCCCGGTCAGCATCAAACGCCGCTGAATATTGGGGCTGAGGGTTGCCCGGGCGATCTCCAGCGGCGCCACGGGAAAATCCACCCCGGCCTGCACTTCTGCAAGACCAAACTTGGATTTAACCAGGGCTACACGCACATCACTGCAAAGGACAAAGAACAAGCCACCGGCAATCGCCGCACCATTAACAGCCGCAACCACCGGCTTGGGACAGGCGTAAAGCGCGAGGAACGCCTCGTTCAGCCCATCCACAGCAGCCCGCTGACCTGCCAGATCGAAATCCTTCGCGGCTTTCAGATCGAGGCCTGCCGAGAACACCTTGAACGCGCTGGTCAACAGGATCGCACGGACGGAAGGGTCCTCTCCGAATTCTTTGATTACATTGGCGAAATCCATCAGGAACTCGGGCGACAACGCATTAACCGGGGCCCGTGATAGTTTGAGTTCGACAACCCCGTCCCCATGTGACTGCCGGAACAACCAGTCGCTCTGTGTCATCTCTGCCTCTTCCCTTTGGGCTGGCGATCTGCTGCCAGCTGTTTGCGATATCATGCGTGGTTTGCCGACTGAGGTCGAGTATTTTGACCTACGTAAAACCACGCATAAAGCTATATCGCCCCCGCTTTGGCAAAGGGTTACCGCTAGGGGCGCATACTTAAGGTTTCGGCAGCAGAAATCAGCTGATCGGCGTAGCGCTGTTCCAGAACGGCACGGCTTACGTGAAAAGACGGTCCACCGACATTCAGCCCGTAGACCCGTGTCCCGTTCAGCGAGACAACCGGCACCGCGATACCGTTCACATCCTCGCGCCAATCGCCATAGCCGGTGCAAAAGCCCCGTGCCGCATATTCCTCCTGCGCGCGACCCAGACAATCCTGCCGCGCCTGTTTTCCCTCAGGGTCAAGCGCGTCGGCGATCTTCAGGCTCTCCGTCCGCTGATCGGGTGACATGCCGGCCAGAATGGCGCGGCCAACGGCCGAGAAAAACAACGGCAGACGCATCCCGACATGTGCCGCAAGCGAGACATCCTCGCGCGAGCGATGCACCGCGATATAGATGACGTCAGCATGATGTGCTTCGCCTAATGCGCTGGTAATATAGGAATTTTCTCCATTCCTCAGATCCCGCAGGATTTGCGAGGCACGGTCGCTGATATCCATTCCCGCCAGCACGCCATAGCCCAGACGCAGAACCCCTGCCCCCAACCGATACGTCCCCGACTGCGGATCCTGCACGAGGTAGCCCAATTGGCACAGGGTATAGGTCAGCCGCGATACGGTCGGCTTTGGCAGGCCTGTGCGGTCGGCCAGATCAGTGTTGGTCAGCTCCAGCTCATTGCGCCGAAACGCGCGCAGCACATCCAGCCCCCGCGCCAAGGCGGTGACAAAATTGCGGTCTTTCTCCGCATCCGCTGACGCTGTGTGGTTGCTGTCCATGCCCTGTCCCCTTGGCCGCTTGGCCTAGTCAAAACTACGCGTCAACGCGGCGAGCCCGGCGCGCGCAAACTCCGGCACAAATGCGCCCAGTCGCGCTGCATGTTCGGGGTTTGACGCATTGCCATCAAGCCCTCTTTTGCGCACACCCTGCAGGATCGCAGCCATCCGAAAGAAGCTGAAGGAGAGATAATAGCCAAAGTTATCAACTCCGGGCAAACCTCTGCGTTTACAATAGCTTGCAATAAAGGCTTTATCTGATGGCAGACCAAGCTCGCGCCGGTCAAGCCCGGCCAGTCCGCGCCCCTCGCGGCCGGGTGGCATCTGCCACTGCATGATGACCCCGGCGAGATCTGCATAGGGGTGGCCGATCGTCGACAGCTCCCAGTCGAGCACCGCACGACAGTTGGTTCCCTCTGCAGCAAAGATCATATTGTCGATGCGGTAATCACCGTGCACCAATCCGCGCTGCCCATCATCCGCAGGCATCTGCGCATCCAGCGCGGCGATCAGATCATCCATTTCGGCAATGGTTTCGACCTCGCTGGCGCGATACTGCTTGCTCCACCGCGCCAGCTGGCGCGTGAAGTAATTGCCCTCGGGCCCGTAGTCGGACAGACCGACAGCGGTGACATCAACCCCGTGTAGCGCCGCCAGCACGCGGCTTATTTCATCCATCACCGCGCCACGCTCGGTCGGCGACAGATCCGGCAGTGACGGGTCTGAGAAATTCCGCCCAACCACATGTTCCATCAAGTAAAAAGACGATCCGATGACGCTATCATCCTCGCAGAGATGATGCATCATGGCGACCGGCACTTCGGTGTTGCGCAACGCGGTCTGAACACGAAACTCACGCTCGACCGCATGGGCGGATTTCAGCAGCACACCGGGTGGTTTGCGCCGCAGCACATATTGCCCCGCATCGGTCGACAACAGATAGGTGGGATTGGACTGGCCGTTCTGGAATTTGCGGGCTGTGATCGGCCCGTCAAAGCCCGGCAGCCGTCCGCGCATGTAATGCTCTATAGCGCGCAAATCCAGCGCCGCTGCGCCTTGTTCACGATCAGAGCCGCTGCGGTCTTTGCCGTTTGAACTGCCGCGTACCATTATACGTCTCCGATTGTGGTAAACTCTGCCGCCAGCGCTCTGCCCGCGGCCTCGTAATCGGCGGCGATCTCCGCAACCAATGTGGCGACCGGCTGCACCTCTGTGACCGCCCCGATACCTTGACCGGATCCCCAGATCTCCTTCCAGGCCTTGGGCTTGGATGACCCACCGGCGAAATTCATCGCCGTCGCATCGGCGCTGGCCAGATTGTCGGGATCAAGCCCCGCCTTCTGAATGGAACCACGCAGGTAGTTACCAGAAACACCTGTAAACAATGAGGAATAGACGATATCATCGGCACTGCTGTCGACGATCATCTGCTTGTACGCCTGCTGCGCATTGGCTTCCTCAGTGGCGATAAAAGGTGACCCGGCATAGCCGAAATCGGCCCCCAGCGCCCGGGCCGCCAGCAGAGAGCGGCCATTGGCGATTGCTCCCGACAGCGCAAGGGGGCCGTGAAACCAGCTGCGGATTTCGCTGATCAGCGCCAGCGGCGACAGCTGCCCGGCATGGCCGCCTGCCCCTGCGGCAACCGCGATCAGACCATCTGCGCCCTTCTCGATGGCCTTATGGGCAAAGCGATTGTTGATCACATCATGCAGCACGATGCCGCCGCAATCGTGAGCCACCTCATTCACCTCCGGTCGCGCCCCCAGTGATGTGATCCACAGCGGCACCTTCCAGCGATGACAGATCTCAAGATCACGCTCCAGCCTGGTATTTGACCGGTGAACAATCTGATTGACCGCAAAGGGTGCCGCCGGATGATCCGGGTTGTCCTGGTTATGGCGGTCCAGCGCCTCGGTGATCTGTTTCAACCAGGCTTGCAGAAGCGGCGGCTCGCCCTCAGCCTCACGCGCGTTCAGCGCCGGGAAGGACCCAACGATTCCGGCCTTGCATTGGGCAATGACGAGGTCGGGCACGGATATGATGAACAGCGGCGCGCCAATCAACGGCAGCCCAAGCCCCTGCAGGGCTTTGGGCATAGGCTGCCCACCCTGGGTGAGGTAATTTTTCTTCATTTCCAGCCCCTTATCCAGCAGAATTCAGGCCGCTTTCCGGTTGGAAAACAGATCGTTTGCAGAGCAGAATTGCATTTCGCAAATTCATTGACAACGCAAGATCTGCACAGAAGACTTGACGTCACACCGGCCAGGGTTCGGCCACCATGACAGGATAATCACTCATGCATGCGATGCTCTCCACCGCTCCAGGCGGCCCCGAAACCCTGCAGTGGAGCGCACAGGACGATCCCGTCCCCGGCCCCAGGGATGTGCTTGTGGCGATCCATGCCGCCAGCGTGAACTATCCTGATACTCTGATGATACAGGACCTCTATCAGATCAAACCACCGCGTCCCTTTGCACCGGGCGGTGAAATCGCGGGCGAGGTTATCGCCCTTGGCAAGGACGTCGATAATCTGAACATCGGCGACCGGGTTCTGGCGTTGACGGGATACGGCGGGTTTGCCACCCATATCTGCGTCCCTGCCGCCAGCGCCATCAAGATTCCCGATCAGATGCCCTATCTCGATGCGGCTGGTTTTGTCTTTACCTACGGCACATCTCATCACGCGCTGAAGGAGCGGGCACAGCTGCAACCGGGAGAGACCGTGCTGGTGCTGGGCGCCGCTGGCGGGGTTGGCTCTGCCGCAATCGAACTCGCCAAGGCCGCAGGGGCGCGTGTCATCGCTGCGGTGTCCTCCGCCGAGAAGGCGGCCTTCTGCGAGAAGATCGGCGCGGATGCGACGGTGATCTACGGCCATGCGCCCGACAAGGAGGACCAGATTGCCTTTGGAAAGAACCTCAAGGCGATGGCGGGGAAAACCGGGATCGATGTGGTCTATGATGCGGTCGGCGGCCCCTATGCCGAACCGGCGCTTCGCGCGATGGCCTGGCAGGGCCGCTATCTGGTTGTCGGTTTTGCCGCCGGCATCGCAAAAATGCCGATGAACCTGCCGCTCCTGAAAGGATGCCAGATCGTCGGCGTATTCTGGGGCGCCGCCGTTCAGCGGGCGCCAGAGCAGCATCGCACCAATGTCGGTGAGCTGTTTGAGCTCTATTGCAAAGGTGACATTCGACCGCGCATCCACGCGCAGTATCCGATGACCGAAGCCGCTGCTGCCCTGACAGAAATGCAAAACAGAAGCGTTCTGGGCAAGATCATCCTGACAAACACGCCAGATTGACACTGCTCGTCTAGAAGACAACGTTAGCGATAGCTCGCTTGCATATTATTCTAAAATATATATCAATATGAGCGAATTACGGCGGAGCGGCCGCAGCGCTGACGGGCTGGCCAACCGATCCTGCGCCTGTCACTTGGGCCAGCCAACGACGCGCCGGCAGGGCTGGAGACTGGCGACCATCCCGGCGAGCCCGCACCACGGCAAATGTCCTCTATTGGGCGGAAGACGGGCAATCGGGGCATCACAGAGTTATTGGATATCGACATGCACAACATCCTGGTTTTGAACGGCCCCAACCTGAACCTGTTGGGAACGCGCCAGCCTGAGGTTTACGGGCATGAAACGCTGGCGATGGTTGAACAACGCTGCATCGACCATGGCGCGTCACTCGGGCTTTCGGTGACGTGCGAGCAGTCCAATCACGAAGGCGCGCTGCTTGATGCGCTGCACGGGGCCCGCGGCAGCTACGCCGGGATCATCCTCAATGCAGGCGCCTATACCCATACCTCCATCGCGCTGATGGATGCGATTTTTTCCATCGCCCTGCCGGTGGTTGAAGTTCACCTGTCAAACATCCATGCACGCGAGGAATTTCGCCATCGCTCCTATATCGCGCGCGCCGCGCTTGGACAGATCTGCGGATTTGGGTCACAGGGCTATCTGATGGCACTTGATGCGCTCAACAGCCATTTGAATCAGGAAAAACCGGGATGAAGCTGCGTGCCTACATAGACTTTCTATGCGGGGCGCGGACGCTTGAGGAGCTTTGGCTGGAACACGTCAAACAGATGCAGGCCTTTCGTTTTGACCGGCTGATCTACGGCTATACGCGTCACAAGACCAAAACCTCGCTCGGTGACCCCGAAGATTTCGTGATCCTGTCCAATCACTGCACCGAATACGTGAAAGGCTTCGTAAACTCCGGCCTCTATTTCGACGCGCCGATGTTGCAATGGGCGCTGAACAACGAAGGGGCCGGCAGCTGGCGCATGGTGCAGCAGCAGATGGCAAATCAATGCCTGACACCACAGGCGCAGAAAGTGATCGATTTCAATACGGCCATGGGGGTAAAGGCGGGCTACACCGTCAGCTTCTATTCGGCTTCTCAACGGTTCAAGGGCGCAATATCTTTGGCGGCGGAGGAAACCCTCAGCCAGGATGAGGTCGATGAGATCTGGGCAACGCATGGGCATGATATCGTTCTGATGAACAATGTCGCGCATCTGAAGATCCTCACGATGCCTTATGACCCCCCAAACCGCAGCCTGACAAAACGCCAGAGAGAAGCGTTGGAATGGGTTGGTGACGGCAAGACCACTCAGGATATAGCGGTTCTGATGGGGCTGACGCCTGCGACCGTCGAAAAACACCTGCGCCTGGCACGCGAGGCACTGGCCGTTGAGACAACAGCCCATGCGGTACTAAAAGCGGCACTTCACAATCAGATGTATATTATGGAGAACTGATAATCCCTATAATATATATTGGATATTACAGCTGATATTCAGAGAGTTTCTTCCAATTTTCGCAATCTATCTGCAATTGGGTATGGAATTCATTACTTCCCCAATAGGAGAACTACAGGCACACTTACCATGTTCCGTGAGTGGGGCTTTGGCCTGGGACGGCGCAGGGCATGACCCTTGGGATTGCAAGGCTCTCTAACCTGTCCGGTAGCTGCGCGTATTGTTCCGCGCCAGCGCCGGGATATTCTGAGGGGCTTGTTGCGGCCATTCGATGTCTTTCCTGACATGGGCCCGCGACAGGCCCCTCACCCTCTTCCGACCGTATGACTGCCAATATGATATGCGCCATGGGCTTTGCCATCTGGGCGCTGCTGACGCGCCCTGCCCCTGATCGCCGCGCCTCTCATATTGCATTGTCACAAAGGAAAAGGCCGACGAAACGCGTTCGTCGGCCTTTAATT
This sequence comes from Phaeobacter sp. A36a-5a, assembly GCF_037911135.1. Classification (NCBI taxonomy): domain Bacteria; kingdom Pseudomonadati; phylum Pseudomonadota; class Alphaproteobacteria; order Rhodobacterales; family Roseobacteraceae; genus Phaeobacter; species Phaeobacter bryozoorum. The sequence continues at coordinate 1,408,838 of NZ_JBBLYU010000001.1, read as the reverse complement.
GTCTTACGGTCGGGCGTTAGCCCGCGTCGGGCTTAGCCCTGGGCTGCCTTGGCAACCTCAGCTGCGAAGTCTTCTTTTTCGACTTCGATGCCTTCGCCGACTTCCAGACGCACGAAACCGGTGATGGTGGCGCCCGCTTCCTTGGCCGCTTCTTCAACGGTCAGGTCAGGGTTCACAACGAACTGCTGGTTCAGCAGGGTCGATTCAGCCACGAATTTCTTCATGCGGCCGACGATCATCTTCTCGATCACCTGCTCCGGCTTGCCGGATTCGCGGGCGATGTCCATCTGGACCTGCTTTTCTTTCTCAACAACAGAGGCGTCCAGCTCCGCTTCGCTCAGCGCGGCGGGGTTCACAGCTGCGATGTGCATCGCAATCTGCTTGCCGATCGCTTCGTCGCCGCCGTTCATGGCAACCAATACGCCGATCTTGCCCATGCCTGCGGTCGCAGCGTTGTGCACATAGGACACAACGGTTTCACCTTCGAGGGAGGCCATACGGCGCACGGCCATGTTCTCACCGATGGTGGCGATCTTGTCGGTCAGGGTTTCGGCAACGGTTTTGCCGCCCATGTCCGCCGCCAGCAGCGCGTCGACATCGGCTGCGTTCACTGCGGTCTTGGCAATGCCGGACACCATTTCCTGGAACTCGGCGTTTTTGCCGACAAAGTCGGTTTCCGAGTTCACTTCGACGGCAACACCTTTGTTGCCTTCGACGACCACGGCGACCAGGCCTTCTGCGGCGGTACGGCCGGATTTCTTGGCCGCTTTTGCCAGACCCTTGGTGCGCAGCCAGTCAACGGCGGCTTCCATGTCGCCATTGGTTTCGGTCAGCGCCTTCTTGGCGTCCATCATGCCTGCGCCGGTGCTGTCGCGCAGTTCCTTAACCATGGATGCAGTAATTGCCATCTTAGGCTCTCCTCAATTCAAAAACGGATATGGGGCAGGTGATAGCCTGCCCCGCATGTCAACTCCGTGACAGGACGGATCAGGCGTCAGCAGCGGCGTCTTCAGCAACGGCTTCTTCTGCCGGTGCCTCTTCCAGGGCGCCAAGATCAACGCCTGCGGCGCCGAGCTGTGCGGACATGCCGTCCAGAGCAGCGCGGGCGACCAGATCGCAGTAAAGCGCGATGGCGCGGGCCGCGTCGTCGTTGCCGGGGATGATGTAGTCAACACCATCGGGCGAGCAGTTGGTGTCGACGATGGCCACAACCGGGATACCCAGCTTGTTGGCTTCGGCGATGGCCAGCGCTTCTTTTTTCACGTCGATGACGAACAGCAGGTCAGGAACGCCACCCATCTCGCGGATACCACCGAGCGAGGCTTCCAGCTTCAGCTGGTCACGCTCCATGCCCAGACGCTCTTTCTTGGTCAGGCCTTCGGCGCCGGACGCCATTTTCTCGTCGATTTCCTTCAGGCGGTTGATCGACTGGGAAACGGTTTTCCAGTTGGTCAGCGTGCCACCGAGCCAGCGGTGGTTCATGAAGTACTGAGCGGATTTCTCAGCTGCGTCTGCGATCGGCTGAGCCGCCTGACGCTTGGTGCCGACGAACAGGATCCGGCCGCCCTTGGCGACGGTGTCGCGGACAGCGTTCAGAGCTGCGTCCAGCATGGGAACGGTCTGGGTCAGGTCCAGAATGTGGATGCCGTTGCGTGCGCCATAGATGAAGGGCGACATGCGCGGGTTCCAGCGCTGGGTTTGGTGACCAAAGTGTACGCCTGCCTCAAGCAGCTGACGCATGGAGAACTCGGGAAGAGCCATGTATCTTTTCCTTTTCCGGTTTCGTGCCTCGGCGGGGGTCTCAGAGCGGATGCTCCAACCGGCGGTCTGCCAGGGATGTCTCCCCCGGTCAGGCCAATCCCCACCTGCGGATTGAATGGCGCGCGTATATGCCAGCGCTGAAGGATGCGCAAGGGCAAAAGATATATCCGCGCCCTGCCCCGGCCATTTCAGCGCGCGCCCTGCCCAATGCGCTGCCAAAGCGCGGTATGTCCGGCGCTGACCTCGGCTTCGCAGGCGGTCGCAAGGGCCTTGCGATCGGCGAAATCGGACACCCGCAGCGGAGTATGATAGTGCAGCACCACCTCGCCCTGACGCAGCGACGCCATTGTTTTCAGCAGATGTGAGCCGAAATCCATGTCTCCCCACCAACCATAAAACCGCGGATCCTCTCCATTTGGCGGGTAGAACACCACCGAAACCGGCTGGATCGAGATCATATCGCGCAGCTCGGGGTGAAAGAACGCCGCAAAAAGCGTTGTCTTGAACGGCAGCACCCGCAGCCCGTCGGTCGATGTCCCTTCGGGAAAGAACAGCAGCTTGTGCCCCAGCAGCAGGCGCTGCTGGAACAATGCCGTCTGTCGGCGCGCTTCCCTTGCGTCGCGTTTGATGAACACCGTGCCCGTTGCCCGTGCCAGCCAGCCAATACCCGGCCATGAGGCAACCTCCGCCTTGGAGACGAAATAGATCCGCTTGCGGGCGTTCAGAGCAAAAATATCCAGCCATGACGTATGGTTGGCGACCACTGCGCCGCGTTGCGTCATCAATGAGCCTTCGGTGCGGAACCCGATGCCCAGAATACGAAAGGCATTGCGGCAGACACATTGCGTGATGAACGGCGTCACCGGCCGACTGAGACCACAAAGCGGCCGTTCGATCAGGCGCACCAGCAGCAGCACCAGCAAGCCGCCAAAGACCAACGTGCCCAGACATAGGCCGCGACCGAGGATCAACACCCATCCAATGGCGCTGATCTTGATCGGAGGCGGCGCGTCCTCTCCCTCCCAAGTGGTCATGGCTCGCTGCGCCCTGCCTCGTAGATCCGTCGCTGACGCGCGTTCATGCGTGCAGTGTCCAGCACAAGACAGATATCGGTGGTGTTGAAATCATGGTCGATATAGGCGCCATCGCCCACGCAGCCGCCAAGCCGCAGGTAGGCCTTGATCAGCGCCGGCGTGTCCAGCATGGCGCGGCGACGGTCCAGATCGCCTGCCGGGATCAGGTCCATGGATTGGTAGCTGCGCGAAACCGGCCGCAGGTCTTCCGGCGCGAGATGGTTGTGGTGCAGCGATGACAGCGCATTGGCCAGCGGCGCAACCTCCGTCCCATGAAAACTGGCAACGCCAAACAGCACCTCGATCTCATGCTCGGCCACATAGGCTGACAGCGCGGACCAAAGGTGAAACATCGCGGTTCCGCCCCGATAATCCGGGTGCAGGCAGGAACGCCCCAATTCCAACAGCTTACGACCCGAAGCTCTCAGTTTAGAGAGGTCATATTCATCCTCGGAATAGAATTGCCCGGCCAAAAGCGCCTGATCGCCACGCAGCACCCGGTAGACGCCAACCACCGCATCGCGCGTCTGGTCCCAGAGCAACAGATGGTCGAAAAACGCATCGAAACGATCCTGCTCCAGCCCTGCCTCGTGATCCACCAGCGCGCCGCCCCCGCCAAGCTCACTGACAAAAACGTCGTATCTGAGCGCCTGCGCCGCGCGTAAATCCGCCGATGTCTGTGCCAGTTTGACCTGAAATGCAGGAGAACTGCCGCCCATGAGCTTGCTCATCAATGGTTTGCCTTGCGTGCAGCTAGCCTATAAGGCACGGCATGTGCAAGTTTCGTTCAAATTGGTGAACAGGCGTTAACCGTTCATCAACGCTTATGACGGATCAAAGACTGGAATAAGGGCCACCTGCGCGCTGTTGAACACCACCTTGCCCTGATCGGGAAAGTTAACGGTGATCTTGCCGGCGGCGTTGGACTGGACCTGCCCCGTCCCCCATTCCGGGTGGTTGGGGTGGGTCACGAACATGCCAGGGGCAAGTATAGCGTTGAGGTCGTTCATGCGTGATGGCCCACTTCGGAGGAAAGATATGTCAGTAGATAACGCTAATCTCGCGGCTTTGATAGGGTCGCGTATCTGTCATGACCTGATCAGCCCGATCGGCGCGATCAACAACGGGCTCGAACTGCTTGGAATGTCTGGGGATATGTCCGGCCCCGAGCTGGAGCTGATCTCCGACAGCGTGGCCAATGCCAATGCCCGTATCCGGTTCTTCCGGATTGCCTTTGGCGCAGCCAGCGAACAGCAGATCAGCCGCGCCGAAGTGGTGTCGGTCCTGGAAGACATCGGCAAGGGCGGGCGGCTGAAATATCAATGGGCGCCGCAGGAGGCCTCGAGCAGGACCGAGGTGCGTCTCGCCTTTCTTGCCGCTTTGTGCCTCGAAACCGGCCTGCCCTATGGCGGCACGGTCAAGATCCTCTGCGCGGATGGCAAATGGACCGTCATCGGCGAAGGCAGCAAGCTGAATATCGACGATGATCTGTGGGCGCGCGTCAGCGGCGGCACCTCTTCGGCAACAGTGACCCCGGCGCTGGTCCAATTCGCCATGCTGCCCGAAGCGGCGAAGGATCTGGGGCGCACCGTGCGTGTGGAACAGACATTGGAGCGGGTGACGATCCACTTCTAACCCGCATCAGGCGACCGAAATATGAAAGCGCCGCAATCACTTGCAGCGCTTTTATTATGTCAGATGGGTTGGATGCTGTCAGCTGCGGACCGCACCGTTCCCGCGCACCAGATATTTGAAGCTGGTCAGCTGCGCCGCGCCCACGGGGCCCCGCGCGTGCATCTTCCCGGTTGCAATACCGATCTCGGCCCCCATGCCAAATTCACCACCATCCGCAAACTGGGTTGAGGCATTGTGCATCAGGATCGCGCTGTCCAGCTCAGCAAAGAACTGCGCAACGGCGCCGTCATCCTCGGTGATGATACAATCGGTGTGCTGCGAATGATGCGCGCGGATATGGGCGATGGCCGCGTCCAGATCCTGGACCTGTCTGGCGGCAATGATCGCATCCAGATATTCGCAGCCCCAATCGGCTTCGGTTGCCTCTGTCATGCCATCCGGGCCCGGCAGACCAGCCTCGGCGCGGATTTCCACACCGGCGGCGGCCAGCGCGGTCAGCACGTCGCGCCCAATCGTATCCGCGATATCCCGGTGGATGAGTAAGCATTCCGCAGCGCCACAGATGCCAGTGCGGCGCGTCTTGGCATTCAGCACGATCTCCAGCGCCTTTTGCGGATCTGCAGCCTTGTCGAGGTAAATATGCACGATCCCCTCCAAATGCGCAAAGACCGGCACTCGGGCCTCGCGCTGGACAAGACCGACCAACCCCTTGCCACCACGCGGAACAATCACATCGACCGTATCGGTCATCGTCAGCAGTTCCTGCACCGCTGCACGGTCGCGCGTCGGGACCAGCTGGACCGCATCCTCCGGCAGATCGGCGCTGCGCAGACCCGCAACAAGGCAGGCGTGGATGGCCTGGCTCGAGTGAAAACTTTCCGAGCCACCGCGCAGGATCACCGCATTACCCGACTTCAGGCAGAGCGCGCCGGCATCGGCGGTGACATTCGGGCGGCTTTCGTAGATGACACCGATCACGCCAAGCGGTGTGCGAACACGCTGGATCTGAAGCCCAGAGGGTTGCGACCATTCCGCCAGCACTTCTCCCACCGGATCGGCCTGTGCTGCGACCGCCCGCAGACCGGAGACAATTCCGGCAATCCGGTCTTCATCCAGCGCCAGACGGTCCATCATCGCAGGCGACAGCCCCTTGGTGCGGCCGAAATCGAGATCCTTGGCATTGGCGGACAATATCTCTGCCCGCTTGTCCCAAACCGCATCAGCAGCGGCATTCAGCGCGGCGGTTTTGCATTCGGCACTGGCAACAGCCAGTTTTGCGGCGGCTTGCTTTGCACGTTTGCCGATGTCAGCCATCAGCGCAGCAATATCTTGCGTCTCATTCATCACTGGAAACCTTTTGTGGACCCACTTTGACACATCTGGTGGTCAGGCGGGGTCAGCCCTAACATAGATCACGGTTACAGCGCCATATCATCGCGGTGGATGACGGCCGCGCGCCCCGCATACCCAAGGATCGCTTCAATCTCGGCCGACTGGCGTCCCTGAATGGCGGCAGCTTCCTCAGCCGTGTACCGGCTGAGCCCCTGCCCCAGTTTCCGCCCGTCTGGGCCAAGGATGGCCAGCGGATCGCCGCGGCCGAAGTCTCCTTCGATATGTCGGATGCCCGCGGGCAGCAGGCTCTTGCCGCGACCTAGCGCCCGAGCCGCGCCTTCGTCGATGGTGATCACGCCACGGGTTTTCATCGCTGCAATCCAGCGTTTACGCGCCACCTGCGGATCACCCTGTGCCGAGAACCACGTGGACGGCGCACCGTCTTCCAGCAATTTCAGAGGGTTGTGTCGCGACCCTTCAGTGATTGCCATGGCGCAGCCAGCCGCTGTCGCCATCTTGGCGGCCAGCAATTTGGTGATCATCCCGCCCTTGGAGAGGCCAGAGACGCCATCCCCGGCCATCGCCTCGATCTCGGCTGTGATGTGGTCAATCCGATCATAACGCTGCGCAGTCGGGTCCAGCACCGGATTGGCGCTGTAAAAACCGTCAACGTCCGACAGCAGGATCAGCGCATCAGCTCCGACGGTCACCGCAACCTGCGCCGCCAGTCGGTCGTTGTCGCCATAGCGGATCTCATCGGTGGCAATGGTGTCGTTTTCATTGACGATGGGCACCACGCCGAGGCCGATCAACGTCTCCAGCGTCGCACGAGAATTCAGGTAGCGACGGCGATCGGTGCTGTCTTCGAGTGTCACCAACACCTGCCCGGTGGTGATTTCATGCGGCGCAAGCGCTTCCTCATAGGCGCGCGCGAGACGGATCTGGCCGACCGCCGCTGCCGCCTGCGATTGCTCCAGCGGCAGCTCCCGCGCCGCAAGATCGAGCACGCGACGCCCCAGGGCGATGGATCCCGAGGATACAAGGATCACGTCCTTGCCCATGGATTTCAGCCAGGCAACATCCTCTGCCAAGGCCCGCAACCAATCCGCCCGCAATGCGCCGCTGTTCCGGTCCACCAGCAGGGCGGACCCGATCTTGACGACAATACGCCGGGCGTCGGTCAGGGTTGCCACGTGCCCTGCTCCCCCTGAGGTTTCTGGCGCAGACGATCTTCGTCGATCTGCGTACGCATGGCACGCAGCACCTCGTTCAGACCCTCCCGGCTGACGCCGGACATCATGAAGACGGGACCGCCGACGGCGGCTTCCAGCTCTGCTTTGGCCTCCGCGCGTTCCTCATCATCAAGGGAGTCGACCTTGTTCAGCGCAGTGATGCGCGGCTTGTCCGCCAGCTCGCCGCCATAGGCCTCCAGCTCATTGATGATGGTCTGGTAGTCCTCCGCCACGGTTTCCGATGTCCCATCCACCAAATGCAGCAGAACGGCACAGCGCTCAACATGGCCAAGGAAGCGGTCACCGATCCCGCGCCCCTCATGGGCGCCTGCGATCAGACCGGGGATATCGGCCACAACGAACTCAACCCCGTCGATGCCAACAACGCCGAGATTCGGATGCAGCGTTGTAAACGGGTAGTCCGCGATTTTTGGCCGGGCGTTGGATGTCGCCGAGAGAAAGGTTGATTTGCCGGCGTTGGGCAGGCCCAACAGGCCGACGTCCGCGATCAGTTTCAGCCGCAGCCAGATGGTCCGCTCAATCCCGTCCTGACCGGAGTTGGCCCGGCGCGGCGCCTGATTTGTCGCGCTTTTGAAATGCAGGTTGCCAAAGCCGCCATTGCCGCCCTTGGCCAGGAGAAAACGCTCACCGACCTCCGTCAGATCCGCAAGAACGGTTTCCTGATCCTCATCCATGATCTCCGTGCCAACCGGCACGCGCAGCACGATATCATCGCCATCCTTGCCGGTGCGCTGGCGCCCCATGCCGGATTGGCCGTTCTTGGCAAAAAAGTGCTGCTGATAGCGGAAATCAATCAGCGTATTCAGCCCCTCGGTCACCTCGACCCAGACTGACCCGCCACGGCCGCCGTCGCCGCCGTCGGGGCCGCCATATTCCATAAATTTTTCACGGCGAAAGCTGACGCAGCCGTTCCCGCCCGCGCCGGAGCGAATGTAGACTTTGGCCAGATCGAGGAATTTCATGTCAGCTCCTTGCTGATGACCTGCCGCCACAGGCGGAGGGAAGATGGGTCGTGCCGCCCGCTGTCGGGGGCTGTTGCCCCGACTTAACGCAAAGCGCGCGGCGCGCCAATCACAGTTTTCTGCTGTAGGTCCAGGTTGGCACCGTCGCATCGCGGGCGACCGAGAATGTTTCGGCGTCACCGAGATATTCAAAGCCACAATGGGTCAGGACACGCGCCGAGGCGGGGTTGTCCTGAAAAGCGCTGGCAAACATCGCGCTGCACCCTTGCGGATTGGTCTCGACCAGAGCCCGCAGCGCCTCGGAGGCCAGACCATTATTCCAGAACACCGGCGCGATCCAATAGCCGACCTCGCTCTGGTCACGGTCAAGCCGCTTGAGGCTGATGATACCTTTCAGTTCTTCGCCACCATCTGCGGTGCCGTCGATGGCCCAGACATCTTCTTCGCGCTCTTCGTCGGTGGCGCGGGCAACAAATGCCTCGATCGCGCCGGGCGGCAGCGGGTGCGGAATGGCGGTGGTCATGCGGGCGACACGTTCGTCGCTCACGTAATGGGCAATCAGCCCCTCGTCGGATTTACGCAGCGGGCGCAGGACAAAACGTCCCGCATCGATCACAGGCTGTTCTGCTCTTTTATGATCCAAACTCATGCCCTCGCTCCTCTCGAAGAATACAAAACCGACCATCTGGCCGGGCAAACCTAGTGGGCCTTAACAAACTGATGCGCTCTGCCATACAGCAAAGCCGTTTAGAACTGGTTAGGGTTTGCGCCCCCGGGAAAATAAAAAGGGACCGGCGGTGTCGCCGATCCCCTGATTGTGTCTCACCTTTCAGGTTCGGCTTATTCAGCGGCCTCCGCCACTGGCAGAACCGAAATAAAGGTGCGGCCCTTGAGGCCCTTGTGGAAGGTCACAGCACCGTCGGTGGTCGCAAAGATTGTGTGATCTTTGCCCAGACCTACGCCTTCACCCGGCCAGAACTTGGTGCCGCGCTGACGAACGATGATGTTGCCAGAGATGGCCGACTGACCACCGTAGAGTTTCACGCCAAGGCGGCGACCGGCTGAGTCGCGGCCGTTACGTGAGGAACCACCAGCTTTCTTATGTGCCATTGTCTATCTCCTTAGCCTTTAGCCAATTCTTTGGCCTGCTCAACCCATTCGGGTTTCACTTTGACCGCGTCGATAGCAGCAATGTCAGCATCCGACAAGGCCGCGATCTGGGCAAAGCTGGTCAGACCGGCTTCTTCCAGTTTCTTGGCAGCAGCCGGACCAACACCGGTCAGCGCAGTCAGGTCGTCGCCCGATGCAGCCGGAGCGGCTTTCTTGGCAGCAGGCGCAGCTTTGGCAGCAGGAGCAGAGCCCTGGCCGCTGGCAGCTTTCACGCCGGACTTGTCAGCGCCGGAGGCCAGGATCTCAGTGATCTTGACCAGGGTCAGCTTCTGACGGTGGCCCTTGGTGCGCTTGGAGGAGTGCTTACGACGGCGCTTCACAAAGTGAATGACCTTCTCGCCTTTGATCTGGTCGATGACTTCGGCCTGAACCGCAGCACCATCCACAAAGGGCGCACCCACAACCGGTGCATCACCACCGAGCATCAGAATGTCGTTGAACTGGATTGTTTCGCCAGCATCAGCAGCCAATTTTTCCACGCGCAGCATATCGCCGGCCTGAACTTTGTACTGCTTGCCGCCGGTTTTGAGGACCGCAAACATATGCGTCTTTCCTTTTCTACCCGCGTCCTACGGTCCCGGATGTATCCTGCGATACGGTCGGTGTTTCGGCCCGTGGGCCACCTCGAACAGCGCGCCCCCTGAGGGCGTATGACAAATAAACCCCGGCACAGGGAATCCGGGCCGGGATGCGGGCTTATGCGGCGAATTGAGCAGCGTGTCAACCCTGCGCTGCCCCCTACGCCAGTGGCCAGTGTCGCGCCGTGTTTTGCAGGGATGTTTCACACTTCGGGCGCGGATTGCCCCTTACAGATCCTGCGCCGGTTCAAGCCCCTTCAGACGATAGGCCAGAAGTTCAAAGCGGTTGGCGGTGATCTCGAATGTAACCGCATTCAGCAGCTCATAGACCCGCTGCATCAACGGATGCTCCAGCGCGGCGATATATTGCTCCAGTTCTGCGTCGCTGAACCCCTGATAGGTATAGGCATTGGCTGCCAGATTGGCCGCCTGCATCGCCATCCGCGTCGACGCCTGCTGCTCCTTCATCAATGCACGCAGCCTATCTGCATCGAGCTGCAGGTCAATCACCCCAGCCGCGCTGGCAGCCATCAGGAAGCGGAACTGGATCTCCTGCACCGCCTTCACGCCGGTGCCATCGGAATCCAGCGCCAGCCCCATGCGCTGAAACAGATGCGGGCGATCACTGCCGTCCGCCACCAGATCGGAGATAATGCGCATGCCCGCCTGCTGCTTGGTTTCGTCATCTTCCACCATGTGCGAGGCGTTCTCCGCTTTCACCAGACGTGCGCCCAACGGGCTGGCGTAGAACTCCGCCGCATGGGACAGCGCGTCCTCCTCAAGCGTTTCCTCCAGAATGCCAAGGGCGATCTCGCGCATTTCCCTGCGGTCAAAGACATCCTGCGACAGCTCTACCCAGGCTGCGCCAAAATCACCGGCATCAACACCCAGCATACCCGGTGCCATCTCAGCCGAGAGTGCGATACTGTCCAGCGCGACGTCAAAACCAGTTGTTTCAAGGAACGCGACAACCCGGTCACGATCCGCTGCCTGCGCGCCGGAGAATGCAAATAACGATGCAAGAACAAGGCCCAAGAGCGGTTGCATCAGAAGTTTTCGGAGGGGTGAAAGCTGTTTCATACCACGAAATCTAAGGGTTTTATCGCGCGAGACAATGAAAATTCCGATTTCCTGCAGAAAGCGCAAAATCCCCCCTTGCGCGCCCAAGCTTTCCACTTTAAACGGCCCTCACCCCCCGCGGAGAGGTGCCGGAGTGGTCGAACGGGGCGGTCTCGAAAACCGTTGTTCCTTCACGGGAACCCAGGGTTCGAATCCCTGTCTCTCCGCCATTATTCCAGACCACATCCACAGACCACGCCTATGGTATAGGCTGACAGATCACCTAATGATCCTGCATCGGGCGCGTCACAGCCTGATGTTGAGGCAACCGGGGCTTTCTGCAACACGGGTGATCGTTTCGGGCACTTTTCCAGCAGCCTTCACATCTTGCATCTGCATAAGCAGTAAAAAAAACGTCACCCGGCCGGGTGACGTTTCAGAAGCTGGGCAACATGTTGCGACGGATGCTAGGCAAATAGATCGTGGGCCAGTTCCAGGGCGTCGATCAGCACGTCGACCTCGTCCTTGGTGTTATACATGGCAAAGGACGCACGACAGGTCGCCGCAACGCCAAGGTGATCCATCAGCGGTCCGGCGCAATGTTGTCCCGCGCGTACCGCGACACCCTTCTTGTCGAGAATGGTCGAGATGTCATGTGCATGTGCCGCGCCTTCCAGTGTGAAGCTGAAAATAGCAGCCTTGTCAGCGGCTTGACCTTGGATATTGACCCAGTTCAGACCGTTCAGCCGTTCGCTGGCATAGGCGGTGATCGCCGCCTCATGCGCTGCGATATTCTCCATGCCGATAGCCATCATGTAATCCAGCGCAACACCCAGTCCGATCATCTGTACGATGCCGGGCGTACCAGCCTCGAATTTCATCGGAGCGTCATTGTAGATCACCTGATCGCGGGCAACCTCCTTGATCATGTCGCCGCCACCCATGAAGGGGCGCATTTCAGCCATGCGCTCCGGGCGAATGTAGATGGCACCGGAGGAGGACGGCCCGTAGAGCTTATGACCGGTAATCGCATAGAAATCACAGCCCATATCCTGCACATCCACGGGCAGATGAACCGCCCCCTGCGAGCCATCAACCAGAACCGCAACGCCGCGCTGGCGGGCCTCATGGCAGATGGTTTTCACATCAACGATGGTGCCCAAGACATTGGAACATTGGGTAACTGCAATAAGCTTTGTCTTTGGACCGATTGCGTCCAGCACGGCCTGCGGATCGAGGCTTCCGTCAGCTGCTGTCTCCACCCATTTCAGAACCACGCCCTGACGTTCACGCAGGAAATGCCAGGGAACGATATTTGCGTGATGCTCCATCACGCTGAGAATGATCTCATCCCCGGCCTGAAGCTGCGGCATGGCCCAGCCGTAGGCGATCGTGTTGATCCCCTCCGTGGTCCCTGAGTTCATGACGATGGTATTTTCGTCGCCCGCATTCAGGAACCTTGCAATGGTGCCCCGAACGCTTTCGTATTTCTCGGTCGCGAGATTAGAGAGATAGTGCAACCCCCTGTGAACGTTTGAGTATTCCTCAGAATAGGCGCACGTAATTGCGTCAATTACAACCTGGGGCTTCTGTGCAGATGCGCCATTGTCCAGATAGGTCAGCGGTTTGCCATTCACCTGACGAGACAGGATCGGAAAATCGGCGCGGATTTTTTGGACGTCATACATGGTCGGGAAGCCCCAGTAGTGCCGGGGCCTGCGCCCCCAAAAGCAGAGAGAGAAGAATGACGATCAAAACCGCCGACATCAGAACCGAGCCGATGGCCCGCCAGATGGATGTAAACTGATGCGCTTCCTTGATAAACAGCAGAAAGATTGCCAGCATCATGAAATTCGCGAGCAAGGCGATCAAGGATGCCGCCAGCGGCAGCACCAGATGCAGCAGCATCACCGCCACCAACAGCGCGATCTGCACGGCATTCAGCCAGACATTGACCGCCAGAATATCGCTGAACTCCGCCTTGCCGCCAATCCAGCGACCGGTCCAGGTCAGAAGCGCCGTCACGGCCAGATGCAGCGCAAAAACCGCACCAGCATAGTACAGGGGTTGAATGGCGGCCAGTACCGCGATGTTGCCCGGAAGGATCAGATCGGCGAGCTGAAGGATCATCGTGTTGACAACCGCCGTCAACAGCAAGGCAAGAACAAGCACCCGGCGCGGCCAGTCAACGGACAGAAGAACCCGCGCCGCCGCTGTGGGAGCGCTGAAGGTAAGGCCCGCAAGTGACTGATAAGGGATCATTCTTTGCCCCAATACGCCTGAACCATCCCGCTGCCCCAGAACCACAGGAACAGCACAAACCATAGCCCGCCAACCAGATTGAGCTCCAGCCCCGGGCCGATGAATCCAGCGACAAGCCCGTTCAACAGCATCAGCGGACCAGCCGCGAGGAACGCCCAGAACAAGGCCAGACGTGCCTGCGCGCTGTCGCCAGAGCCGCCAAAGATCCGCGCGACACCATGCGCCAGAAAGGCCACCCCGTAGAGGAGCAGCGGCGCAATGAAGATCAGCGCCAGCAGCGAGCCGCCCAGCAGCATGTTCAGCTCCTGCCCGCTCAGATGCGCCTCACGCGCCCGAGCTGGCATCTGAGCAATGAACGCCAGAGCGCAGCCGGCCATGAGCATGGCCAGCAGCCGATCTTCACGCAGTCCCATGGCAAGACGCCGCGCATAAACCCTGCGCGGCCCCCTGTAGGTGGCGACGATGTCCTGACTGACGGACATCAGCGGCGCCGGGCCAGCCAGCCTTCCAGCCGGTCCACAACGCTTGCCGCAACATCGGCGTCTTCGATCTCCTCAACTGCTTCAGCAAGGAAGGCAAGGGTCATGAGATCGGTTGCTTCAGCCTGAGGAATGCCGCGCGACCGCAGGTAGAACAGACCCTCCTCATCGATCGCACCTGAGGTGGAGCCATGCGAACAAGCCACATCATCGGCGTAGATTTCCAGCTCGGGTTTGGCCAGAAACTGGCTGTCGTCATCCAGCAGAAGAGACTGAGAAATCTGATATCCATCAGTCTTTTGCGCGCCTTCCTTGACCAGGATCTTGCCCTGAAAAACACCGGTTGCCCCATTGCGCAGAACCTTCTTGAAAACCTGGCGGCTCTCACAGTTCACCGCATCATGGGTGATGAAGACGGTGTCATCGTGGTGGAAATCACCATCACCGACACAGGCGCCTGCGATATGCGCGACCGCATCATCGCCGGTCAGTTCAATCACCGCCTCATTGCGCGTCAGCACGCCGTTTACCGTGAGGGTGAATGCCTTGAACACGGATTCAGTACCGAGGCGTGCAAACAGATGCGTTGCAGCCCGGCGCTCATGATCACGCCCCTGCGCCCGCACCAGATGCAGAGACCCGCCGTCGGCAACGTCGATTTCCATACATTTGTTGAACCGAGATGCAGCCGGGCCGTTTTCCAGAATGGTCGCTGATGCCCCGCTTTCAACACGGATCACGTGATGCAGGATGGCGTCTGACTCTTCTGCCGCGTGACGGTAGATCAGATTGACCGGTTTGGACGGGCTGCCGGTCACACGGATGGCGACACCATCGCTGGCAAATGCGGTGTTCAGCGCCGCCAGAGGGCGGGCAACAGGCGTCTGTCCGCGCGCTTCAAGAACGCCGTACAAATCCTTGGCCCAATGGATATCTTTGTCACAGATATCGGCGATGCGATCAATGCTGATGCCCTCCAGCGACAGATCGTCAGAGGCATCGGCATCAAAGACACCGTCAACGAACACGATCTTGATGCGATCAAATTCGTTGAACATCGGTGCTTCGCCTGCATCAAAAACTGCGGCCTTTGGTGCCACAGCGGCGGTCAGCGTGTCCGGGCGGGTGTATTTCCAGTATTCATCGCGGCGGTTCGGCAGGCCCAGTGTCTGAACCCGCGACAACGCCGCATGGCGCGCCTCGGCCAGACAGCCCCCCTCCGGCATGGTCAGCGCCGCCAACCGTGCCTCGGTTTCGCTTTGTTTTCTTTCAGGAGCGGCCATTTACACACCCTCTGCCAGAATATCGGCATACCCGTTGTTTTCGACTTCCAGCGCCAGCTCGGGACCGCCGGTTTTGACGATGCGGCCGTCTGCCATGATGTGAACGACGTCGGGTTTGATGTGGTCCAGCAGGCGCTGGTAATGGGTGATCACCAAGAAGCCGCGGCCTTCGTCGCGCAGGGCATTCACACCTTCAGCAACCAGTTTCATCGCATCGACATCCAGACCGGAATCGGTCTCATCGAGGATGCACATTTTGGGCTCAAGCATCGCCATCTGTAGGATTTCGTTACGCTTTTTCTCGCCGCCGGAGAAGCCGACGTTGACCGGTCGCTTCAGCATATCGGCGTCGATTTTCAGGGTCTTTGCCTTGGCCCGCACTTCCTTCAGAAAGTCGGAGGCGCTCAGCTCGTCTTCGCCACGCGCCTTGCGCTGCGCGTTTACGGCAGTGCGCAGGAAGGTCATATTGCCGACACCTGGGATCTCGACCGGGTATTGGAACGCGAGGAACACACCTGCGGCGGCGCGCTCTTCCGGCTCCATGTCCAGCAGATCTTCGCCAGCCAGCGTCGCCGCGCCGTCGGTGACCTCATAGCCATCGCGACCGGACAGCACATAAGAGAGGGTCGATTTGCCAGAGCCGTTCGGCCCCATGATGGCATGTACCTTGCCAGCCTCAACGGTCAGGTTGACACCTTTGAGGATCTGTTTGTCCTCTTCTTCAAGTTTGACGTGCAGGTTTTTGATTTCGAGCATTTTTTCCTCGTTTATATCTCTTCGGAGCAGCGCCCCGGTTGTTTCTGTGCCCCGAAGGGCGAATTCCTTAGCCGATCACTACGGCTGTTCCACTGGCAGAGACCATCAACATGGACTGGCCTACCACCTCGTAATCCAGGTCGACGCCGACAACCGCATTTGCGCCCTTGGCCCGCGCACGGTCTTCCAGCTCTGCCAGCGCGGTTTCGCGCGCGTCCTGCAGCTTGCTTTCATAGGCACCGGAGCGGCCGCCGACGATGTCTGTGATCGAGGCAAAGACATCGCGCACCACATTGGCGCCCATGATCGCCTCGCCCACCACGATGCCCTTATATTCGGCGATCTGGTAGCCTTCGACGGAGTTGGTGGTTGTGATGATCATTTTATTGTTTCCTCGCGATGATGCCCAAGGGCCTGCCATTACCCGACAGACCCTTCCAGCGAGATCGCAACCAGCTGCTGCGCTTCCATGGCGAACTCCATCGGCAGCGCCTGCAGCACGTCCTTGCAGAAGCCGTTCACCACCAGGGCCACCGCCTCTTCCTCGTCCATGCCGCGCTGGCGGCAGTAGAACAGCTGGTCGTCATCTACCTTGGAGGTGGTCGCCTCATGCTCCACGCGCGACGAGTTGTTCTTGACCTCGATATAGGGAACCGTGTGCGCCCCGCATTTGTCACCGATCAGCAAGCTGTCGCATTGGGTGTAGTTGCGCGAATTCTTGGCCTTCGGGTGCATCGACACCAGCCCGCGATAGGTGTTCTGCGCCTTGCCGGCAGAGATCCCCTTGGACACGATGCGGGATTTCGTGTTTTTGCCCAGATGGATCATCTTGGTGCCCGTATCGGCCTGCTGCATGTTGTTGGCGATGGCGATCGAGTAGAATTCGCCCTGGCTTTCCTCGCCGCGCAGAATGCAGGAGGGGTATTTCCAGGTCACGGCAGAACCGGTTTCCACCTGGGTCCACATCACCTTAGCGCGGTCACCGCGGCAGTCGGCGCGTTTGGTCACGAAGTTGTAGATGCCACCCTTGCCGTTCTCATCACCGGGATACCAGTTCTGGACGGTGGAATATTTCACCTCGGCGTCTTCTTCGATGATGATCTCCACGACGGCTGCGTGCAGCTGCGCGATATCGCGGGCCGGTGCAGTACAGCCTTCCAAGTAGCTGACATAGCTGCCTTTATCGGCAATGATCAGGGTGCGCTCGAACTGACCGGTGTTTTCCGCGTTGATGCGGAAATAGGTCGACAGTTCCATCGGGCAGCGCACACCCGGCGGCACATAGACAAAGGAGCCGTCAGAGAATACCGCGGAGTTCAGTGTGGCATAGAAGTTATCGGAGACCGGAACCACGGTGCCGAGGTATTTCTTTACCAGCTCAGGGTGTTCGCGGATCGCTTCGGAGATCGAGCAGAAGATGACGCCTGCCTTTTTCAGTTCGGCCTGGAAGGTGGTGCCGACCGAAACGGAGTCGAACACCGCGTCAACTGCGACCTTGCGACCTTCGGCGGGCATGTTCTCAGCCCCCTCGACGCCTGCAAGGATCATCTGTTCTTTCAAAGGGATACCGAGCTTTTCGTAGGTAGCGAGCAGTTTTGGGTCCACCTCATCCAGCGATTTCGGCTTCACCTCCATCGATTTCGGACGGGCATAGTAATACTGGTCCTGGAAATCGATTTCCGGGTAATCCACCATGGCCCAGGTCGGCTCTTCCTTCTGAAGCCAGCGATCATAGGCCTCAAGCCGCCAGTTCAGCATCCATTCCGGCTCCTCGTTCTTTTCCGAGATCAGCCGCACGATATCGGTGGTCAGGCCCTTGGGCGCGTATTCCATCTCGATATCGGTTTCCCAACCGTATTTATAGGCGCCGCCCACCTCGCGGACCGCATCGACCGTTTCCTGGTCAACGCCTTCTTTCACCTGAACATCATCCAATGCTGTCATGGTCATCTCCTGCACTCACGCCACCCGGGCGCGATGTTTCTTTTGTTTGGCGCACCAGCTTTCGGCAAAGCGCAGCACATCCGTTTCTGTTGTGTTCGGCCCAAGCGAGACGCGCACGGCGCTCTGGGCGGTTAACTCGTCATATCCCATGGCGGTGAGCACCGCGCTGGCGCGGACCTTGCCGCTGGAACAGGCGCTGCCGGCACTAATGGCAAATCCGGCCAGATCCATCTGCATGACCTGGGTTTCGCCCTTCCAGCCCGGCGTGGCAAAACAACTGGTATTGGGCAGGCGCGCCGCTGATGTCCCAACAAAAATAGTGTCAGGGCTGCCCGCTGCAAGGGCGGCCTCCATTGTGTCGCGCAGCTCAGCCACACGTTCCCAGACACCATCCGCCAGCGCCCTTGCCGCAGCTTCCGCGGCCGCTCCGAACCCCGCGATCCCTACGACATTTTCCGTGCCCGAGCGACGCCCCATCTCCTGACCGCCGCCGGTGATCTGCGCCGCCAGATCGGTTCCGCGTTTCAGGACCACAGCGCCCACGCCCTTTGGCCCGCCCAGTTTATGCGCCGAGATCAGCGCCATCGTGGCCCCCATCCAATTGAAGGCGACAGGCAGCTTGCCGAAGGCCTGCGTCGCATCGGTCACCGCCAGCCCTTCGGGCAGCTTCTGGATGACGCCGGTTTCAGAATTGGCCAATTGAACGGAGGAGCGCTGCGGATCAATCACCGCAACAGCGCCAACAGGTGAAACCTGCAAATCCTCGATAGACCAGGATCTTACGGCGTCATGCTCAACTGCTGCACCATGCAGATCGCGGCCGCTCATTGCCAGCGCGGCCCCTTCTGTCGACCCGGAGGTGAACACGATATCAGCGCCATCTGCCCCAAAAGCCGAGGCAATCTGCGCCCGCGCGCGTTCAACCAGCGCCTTGGCGGCACGGCCTTCGGCGTGAACGGAAGAAGGATTTCCGCAAACCTCCATCGCGGCAACCATCGCGGCCTTTGCAGCATCGCAAAGCGGCGTGGTGGCGTTATGGTCAAGATAGACACGCGACATCGGCGGTGCGGATCCTTCTGTCTTGTCCCTCGCACCCATCAGGATGCTATAACGAGGGCGTTCTTAAATCTACGAAACAGCGCAGGCCGCGCCGGGGTTAGAGGGGCGGATATCTCGGGCCGTCAGTCGTCGACCACCGCAAACAGGCTGGGCACCGCCGGACATGGCGCCAGATCGTTCTTGATAACGTCAGACAGGCGGGTCTGATGCAGGAACACATAGACATGGGCGCTCAGCCCTTCCCAGAGGCGGTTGGTCAGCGATTGCGCGCGACTCCCGGACAAGGCACCGGATGCGCCTGCGCCCTTGTGCATCGCATCAACCGTTTCATCAACTGCGCTCAGCACATCGACGATGCGAATGTCAGAGGGCGGATGCGCAAGACGGTAGCCCCCACCCGGACCGCGCACAGAGACCACAAGCCCGCTCCGACGCAGCTTCACAAACAGCTGCTCCAGATAGGGCAGCGAAATATCCTGACGTTTGGAGATATCGCCCAACACCACCAGACTGCCCTCCGGCTGCAAGGCGATATCTGCCAGCGCCACCATTGCATAGCGTCCCTTGGTCGAAAGTTTCATATTTTCAAATCCTCCGACCCAGGCGGCACAGCGAAAAGATTGACCTTGAACGCTGCAATGCGTATCTCAGCGAGACGGCAGCGAAACTTGACCTCTGCCATCAATTAGAACCGTTCTAAGGTGCCTTACGGAATTCGTCAAGTATTCCAGTCGGCATCCCCGAAAATAAGAGTAGGATCCACCCACCCATGCCTGAGGTCATTTTCCCCGGACCCGAAGGCCGCCTGGAAGGCCGCTATCACCCGCAAAAAGAAAAAGACGCCCCGATTGCCATCGTTCTGCATCCGCATCCGCAGTTCGGCGGCACGATGAACAACAAGGTCGTCTACAATCTGCATTATGCGTTCTACAACATGGGCTTTACGGTTCTGCGGTTCAATTTCCGCGGCGTTGGCCGCTCGCAGGGCGAATATGATCAGGGTGTTGGCGAATTGTCCGACGCGGCATCGGCGCTGGATTACCTCCAGTCGATGAACAACAACTCCAAACATTGCTGGGTCGCCGGTTTTTCCTTTGGGGCCTGGATCGGTATGCAGCTGTTGATGCGCCGCCCGGAAATCACCGGCTTCATCTCGGTGGCACCGCCAGCGAATATGTATGACTTCTCGTTTCTGGCGCCCTGCCCCTCCTCAGGTCTGATCATCAATGGCACCGCAGACCGCGTGGCGCCGCCCGCCGATACAGTAAACCTGGTGAACAAGCTGCACGAGCAGAAGGGGATCACCATAACCCATACCGAAGTTGAAGGCGCCGATCACTTCTTCCAGGACCCTTATATGGATCCGATGATCAGCAATGTCTCCGACTATGTGAAACGGCGGCTGACAGAAAGCTCCCGCTGATGAGCACGATCGAGACGCTGGCCCAGAAACTGGCCGCCGACACGCTGAAGGTTCAGGACGCCACTGGCGAAGAGCGCCTTTACATGGAGGTGAGCGAGGTTCTGGGAGCAGCGTCCCAGTCGCTTGAGGAAGCCTTCCTCACTGAAATGCGGGTCCGCCTTGCCGAGCGCAAAGCGCGTGCCTTTCTCAACAGCAAGGTCAACGCCGCCAAGGCCAAGATCGCATCCAGGGCCCCAGAGAATGACTGACCAATCGACGCGGCTTGCCAGCCAGTTCCGTTTCTTGCTGGAGGCGGACAAGCTGCGCCGCGTGGAGCGTCAAAACCTGATCCTGGATGGCTCACGCTGCGAAAACTCCGCCGAACACAGCTGGCACCTGGCGGTTTATGCGCTGGTGCTGGCCCCGTTTGCGCCTGCTGATGTCTCGGTTGAACGGGTCGTACAGATGCTTTTGCTGCATGATCTCGTCGAGATCGACGCAGGCGATCACCCGATTGATGGGGATGTTGACTGGGAGGCGGTTGCCAGCGCTGAAGCGGTGGCCGCAACCCGGCTGTTCTCGCTCCTGCCAGCCGATCAATCAGCTTTTCTGCATGGGCTCTGGCGCGAGTTCGAGGCCAGCCAGACACCTGACGCCCAATGGGCAAAGCGGATTGACCACTGCCAGCCGATTTTCCAGACGCTCTACAACGAAGATGTGCCTGCGGCACATATCGAGGTGGTGCGCGGCAATCTCTTTGGCGGACGCGCTGCGGCCCTGCAGGACGCCTTTCCCGAGGTATTTCACCACGCCGTCGCCTGCCTGGAAGGCTTGCAGCCACAGGATGCGCTCACCGCACCTCTCAGCTTCCTAAATGAGGTCGACGGACTGAAGACGGTCCTGCGGGCAACGACGCTTGCCGATGGCAGTCGCCGCGAAAACTCAGCCGAGCACAGCTGGCATATCATGCTTTATGCCTGGGTGCTGGCCCAGCACAGCCACGCGCCCGTCGACATGGCCAGGGTGCTGCAGATGCTGATGCTGCATGACATCGTGGAGATCGACGCGGGCGATGTGCCGATCCACGCAACCCTGTCGGAGGCTGAACAGGCCGCGATTGCCGCCAATGAACAAGCCGCCGCAGAACGGATTTTCGGCCTGTTGCCCGCCGCGCAGGGCGAGGTCTTTCACCGTATCTGGACGGAATTCGAAGCCGCCGAAAGCCCCGAAGCGATCTATGCCAAGGCGATTGACCGGGTACAGCCTGTGCTGCTGAACCTGATGTCAGGCGGCGGCAGCTGGCGCGCGTATAATGTCACGCTGGAGCAGCTGGAGGCCCGTGTCGGCCACAAGGTCGCCCGTGGGGCACCGGTGGTCTGGGACCATGTGCGCGCCGCTGTCGCTCCATGGTTTGCCGAAAATACCAGCGCCTGACCCCGGCGCTGCGCGGGCTGGTTCCGCGCGCAGCCCATCCTCAGCGGAGGCCTGATCATGCCACTCCATTATCTCTATCTTGTGCTGGCGGTTGCGGCAGAGACCATTGGCACCACTGCGCTACAGGCCAGTCAGCAGTTCACCCGGCTTGGCCCGTCACTGCTAGTGGTGGTCGGCTACGGGCTGGCCTTCTATCTGATGGCCCTGACGCTGCGCCACATGCCCGTCGGGATTGTCTACGCGATCTGGTCCGGCCTCGGGATTTTCCTCATCGCCATCATTGGCTGGGTCGTCTTTGGCCAACGGCTTGATCTGCCAGCGGTTCTGGGGCTGCTGTTGATCCTTGCCGGGATTCTGGTGATCCATCTGTTCTCCAGCACAACCGGCCACTGACGGCGCAACCGGCGCGTCACCGAATGGCCGCACGCCGCCGGACGACCCACAGGATCGCTCCTGCGCGCGCAAAAAGATGTATTTCCTCTGGTCTTTGGCCAACGATCACGCTATGCGCGCGTCAACTTCCTTACAAAGGCTGACGTCATGGACCTGCGCAACATTGCGATCATTGCTCACGTGGACCACGGGAAAACCACCCTGGTTGATGAGCTTCTGAAACAATCCGGCGCCTTCCGCGAAAACCAGGCTGTGGCGGAACGCGCCATGGACAGCAACGATCTGGAACGCGAGCGGGGCATCACAATTCTGGCCAAGGCCACTTCGGTGGAGTGGAATGGCACCCGGATCAACATCGTCGACACTCCCGGCCACGCCGATTTCGGCGGCGAGGTCGAGCGGATCCTGTCGATGGTCGACGGGGTGGTGCTGCTGGTTGACGCCGCCGAAGGCCCGATGCCGCAGACCAAATTCGTGACCTCCAAGGCGCTGGCCCTCGGCCTGCGCCCGATCGTGGTTGTGAACAAGGTCGACAAGCCCGACGGCGAGCCTGACCGCGCGCTGGATCAGTGTTTCGACCTCTTTGCCAACCTTGGTGCAGATGATGATCAGCTGGATTTCCCGTCCATGTATGCCTCCGGTCGCGCCGGTTGGGCCGACATGGAGCTGGACGGCCCGCGCAAGGATCTTTCTGCGCTGTTTGACCTGATCGTCAAACACGTCCCTGCCCCAAAACAGATCGAGCAAAAAGGCGAGCCTTTCCGTATGCTGGCAACCACGCTGGGCGCGGATCCCTTCATGGGCCGTATTCTGACCGGTCGCGTTGAATCCGGCACCCTGAAGGCTGGCGACAGCCTCAAGGCGCTGAGCCGTGACGGTGAGCTGATCGAGAATTTCCGCTGCACAAAAGTGCTGGCGTTCCGTGGCCTCGGTCAGCAGGCCATCGACGTGGCGGAGGCCGGCGATATCGTCTCCATCGCGGGGATGACCAAGGCCACCGTGGCCGACTCGCTGGTGGATACTTCGGTGACCGAGGCGCTGCCCGCCCAGCCGATTGATCCGCCGACCATCACCGTGACCTTTGGCATCAACGACAGCCCACTGGCCGGTCGCGATGGCAAAAAGGTTCAGTCCCGTGTGATCCGTGATCGCCTGATGAAGGAAGCAGAATCCAACGTCGCGATCCAAATCTCCGACACCCCCGGTGGTGAAGCGTTTGAGGTGGCCGGTCGCGGCGAACTTCAGATGGGTGTTCTGATCGAAAACATGCGCCGCGAAGGCTTCGAGCTGTCGATCTCGCGCCCTCAGGTCCTGTTCAAGGAAGAAGACGGCGTTCGCATGGAGCCCGTCGAAGAGGCCACCATCGACGTTGACGATGAATACTCCGGCGTTGTGATCGAGAAACTCACCGGCCACCGCAAGGGTGAACTGGTCGAGATGAAGCCCGCAGGCGCTGGCAAGACCCGCATCATCGCGCATGTCCCCTCCCGCGGTCTGATCGGCTATCACGGCGAGTTTCTGACCGACACCCGCGGCACCGGCGTTCTGAACCGTGTGTTCCACGGCTGGACCCCGCACAAAGGGTCCATTCCCGGCCGTCGCGCTGGTGTTCTGATCTCCATGGAGAACGGCACCTCGGTGGCCTACGCCCTGTGGAACCTCGAAGAGCGCGGCAAGATGATGATCGGCGCACAGGAAGACGTGTATACCGGCATGATCATCGGCGAGCACAGCCGCGACAATGATCTGGAAGTGAACCCGCTGAAGGGCAAGAAGCTGACCAACGTCCGCGCCTCCGGCACCGATGATGCCGTACGTCTGACCACGCCGATGAAGCTCTCGCTGGAAGAGGCGATTGCCTATATCGACGATGACGAGCTGGTAGAGGTAACCCCGAACTCCGTGCGTCTGCGCAAACGCTACCTGGATCCGCATGAGCGCAAGCGGATGGCCCGCGCCAACGCCTGATCCTGACAGTTCAGCTGGAAAAAACAAAGGCCGCCCGGCAATATGGGCGGCCTTTTTGCTATCTGCCGCCTGCGTGCTACCCTTTGCAAAATCAGGCGTTTAACCAGGGAGAGACAGCATGCGCAAGCTACAGGTTCAAGGCGTCCACCACATCACCTTGACCGGCGCTGACCGGCAGACATCCATTGATTTCTGGGAAGGTGTCCTTGGGATGCCCTTCATCTTTGACCAGCCCAATCTGGATGACCCGGACGAGGGGCATCTCTATTTTGATCCCGGCGATGGGCGCCTGATCACCGTCTTCACCAACAAGCACCGTACAGCTGACCGTCGCCGCACCCCGACGGAGCCGGGATGCGTCCATCATCTGGCTTTCAACGTCTCAAAGGCGACATTTGCCCAGGCGGTCGAGCGGCTGGACGAACGCGGCATCGGGCATTCAGGACCAAAGGATCGGGGATTTATGGATTCGATCTACTTCAAGGACCCGATGGGGCTTCTGATCGAGCTTGCCTGCTATAAATTCGAACCGCCAATGGGATGCTCCCACGCCGATGTGATGATCACCGCCCATCGTGTCCGGGTGGCCGCAGGAGACGCCCATATTCAGGAGATCCATCTGGCCGAGGCGATTGAGCAGCTTGTTCAGCAGCGCCAGCCGTCACTGTCGGACAACCGCGCGCCACGCGATCCGTATTGATCGACCGGCCGGGCTGGCGCAAATGAAAAAAGAGCGGCCAGAAGCCGCTCTTTCATCGTTCCTGGCGGCATCGTCCCTTAGGGGATCCGACGCGCAGGTATGTCGCACTCATTCGGTGATTTCGACCACCATCAGCTCCCGCTCGGAGGCGTCGCGCGCATGGCTCAGCGCCTCCTGGTATTCTGGGCTGTTGTAGCAATCCACCGCCGCATCGACGCTGGGAAAGCGGGCTACCACATTGCGCGGGCGTTCCTTGCCTTCCAGCTGTACAAACCGACCGCCACGGGCAATGAACTGCCCTCCGTGTTTGGCAACGGCCGGTCCCGCCAGCTCGGCGTATTTGCCGTAGGCCTCGGCATCGGTGACGGTAACATGCGCAATCCAGAGTGCGGGCATCTGAGCCTCCTTTGGTGATGATCTTCCCGGCAGCTTAGGCAGATTGCGGGAAAGACCAAGGTTTTTTTGACCAGTTGGTCAGCCTGCCAGCAGCGCCTCGGCCGCCTTGATCGCCTCTTCGGCGCCGGAGAAATCCTTGCCGCCGCCCTGCGCCATATCGGGACGACCACCGCCGCCCTTGCCGCCAACAGCCGGAACCGCCGCTTTCAGCACATCTACGGCAGAGATCTCGCCGGTCAAATCGTCGGTGACACCCGCGGCGACCGCGACCTTGCCGTCATCATTGGCAATCAACAGGATCACGCCTGAGCCGATCTTTTGCTTGTGGGCATCTATCAACCCGCGAAGATCCTTGCCAGAGACGCCTTCCAGCGCCTGCCCGAGGAAGGTTTTACCGCCGATTTCCTTGGTTGCGGATCCGCCTGCCGCGCCGCCGCCCATGGCGACCTGCTGTTTCAGCTGGGACACCTCGTTCTGCAGCGCCTTGCGTTCATCCATCAAGGCTTTCAGCCGGTCCATGACTTCGGCCGGCTGGGCCTTCAGGACGCCTGCAACCTCGGCCATACGGCCTGCTTCACGCTCCAGATGCTGCACCGCTGCCGCACCGGTCAGCGCCTCGATCCGGCGCACGCCGGCTGAGGAGGCGCTATCGCCCAGAATGACAAAGGTGCCGATGTCACCGGTCTGCTTCACATGGGTGCCACCGCACAGCTCAATCGAATAGGTATCGCCGTCCTGACCCTTACCCGTCGCTGCGCGGCCCATGGAGACAACGCGGACCTCTTCGCCGTATTTCTCGCCAAACAGCGCCTGTGCACCCAGCGCACGCGCATCATCCGGGGTCATGATCCGGGTCGAAACCGGCGTGTTCTGACGAATGAAATCGTTCACCTCGGCGCCGACTTTGGTCAGTTCCTCTGCGCTCATCGCCTTGTTATGGCTGAAGTCGAAGCGCAGCCGGTCCGCAGCATTGAGCGAGCCCTTCTGCGCGACATGCTCGCCAAGCGCGTTGCGCAGCGCCTCGTGCAGCAGGTGGGTGGCCGAGTGGTTGGCGCGGATCTTGCTGCGGCGGTCATGATCCACTTCCATCGCAGCACCCTGCCCGACGGCGATGTCGCCCTCGGTCACCTCGGCGATGTGCAGAAACAGCCCCTCTACTTTCTTGGTGTCGGTGATGCGGGCTGCACCGCCCTCAACGGTCAGGACGCCACTGTCGCCAACCTGACCGCCGCTTTCACCGTAGAACGGCGTCTGGTTCAGGATGATCTGCACCGTGTCGCCCATAGCGGCGGTTTGGAGTTGAGCACCGTCCTTGACCATGGCCATGATCTGGCCTTCAGCCTTCTCGGTCTCATAACCCAGAAAGTCGGTGGCACCAACTGCGTCAACAATGTCGAAATAGACCTTCACATCCGCCGCTTCGCCCAGGCCAATACCGCCCGCGCGGGATTTCTCCTTCTGCTCCTTCATCGCCGCATCGAAGCCATCGGTATCGACCTCGATCTCCTTGGCGCGCAGGGCGTCCTGAGTGAGGTCGAGCGGGAAGCCATAAGTGTCATAGAGCTTGAACGCAGTCTCACCCGGTAGGACGTCGCCCTTGCCCAGATCGACGGAGGCTTCGTCCAGCAGTTTCAGGCCACGGTCCAGCGTTTTGAGGAAGCGGGTTTCCTCCTGCTCGAAGGTCTCTTCGATCAGCGCCTGGCCTTGGCCAAGCTCAGGATAGGCGGCACCCATCTTCTGCACCAGCGACGGCACCAGCTTGTGCATCACCGGATCGGTGGCGCCCAGAAGCGAGGCGTGACGCATCGCCCGGCGCATGATCCGGCGCAGCACGTAACCGCGACCTTCGTTCGACGGCAGCACGCCTTCGGCAATCAGGAAGGAGCAGGAGCGCAGGTGGTCCGCGATCACCCGGTGATGCACGTTGTGATCCCCGAATGGGTCGGTATTCGTCGCGTTCGCGGACGCCTCGATCAGCGACTTGAACAGATCCGTTTCATAGTTGTCATGGGTGCCCTGGAGCAACGCCGCGATCCGCTCCAAACCCATACCGGTGTCGATGGACTGCATCTCAAGATCGACCATTGAGCCATCGGCGAATTTCTCGTTCTGCATGAACACGAGGTTCCAGATCTCGATGAAACGATCGCCGTCTTCCTCCGGCGAGCCCGGAGGGCCGCCCCAGATGTGGTCGCCGTGGTCGTAGAAGATCTCGGTGCAGGGACCGCAGGGACCGGTGTCGCCCATCTGCCAGAAGTTGTCAGAGGTCGCGATGCGGATGATCCGCTCCTCCGGCACACCCATCTTTTTCCAGATCTCAAAGGCTTCGTCATCGGTGTGATAGACGGTGGTGTAGAGCCGGTCCTTCGGAATATCGAATTCCTTGGTGATCAGCTCCCAGGCAAAGGGGATCGCTTCATGCTTGAAATAGTCGCCAAAGGAGAAGTTGCCGAGCATCTCGAAAAACGTGTGGTGGCGCGCGGTATACCCGACGTTGTCGAGGTCGTTGTGCTTGCCGCCGGCGCGCACGCATTTCTGCGCTGTGGTCGCGCGTTTGTAGTCGCGGGTTTCCACGCCGGTAAAGCAGTTCTTGAACTGCACCATGCCCGAGTTGGTGAACATCAGGGTCGGGTCGTTGCGGGGCACCAGAGGGCTGGAGTCAACCACCTCATGCCCCTGTTTGGCAAAGTAGTTCAGGAAGGTGGAGCGAATATCATTGAGCGTCGGCATAATCGGGATCTCTCGGCTGGCTGTCTCAGCGGTTCGGGAAGATGTATCCGGCCCCAGTGAGCCTGTCCAGCGCTGCGGTGCGGAAAGGCGCCGTGAAACCCGCATGAAAAAGGGCGCGGAGTGATCCACGCCCTGATTTGATCAGATTTTTCAGCCTGCGCCGGTGTTTATCGAGCAACCGCTGCCCTCTGCATCACCCGGCAAGAGGCGTCATCAGCCTTGTGTCAGGCTTCCAGAATATCGTCATCGGCGCCGTCAGGACGGTGGAACTCCAGCCCGTGCGCCGCGCGGATCTTATCCTCAATATCATAGGCGATATGGGGGTTCTCCCGCAGGTATGTCTTGGCGTTTTCACGCCCCTGCCCGATCCGTTCATCACCATAGGAGAACCAGGCCCCGGATTTCGCGACAACACCAGCCGCTACGCCCAGATCCAGCAGTTCGCCCATCTTGGAGATGCCTTCGCCATACATGATGTCGAATTCAACCTGTTTGAACGGAGGCGCCACCTTGTTCTTCACGACCTTGACGCGGGTTGCGTTGCCGACCACCTCGTCACGGTCCTTGATCGCGCCGATGCGGCGGATGTCCAGACGCACCGAGGAGTAGAATTTCAGTGCGTTACCACCGGTTGTTGTTTCCGGCGAGCCGAACATCACACCGATCTTCATGCGGATCTGGTTGATGAAGATCACCATACATTTGGAGCGGCTGATAGAGCCGGTCAGCTTGCGCATCGCCTGGCTCATCAGGCGAGCCTGGACGCCCACATTGCTGTCGCCCATGTCGCCTTCCAGCTCCGATTTCGGAGTGAGGGCTGCCACGGAGTCCACGATCACCATGTTCACCGCGCCGGACCGCACCAGAGTGTCCGTGATTTCCAGGGCCTGTTCGCCGGTGTCGGGCTGCGAGATCAGCAGCTCATCAAGGTCAACACCCAGTTTCGCCGCATATTGCGGGTCCAGCGCATGTTCCGCATCCACAAAGGCGCAGACGCCACCGTTCTTCTGCTGCTCTGCAATGCAGTGCAGAGTCAGTGTTGTCTTGCCCGAGCTTTCGGGACCGTAAATCTCGATAATGCGGCCCATCGGCAGACCGCCAATGCCAAGCGCAATGTCCAGCCCCAACGATCCCGTTGAAGAGGCCTCAATCTCGGCCAGGGGATTACCATCGCCCAGCTTCATGATCGAGCCCTTGCCAAACTGCCGCTCAATCTGCGCCAGAGCGCTGTCCAGCGCCTTTTGTTTGTCGCCGCTCTTCTTATTGTCTTTCATGGTCAAAAGATCCGCCATAGTCCCTTGTCCCTTTCTATGTGTCACACCCGCGACCGGGCGGCAATCACTGCTTTGTTCGCCCCTTGTTCTATATGAGATCAAAAAGAGAACATTGCAACGGAAATCTTACATGATCACTCCCATACCGATCTGGTGGCCAAGAGGGTTAAGAGAGTGTTATCCAAGGGAGACACCGATCATTTGCTGCGGAAATTTCACGCTATGCTCATCTTTTTCAAGGAACGGCTGGCTCTGCTGAGCGTGCCCAAAACCGGGACAACCGCTTATCACGCCGCTCTGGCCAGCCGTGCCGACATGGTGTTTGCCAATCCGCCGCAGCTGAAACATGCGCCGGTCTATCGCTACAATCGCTGGATTCGCCCGATGCTGGCAAAGGTCTGTGACGCGGAGATGGAGCTGATTGCCGTCATGCGTGAACCTGTCAGCTGGCTGGGCAGCTGGTACCGGTTTCGTCAGCGCGACGATCTGCGCGATCATCCCAACAGCACCCAAACCATCAGTTTTGACGATTTTCTGCGAGACGCCTGCAAGGGCAAGCCGCCAGCCCATGCCGACGTCGGCAGCCAGGCGAAATTCCTCGAGCCGCAGCCCAATGGCTGCGCGGTCACTCATCTGTTTCGCTACGAGGCCCCAGAGACTCTGCAGTCATTTCTACAGGAGCGGCTACAGACCCGCATCGACCTGCCCAGACTGAATGTCAGCCCGAAAGCGCAGTTACGCCCAAGCGAGGCAGCGCTGGAGATTGTCCGACGTAAACGCGCGGCGGAGTTCGACCTTTATGACAGCCTGACCTAAGACACGCGGGCGACCGGCCAAAAGGGGCGGCAGACGCCACCCCGGGCCGCTCCGGGGGGACTGCCTAGTGTAGCTGCTCATGGACGGTTTCGGTCAGCTGGTTCAGCGAGAAGGGTTTGGGCAGGAACACCGAGTTCGGCACCGATGGCTCTGCCTCGCCAAAGGCCCCCTCGGCGTAGCCCGAGACAAAGACGACGCGGGTGTCGGGCCGTGTCTTCAGCGCCTCACGCACCCAACTTGGCCCATCCATTCCCGGCATCACCACATCGGTGACAAAGACATCAACGGTCAGACCCGGATCTTCGAGCGTGCGCAGCGCGTCCTCAGCGGATTCGGCTTCGAGAACCGTATAGCCGCGCATCCGCAGAGCCCGCGAGGCAAAGGCCCGCACCGGCGCTTCGTCTTCGACCAGCAGAACAACCCCCTCGCCGTGCTGTGCCGCAACCGGTTTGGCAGCTGGGTTCACGGTGACTGTGGCTTCTGGTTCGGGCTGCGTGTTGACAGGGAAGAACAGAGTGAACTGAGTCCCCTGATCCTTGATCGAGTCGACAAAGATGTAGCCGCCCGTCTGTTTGATAATCCCATAGGCGGTTGAGAGACCCAGACCGGTCCCCTCACCTGTCCGTTTGGTGGTATAAAACGGCTCGAACACCTTCTGCAGCTTATCCGGCGCGATACCGACACCTTCGTCGGAGACTTTGACTGTGACCCAGTCACCGGCGGGGACCACCGCACGGTTGCGCTCCAGCGGTTCATCCAGAACCACCGCTTCGGTCTCGATACGGATCTCGCCGCCCTGTGGCATCGCATCACGTGCGTTCACCACCAGGTTCATCAGCACCTGCTCCAGCTGCCGTTTGTCGGCGCGGATCGACCGCATCACCGGATCATGGCTGAGCGTCAATGTCACCTTCTCACCAACCAAGCGATTCAGAAGATGGGTCAGATCCGACAGGGTATCGCGAACATCCAGCACTTCGGGCTGCAGCGTCTGCTTGCGTGAGAAGGCCAGGAGCTGGCTGACCAGAGCGGCCGCGCGGTTGGCATTCTCGTGGATCTGGATCAGGTCGCCGAAATCCTGGTCGCCCTGATCGTGCCGCAGCAGCAGCAGGTCGCAATGCCCGGAGATGGCTGTCAGCAGGTTGTTGAAATCATGCGCCACACCGCCGGCCAACTGACCAATCGCCTGCATCTTCTGGCTTTGAACGAACTGCGCCTCAAGCGTCTTCAGCTCGGTGGCATCGTTCAAGACCGCAATCAGAACGGTCTCACCCTCTTCGATCACACGGGTGAGTGTCACCTGAACAAAGACTTCCTTGTCACGGCGGGTGAGACGCAGGAATTCGGATTTATGCGAGGCCTGACCCTCGGCGGTATCGCGCAGCCAGTCCGACATCGGACGGCCAAGTCCATCCATCAGCTGGCCGATATTCAGGTTGCCGCAGGAGCTGATACCAAGCAGGTGCATCCCCATTTTATTCGCCGAAAGCAATGTTCCCTTGGGATCCACCTTGACGAAGGGCACCGGCAAGCTCTCGAGCGAGGCCTGACCGACTGAGGCTTCGCTGGCATCCAGCTGCAGAAAATACAGTTCGCTCCGACCCTGGCTGCGGTTCTTCTCGCAGACCAGAACCTCGATCAGCCCGCTTTTGGTGCTCATCGTGTTGATCTGCCCGGACAGCACCGGCAGCGAGGGGAAAAGACGATCAGTGGATTTGACCCGTTCCCCAATCAGGCTGCGCGCGGCTTCATTCATGAACAGGACGGCGCCGGTCCGGCCAATGGTCAGCATCGGGATCGGCACCGCATCGGCGCCACGGCTGGTTGTTGGACGATCGGTGATTTCTTCGACCCGCCACAGGAAGCTGCCGCCCTGCATCTGATGGACCGCCAGCCGCACATGGCCGCGTCGTGTCACGATATCCTCGCGCGCCGCGCCATCGACACGCGCGCGGCTCTGCATCCGAAAGAGCACGGCCGAAGGATTGGCCAGGATGGACCGCAGCGTCCCTGCCAGCGTTTCGGTATCAACATCGGCAAAACGCTTGCGCGCGGCCCCGTTCGATGCATGGATCATACCGTCATCGTCACAAACGAAGGTTGCGGTCGCATCCTTGTCGATAAAGCCGGTAAGAAGCGCTGTCGCCACCGCCCGCGCGCGCAGACGTGTGCGGGCCTGTATCAGCATCATCAGGGCCACCGCAATCAGCGTCAGGCCAACCGTGACCAGCCCGCGGGTGATCCAGTCCGGGGTCTGTAGCAGCCAGGGCGCCGTGATGACCATGGCCGACAACAGCAAGACCGCCGCCAGACGAGCGTGTTCTGGCGTGTAGACGCGCAATTGGGGAACGGGTGAAGCTTGGCGACCGTTCATTGCGGCTCCCTCGATGAATTGATCTGCTTATATCGAGACGAATTAAGTTAAAACTGCGTTAAGAATGCAGCGTATGGCTTGCATATAGCGTGGTCAATCGTCGCCCAAACGGACCATCACGGCAACATAGAAACCGTCGGTTCCATTGTGGACCTGCCAGCCGTGATCCTGTTGCAACTGCCAACCCGGATTCTCGGCCAAAAACCGATCCACCTGCGCGCGGTTTTCCACATCCAGCATCGAGCAGGTCGCATAGGCCAGCACACCGCCTGCGCCGACCAACTGGCTGGCATCGCTGAGGATCTGCGCCTGGATCCCGCAGAGCTCATCCAGTTTCTCCTGCGTGAGCCGCCACTTGCCCTCGGGCGCACGCCGCCATGAGCCGGAGCCGGAACAGGGCGCGTCGCAGAGCACCAGATCAAAGGGCGCGCGGGCTTCCACGTCACCGGGCGCGAGCAACGTGATGGCGGCTCCGGCACGCGCAGCACGGGTCGGGAGATCCTTCATCCGCTGAGGCGCGATGTCATGGGCAAAGACATCCAGACTGGCCCGGGCCGCCATGGCCAGGCTCTTGCCGCCGCCGCCTGCGCAGAAATCAAGGACGCGCAGGCCATCCGCCAGCGGCAGTGCTTCGATCACCGCCTGGCTTGCGGCGTCCTGCAACTCGACCAATCCGTTTGTGTAGGCATCGCTGTTGCGCAGCTTGCGAGCGCCTTCGGTCACACAGAGGGCCGTGGCCGCCGCCGGATGTGGTTCAGCAAGGATGCCCTCTTCCGCCAGCCGCGCAATCGCTGCGGCCTGATCAGGATGGCTGCGGTTGACGCGCAGATGCACCGGGGCCCGCTCCTGCAATGCGCGTGCCGCAGTCTCGGCGGCGCTGCCAAGGCTGGCTTCAAATGCAGGCCAGAGCCAGTCGGGCATGTTCAGCTCTTCAGCCTGCCCCATCTGCGGCGCGGTCTGCAACAGCGCCTGTTCGGCGGCGTCCAGCGGCGCCGGTGCGTGGCCCACGCCGGTGAAGATATCGGCCGGATCAACCTCTTCTGCGCGCAGAGCCCCCAGCATCAGCTGTCGACCGGTCGCATTGCCGTCAGAGACGGGTGCAGCACCACCGCCACCACCAAGGGCTGCATAGGACCGCAGGCTGCGCAGCGCGTCAAAAACATGATCCCGCACCGCTGCCCGGTCCTTGGACCCCGCAAACCGGCTCCGCCGCGCCCAGGCCGTCAGTTCTTTCTCGGCAGGCTGTCCCGTCAGGATCTGATCAAGGATCTCAATCGCGGCCTGACGGCGGGCAGCCGGGGTCATACCCCGGCCTCTGGGTGATGGCGGTTGGTCATGGCGACGATGGTCATCGGGGGATCTCCCTGGCTGGCTCAGCCAATACGGTAGTTCGGGCTTTCGCGGGTGATCTGCACGTCATGAACGTGGCTTTCCTTCAGACCAGCGCCGGTGATGCGAACAAATTCGCAGTTCTTGCGCATCTCGTCGACCGTGGCACAGCCGGTGTAGCCCATGGCGGCCCGCAACCCGCCAACCAGCTGATGGATCACCGCGCCGGCCGAGCCTTTATAGGCCACCTGCCCTTCGATGCCCTCCGGCACCAGCTTGTCGCTGGCCGCATCCTTCTGGAAGTAGCGATCCGCAGACCCCCGCGCCATTGCGCCAAGCGAACCCATCCCGCGATAGGATTTGAACGAGCGCCCCTGATACAGGATCACCTCACCGGGGGACTCATCCGTGCCCGCAATCATCGAACCGACCATCGCGCAGGACGCCCCTGCCGCGATCGCCTTGGCAAAATCGCCGGAGAATTTGATGCCACCGTCGGCAATGATCGGAATATCACCGGCAGCGCCTGCGCAATCCATGATCGCGGTCAGCTGCGGCACCCCGACACCCGCCACCATACGTGTGGTGCAGATGGAGCCGGGACCAATGCCGACCTTCACGGCATCCGCACCAGCATCAATCAGCGCCTTGGTTGCGGCGGCTGTGGCGACGTTGCCTGCCACGACCTGCACCTTGGAGGACAGCGCCTTGATCCGCTTCACCGCGTCGATGACGCCTGCCGAATGGCCATGGGCCGTGTCCACAACGACGATATCAACACCTGCATCAATCAGCGCCTCGGAACGGGCAAAGCCGCTGTCGCCGACCGAGCTGGCCGCCGCGACACGCAGGCGCCCCAGATCATCCTTGCAGGCGGTGGGGTTCAAAACCGCCTGTTCAGTATCCTTGAGTGTCAGCAGACCTGTCAGCTTGCCAGCCTTATCGGTGACCAGCAACTTTTCGATGCGACGCGCCTTCATCATCGACTTGGCCTCTTCCAGCTCGGCCGGCTCATGCAGCAGCGCGAGATTGTCAGAAGTCATCATCACCGAAACCGGCGTATTGTCGTCAGTGGCAAAGCGCATATCGCGGTTGGTCACGATGCCAACCACACGGCCGTCATTGTCCACAACCGGGAAACCGGTGACGCGGTAGCGCTCCTGCAGAGCCTTGGCATCCGCCAGGGTCTGATCGGCGGTCAGGGTGATCGGGTTGTAGACGATGCCGCTCTCGAAACGTTTCACGCGGCGCACCTGGCGGGCCTGCTCTTCGAGGTCGAGATTCTTGTGAATGACACCCATGCCGCCGGCCTGCGCCATGGCGATGGCCATACGCGACTCCGTCACCGTATCCATGGCAGAGCTGAGCAGCGGTATGTTAAGGGAGATGCCACCCGTCACCCGCGTGCGGGTATCCGCAGTGCTCGGCAGAACGCTGGACGCAGCCGGTACCAGAAGAACATCGTCGAATGTGAGAGCCTCACGAATCTGCATTTGTCATCCCCATGCAAAACCCCGTTTGGCGATGACCCTATGGCACAGAAGCCGAAGGGGGAAAAGAGGCCGAACCGGAAAATCGGAAGAATTGCGTGGGTTTCTCTTGCCGGTGACGAACGGCCCTTGGCGTGGCTCTACGCCCCGGCCGCGCCTCCGCACACCCGTCGCCCGGCTGATCTGTATCAAGGCAGGCCCGCCGCCAATCCGCCACCAAGGGCGCGCGGACAGAGCAAACAGGAGACCCCGATGATTTACCCGCTATCCGGCATTGTTGTTCTTGACCTCACCCATGTTCTGGCAGGTCCCTATGCCTCGATGACGCTCAAGGATCTCGGCGCAAGGGTCATCAAGGTGGAGCGACCGGGCCTGGGTGATGATACCCGTGCATTCCCGCCCTTCAAGGACGGCGAAAGCGCCTATTTTGCCACCATCAACCATGGCAAGGAGAGCATCGCTCTGGACCTGCGCGCCGAGGAAGATCGCGGTATCTTCGATCAGCTGCTGAACGAGGCCGATGTGATCCTCGAGAACTTTCGCCCTGGCGTGATGGAGCGGCTGGGCTACGGCTGGGAGGCGTTGCACACCCGGTTTCCCAAGCTGGTTTATGGCGCCGTCTCGGGCTTTGGTCATAGCGGGCCGGACCGGCTGCGCCCGGCCTACGACATGGTGGTGCAGGCGCGCGGAGGGGTGATGTCGATCACCGGCGAGCGCGACCGCGAACCGGTTCGCGTCGGCGCCTCCATCGGGGATATCGCGGCTGGCATGTTTCTCTGTCAGGGGGTTCTGGCCGCGCTTTTTGCGGTGCGCGGCGGCGCGCCGGGGCAGAAAGTGGATATCTCGATGCTCGACAGCCAGCTTGCGCTGCTGGAACATGCAGTGGCGATCACCTCCGTAACGGGTCAGCCGCCGCGTCCTTCGGGCGCCCGCCATCCGTCGATCACCCCGTTTGAGACCTTTCACGCCAGCGACGGTTTGTTCGTGATTGCTGCCGGGAATGACGCGCTCTTTGCCACCCTCTGCACCGCGCTGGAACTGCCGCTGGCCAATGATCCGCGCTTTGCCGACAATCAGTCGCGCTGTGAAAATGCCCGTCTCCTCAAACGGTTGATCGAGGCGGTCACGCTGGATCAGCCGGCGAGCCACTGGATCGACCTGCTTCAGCGCGCAGGTGTGCCCACCGGCCCGATCCAATCGGTGGCCGAGGTAATGCGGGACCCGCAGATCCTGGCGCGCAATATGCTGGTGGATGTCTGCGACGAGGACGGCACACCGAGGTTCAAGGCCGCAGGGAATCCGGTCAAACTCTCCGAGCTGCCCGATGCAACGACCCGCAGGCCCGCCCCGAAACTGGACGAAGACCGGGCCGACATCCTGCGCTGGCTGGCTGCGACTACGGGCGAGTCTCCGGCACGGACCTCTTAGATCGCCGTGACGCCGCCAAAGGGGCGCCAGTTTTGAGCAAATGCGCTCAGAAATGACGCCCGGAGACCGCAAAATGACGCGCGCCGCCTTCCCTCGCGCAAAAAACGCCATATGCTCCGCCCAAACCGCGCAAGCAAGATAGGTACAGGCATGGCAAACGATCCCGTCACCGAGATCCCGACCGAGACCGCGACTGATCCCGCGTCCCATCCGCTGGTGGTCTTCACCCCTTCGGGCAAACGGGGCCGGTTTCCGGTTGGCACCCCGGTTCTCACCGCGGCCAGACAGCTCGGCGTCGATCTGGATTCGGTCTGTGGTGGCCGGGGCATCTGCTCGAAATGCCAGATCACGCCCTCTTATGGTGAGTTCTCCAAACATGGAGTCACCGTCGCCGATGATGCGCTGACCGAGTGGAACAAGGTCGAACAGCGCTACAAGGACAAACGCGGGCTGATCGACGGGCGGCGGCTGGGCTGTCAGGCACAGGTGCAGGGCGATGTGGTGATCGACGTGCCACCTGAAAGCCAGGTCCACCGCCAGGTCGTGCGCAAACGCGCAGAGGCCCGCGAAATCACAATGAACCCCTCCACCCGGCTCTATTATGTCGAGGTGGAAGAACCCGACATGCACAAGCCCACCGGCGATATGGAGCGGCTGATCGAGGCGCTGGACAGCCAGTGGAACCTGAAGGGGGTCAAAACCGACCTGCATATCCTGAGCGTGTTGCAGCCTGCCCTGCGCAAGGGCGGCTGGAAAGTCACGGTGGCCGTGCATCTGGGCGATGCGAACCACCCGCCCAAGATCATGCACATCTGGCCCGGCTTCTACGAAGGCTCGATCTACGGCCTTGCTGTTGACCTCGGTTCCACCACCATCGCCGCGCATCTGTGTGATTTGCAGACCGGCGAGGTCGTGGCCTCCTCCGGCATCATGAACCCGCAGATCCGCTTTGGCGAAGACCTGATGAGCCGGGTCTCCTATTCGATGATGAACAAAGGCGGCGATCAGGAAATGACCCGCGCCGTGCGCGAGGGCATGAATGCGCTGTTCACCCAGATCGCGACCGAAGCGAGCATTGACAAGGCGCTGATCGTCGATGCGGTCTTTGTCTGCAACCCGGTGATGCACCACCTGTTCCTTGGCATTGATCCGTTCGAGCTGGGCCAGGCGCCCTTTGCCCTGGCGACATCCAATTCGCTGGCCCTGCGCGCAAGCGAGCTGGAGCTGAACATCCACCCCGCTGCCCGTGTCTACCTGCTGCCGTGCATCGCTGGCCATGTCGGCGCCGATGCCGCCGCGGTGGCGCTGTCGGAAGCCCCTGACAAATCCGAGGATCTGGTGCTGGTGGTCGATGTGGGCACCAACGCCGAGATCCTGCTGGGCAACAAGGAAAAGGTTCTGGCCTGCTCCTCCCCCACCGGGCCCGCATTCGAGGGCGCGCAGATCTCCAGCGGCCAGCGCGCCGCGCCCGGCGCCATTGAGCGGGTCGAGATTGATCCCGTCACCAAGGAGCCGCGGTTTCGCATCATCGGCTCTGAGCTCTGGTCCAATGAGGACGGTTTCGCCACGGCTGTCGCCACGACCGGGATCACCGGCATCTGTGGCTCCGGCATCATCGAGGCCATTGCCGAGATGCGACTTGCGGGCATTCTGGATGCCTCCGGTCTGATCGGATCTGCCGAACAGACCGGCAGCACGCGCTGCATTCAGGACGGGCGCACCAATGCCTATCTCCTGTGGGATGGCTCGGCCGACGGCGGCCCGACCATCACCGTGACCAACCCGGATATCCGCGCCATCCAGATGGCAAAGGCCGCGCTCTACTCTGGCGCGCGATTGCTGATGGACAAATTCGGGATAGACAAGGTGGACCGGGTTGTCCTTGCCGGTGCCTTTGGCGCGCATATCTCGGCGAAACATGCGATGGTTCTGGGCATGATCCCGGATTGCCCGCTCGACAAGGTTACCTCGGCCGGCAATGCGGCAGGCACCGGCGCACGGATCGCGCTCCTCAACACCGCTGCCCGCGCCGAGATCGAGGCCACCGTGCAGCAGATCGAGAAGGTCGAAACCGCTGTGGAACCACGCTTTCAGGAGCATTTCGTGAATGCCTCCGCAATCCCCAATTCCATGGAGCCATTCCCGATCCTCAACAGCATCGTCACCCTGCCGGATGTCAACTTCAACAGTGGCGGCGGTGACAGTGGTGACGACGGCGGACGCCGTCGCCGCCGGCGCCGTGGCTAGCGTCTGTTGACGGTTCAAATTTGCTGGTTGGAGGGCGGTTGTGCGCTTGACCCTCCCCGGCGAAACCGGTAATCAGCCCTTATTGGCGCGGGTATGGTGAAAAGGTATCACGGCAGCTTCCCAAGCTTTAGTTACGAGTTCGATTCTCGTTACCCGCTCCAAAGTCTCCCAGATCAGCACACTGCGCCAAGCCATTGATCTTTCGCTGGATTTTGCGGCGCGTGATTGGCGTTTCCCATAAAGTTACGCCGCAAGTCGACTTGCGACCTGCCGCCAATCCTTCTACCGACAGGGCCATGGATCTTATTTTTCACACCCCGCTCAGCCCCGAAGCGCAACGCCATCACGGGCTGGAGACGCCGCAGCCGCTTGCCATAGCGGATCGGGTGCGGTTCTCTGAATTGGACATTCTGCACCACGTCAATAACAAGGCCTATCTGAGCTGGTTCGAAACCCTGCGCGTGGCCTATTATGATCGGTTTTTTGCGCCCCATTTCACGGGCATGCCCACGCCACGCAATGTATTGCGCAACGCCAATGTCCATTATGTCAAAGAGATGGTGCTGGATGAGAGCTATATCGCCACCGCCCGTGTGGTGTCGTTCCGGCGCACTTCATATGTCATGGAACAACAGATCTGGTCAGGCGATCTGCGTGCCAAGATGACAGGAGTCATGGTGCTGCGCTCGCCAAATGGACGCGCAGGCTATCCGCTCCCCGACAGTTTGCGCGCCGCCCTGATGGAGCAGGACGGCGCAGTCGCAGAGGCCTGAGCCGAGCAGCAGATGGTCACATCACTTAAGGCGCCCAATGCACTGTCATTTCTGACAAAACCGCCTGAATCGGTGCCTCTTCGGGCGGCAGAGATTTCGCCCGTTCCAATGCCTCACGCTTGGCATCGCCATAAATCACCAGATGTTTTGCAATCGCAGCGTCCAATACACGCGCCGACAGGCTGACACGCGGTTCGGGCTGGCTGTCGGGCCGCATCACAGCCAAAATCGGCGCATCCGCAGCCAGAGCCTCGGCCAGCCCGGAGACGCCGGGAAACAGCGAAGCTGTATGCATGTCCTCGCCCATACCAAGCAGCACCACCGACAGCGGCAGATCCGGCTGGATCTGGCTTTCTACTTCGGCCAGCACCTCCTCGGGCGCGCGCGCGGGCACATGGAACGGCAGAAACGTCGCCGCAGCGGCGCGGTTGACCAACAGCCGTTCACGGATCATCCGCGCATTGGAACGCGCGCTGTCAGACGGCACCCAGCGCTCATCTGTCGCCATGAGGCGCACCCGCGCCCAGTCAATATCGGCAGCGCAGAGGTCGTCAAAAATCGGCGCAGGCGTGGTGCCGCCCGCAACGGCAAAAGACGCGCTGTCATGATGCAGCAGATGGGTTTTCAGGTCACCGGCCAGTTGATTGGCCACATCAATGGCCAGCATTTCCCGATCAGCATATTCGATAATATTCATGGGTTGATCCCCCGCCATTCCCGTTGATCGCGCCGCATCAGAAGATCCGCATCCCCCGGCCCGGTGCTACCGCTATCATAGGGTTTTGGCACATCCCCGCGCGATGTCCAGCCCGCAATGATGGGATCGGTCCAGGCCCAGGCCGCTTCGACCTCGTCGCCGCGCATGAACAACGTCTGATTGCCCCGGATCACATCGGTGATCAACCGCTCGTAAGCATCCGGCGCGCCGTCGATATCGGCCCCAAGCGCCTGGGCAAAGCTCATATCCAGCGGCACGTCGATCAACCGCATACCGCCCGGCCCCGGCTCCTTGATGGTCACCTTGAGGGTGATGCCCTCATCCGGTTGCAGGCGAATGGTCAGCAGATTGGCATGGCGCCCGGCATCAGCACCAAAGATCGAATGTGGAGCATCCTTGAAAAACACATTGATCACCGAGGA
The DNA here is from genome assembly GCF_037911135.1 of Phaeobacter sp. A36a-5a. Lineage (NCBI taxonomy): Bacteria > Pseudomonadati > Pseudomonadota > Alphaproteobacteria > Rhodobacterales > Roseobacteraceae > Phaeobacter > Phaeobacter bryozoorum. Next base: position 1,368,338 of record NZ_JBBLYU010000001.1, on the reverse strand, counting down.
TCGCGCCACGAGCCGCTTGCCGGTACGCAGATAGAACGGCGTGCCTGCCCATCGCCAATTGCTGATATGCGCCTTCAGCGCCACATAGCTTTCGGTGGTCGAGCGCGGATCACCGGCGGTTTCGCGATAGGAAAGATCCGCGCCCGGCTCCGCCCCCTCAACAGAGGTATATTGGCCGCGCACGATATGGTGCGGTTCCACCGGTTCCAGCGCCCTGATCACCTTCAGCTTTTCGTCACGTACTGCGTCGGGATCAAACTTCGCCGGAGGCTCCATCGCAATCAGGCAGAGCAACTGCATTAGATGGTTCTGCATCATGTCACGCATCGCGCCGGATTTGTCGTAATACGACTCCCTTCCGCTTACGCCCACCGATTCAGCCACTGTGATTTGAATATGATCAACATACTGGCTATTCCACAGAGGCTCAAAAAGCATATTGCCGAACCGGATCGCCATCAGGTTCTGCACTGTCTCTTTGCCCAGGTAGTGATCAATCCGGTAGATCTGGCTTTCATCGAAATGGCTGGCGAGCGTACGGTTCAGCGCCTTGGCCGAGGCAAGATCATGCCCGAACGGCTTTTCCACCACGATTCGGGTGTGATCATCGGCCAGTTCATGGGCCCAGATCTGTTCGGCCAGCGGTGCAAATAGAGTTGGCCCGACGGAAAAGTAGAACACCCGCACACGGTCCGTCGTCGGCCGGCCCAATTGCTGCGCCAGCGCGCGCCAGCCTGCTGTCTCCGTGGCATCAATGGCAAGATAGTCCAACCGCGCCAGAAACCGCTCAAGCTCAGCGGCGCGCATCGCCAGATCTGTGGCGCCGCTCTCATCCTGCAAGGCGCGGCGGACCAGATCGCGATACCCGTCACTGCCAAGGTCGCCCCGCGCCGCGCCCAGAATACGGGCATCCTGTGGCAGCTGGCCCGCGCAATGGCGCCGGAACAAGGCGGGCAGAATCTTGCGCTGCGCCAGATCGCCGGTACCGCCAAATATGACCAGATCGAAGGCCTGAACCGGAATAACACGAGAAACCATGATGCGCCTTCTCTCACCCCTGAGATTCCACGCCGCGGCGAGATGCGCCTCAGGCACATGCACGCGGCCGCAAACCGTCACAGAAGCGGGCGCCAACCAGCTGGGCCCACCTGTTTTCAGTTCTATTCGGCGCCAGTATAAGCAGTTGTCAGTGAAAGAAAACAGCTCTCCGGCACGCCGAAGTGACAGCAGCACAGCTGGAAAGCGGCCGCAGGTAAGATGGCTCAGCTCTGCTCAGCCCCCAGCGTCTTCACCGGGGACCGCGCAATGGGGCGCTGTCAGTGGATCTGCAACACGCCTTTGACGTGGCGCCACTCTCCGGGGCTGATCATCTTGCGATGGGTAAATCGGACAGAATGAAGCGGGCCGTCGATCTCACGGTGCCAGAATTCAATGAATTTGAACAATCGTGGATGGTCCGGTGCAAGATCATAATCCTGCCAGATAAAGGTGTTCAGGACATGGGTGTGATCCGGCATATGATAGGTCATCTCTGCCGTGGTCAGACCGTAACCCTTCAGCATCAGTTCGGTTTCGCTTTCCTTCATTTCAGGTCTCCCTTACGGATCCCCCCATTCCACACTAGCACGCAATGGGTTAATTCTGAACGAATACAGCTCCTTGCCCAAAAACATCGGTCATTGACCGGGTGAAAACCCCTGCTTGCTTGCGCCTTATATGCCCTGTCTGTTAAGGTGCTGACACAATATATAGACCCAATAATAACAACGGGCAGCCAACGTGAACGATACGCCGGAAACTCCTGAAAACATGGACGAAAACAAACCCGCAAGGCCCAAATACGACGGCCCGACGGTGTCCATCGAATCCGAGATGCGCACATCGTATCTCGATTATGCGATGTCGGTTATTGTCAGCCGCGCCATTCCCGACCTGCGCGATGGTCTGAAACCGGTTCATCGCCGGATCCTCTACGCCATGCATGAGGTCGGAAACTCGCATGACAAACCCTATCGCAAATCGGCGCGTCCGGTTGGTGATGTCATGGGTAAATACCACCCCCATGGTGACTCCGCGATCTATGACGCGCTGGTGCGAATGGCGCAGGATTTCTCCATGTCGCTGCCGCTTCTGGACGGTCAGGGCAACTTCGGCTCGATGGACGGCGATAACCCGGCGGCCATGCGTTACACCGAGGTGCGGATGGACAAACCCGCAGCCTCGCTGCTGGCGGACATCGAAAAAGAGACCGTCGATTTTCAGGACAACTACGATGGCAAGGACCGTGAACCCACGGTACTGCCCGCGCGTTTCCCGAATATGCTGGTCAATGGCGCTGGCGGTATTGCCGTCGGCATGGCCACGAATATCCCTCCTCACAACCTCGGCGAGGTGATCGACGCCACGCTTGCGCTGATCGAGGATCCCGATCTGACCAGCGAGCAGCTGATCGATTATATCCCCGGCCCCGACTTTCCGACCGGCGCGCTGATGCTGGGTCGCTCCGGTGCCCGCAAGGCCTATCTTGAGGGGCGCGGCAGCGTCATTATCCGCGCGAAGACGCGGGTCGAGGAGATCCGCAAGGACCGCTATGCCATTGTCGTGGATGAGATTCCCTATCAGGTGAACAAGGCCGCGATGATCGAGAAAATCGCCGAGCAGGTTCGCGAGAAGAAGATCGAGGGCGTCGCCCACGTGCAGGACGAATCTGACCGCAACGGCGTGCGTGTGGTCGTGGAACTGAAACGCGATGCCACCGCCGAGGTGGTGCTGAACCAGCTCTACCGGTTCACGCCGATGCAGACGCATTTCGGCTGCAACATGCTGGCGCTGAACGGTGGGCGTCCCGAGCAGCTGACGCTGCGCCGGTTCCTGACCTCCTTCCTTGATTTCCGCGAAGATGTGATTGCCCGGCGCACCGCCTATGATCTGCGCAAAGCGCGTGAACGCAGCCATATTCTGTGCGGCTTGGCAGTTGCTGTCTCCAATGTGGATGAGGTGGTTGCGACCATCCGTGCCTCTGCGGATGCAGCCGAGGCGCGGCACAAGCTGATGACCCGGCGCTGGCCGGCCGCAGATATTGCGCCCTATATCCGTCTGATCGACGACCCGACCCATACGATGAATGACGATGGCACCTATAACCTCTCCGAGGTTCAGGCCCGCGCCATTCTGGAACTGCGGCTGCAGCGTCTGACCCAGATCGGCGTCAAGGAAGTCACCGACGAGCTGGAACAACTGGCGGGTAAGATCAAGGAATACCTTGAAATTCTCTCCTCGCGTGAGCGGATCCTTGGCATCATCTCCGACGAGCTGCGCGAAGTGCGTGACAATTTCGCGGTTCCCCGTCGCACCGAGATCGTCGACTGGTCCGGTGATATGGACGACGAAGATCTGATCGAACGCGAAGACATGGTCGTGACGATCACCAGTGGCGGCTATATCAAGCGGACCCCGCTTGCCGATTTCCGCGCGCAAAAGCGCGGCGGCAAGGGGCTGTCGGGGATGCAGACAAAGGAAGAGGATGTTGTCACCAACCTCTTTGTCGCCAACACCCACACGCAGCTGTTGTTCTTCACCACTGATGGCATGGTCTACAAGCTGAAGACCTGGCGTCTGCCACAGGGCGGCCGTACCTCAAAAGGCAAGGCAATCGTCAATATCCTGCCGATCCCCACCGGGGTGTCCATCGCGGCGATCATGCCCGTCGATGTGCCGGATGACGAATGGGAAAACCTGCAGGTGGTCTTTGCCACCAGCGGCGGTGATGTGCGCCGCAACCGGCTGTCGGATTTCACCAATGTGCGCCGCAACGGCAAGATTGCGATGAAGCTGCCCGAGGATGGCTCGGTCAAGCTGGTCAATGCCCGGATCTGCTCCGAAGATGATGACGTGATGCTGTTCACCGACTCCGGTCGTGCGATCCGCTTCCGCACCACTGATGTGCGGGTCTTCAACTCACGTGAGTCGACCGGTGTCCGCGGCATCCGCCTCACTGGTGATGACCATGTGGTGTCGATGTCGGTGATCCGCCATTTCGAAGCCTCGCCAGAGGAACGCGCCGCCTATCTCAAGATGCGCCGCGCGGTGGCAGGTCTGACTGATGATGGCGAAGGTGACGAGGAAGAGGCCGTCGCAGGCGCCATCAGCCAGGAGCGCTATGCCGAGATGTCGGCCTCCGAGAACCTGATCCTGACCATTACCTCCAGCGGCTCGGGCAAGCTCAGCTCCAGCCATGATTACCCGGTGCGTGGCCGCGGTGGCATGGGTGTCACCGCAATGGACAAGGCGATGCGCGGCGGTGCCATTGTTGCCTCCTTCCCGGTTGAGATGGATGACCAGATCATGCTTGCCACCTCCAAGGGGCAATCGATCCGGGTGCCGGTTGATGGCATTTCCTTCCGGTCGCGCTCCGCCGGTGGCGTGCGGGTGTTCAACACTGCCAAGGGCGAAGAGGTTGTCTCGGTTGCCTGGATTGCCGAGCAATCCGACGATGACGACGATCTGCCAGACGCGGATACCGCCGCCAGCGCAGAGGCCTGATCCCGCCCGGGATCATCTGCCAAAACTTCAAAACGCCACCCTCGGGTGGCGTTTTCGTTAATCAAAACCTAAGCAGTGTCTGTCATTCTTCCTCCCACAAACGCCATCGCGAAGGGAGGCACCATGAACCTCTATCACTGCTCGATCGACCTGCATCATGAGGCCAAGGCGCTTGCCTTTGCCAACGCCGTGGACCAATGGATGTCTTATCTGCGCGAGCGTGAGGTGATCCAGGGCTGGCGCCTGCTGCGCCGCAAGCTGAACCTCGCCAGCGACAAGCACCGGGATTTCCTGCTGGAAATCGAATTCGCCAATATGACCCAACTGGATCAGGCGTTTCGGGTGCTGGGCGAATTGGACGAGCATGTCGAGCGGCTCTACGCAAATGTGAATGCGCTGATCGCGTCGGCTGATTTCGGGCTTTATCGCCCCTTCCCCGATCCCGAACGTGCCGAGCGGATGGCGCTGATCTGACTGGCAGGACTCCGGCCGGAACAGACAAATAAGCCCCCGCCAGTTTCCGGCGAGGGCTTTGAACTACTGCTCAGGATCTTGAACCAATGCGCGCTTACAGCCCGTAGAGCGCGCCGAACTTCTGTTCCAGATAGGACAGCAACGGCTCCGGGCTGGGCGCCATGCCCGCAGCATGAGTGATCGTCTCGACCGGGCTGCGCAACCCGCCATGGGTCTGCAGGTTATCCCGCAGCCAGCTGGTTGCCGCCACGGTATCACCCGTCGCCAGCTGCGCGTCCAGATCCGGCACTGCCTGACGCAGCGCGTCATAAAGACAACCGGCATAGACATTGCCCAGCGAATAGGTCGGGAAATATCCAAACAGCCCCACCGACCAATGCACGTCCTGCAGGCAGCCATTGGATGGCTTATCAACGGCATAGCCAAAATCAGCGGCAAAACGGTCGTTCCAGGCTGCCTCCAGATCCTTAACCTGCAAATCGCCGGACATCAGCGCCCGTTCCAGATCAAACCGCATCATCACATGCAGGTTATATTGCAGCTCATCCGCCTCGGTGCGGATATAGCCGTTATGCACCGCATTCACGGCCGCATAGAAGGCATCAGCATCCGCAATGCCGAAATCACCAAACTGCAGCACCATCTGATCGAACAGCCAGCCGGTGAAGGCACGGCTGCGGCCCAGCTGGTTCTCGTAGATCCGGCTCTGGCTTTCGTGCACCCCCATCGACACGCCACGCCCTAGCGGCGTGAACAGATAGGCATGGTCAATGTTCTGTTCATATGCGGCATGGCCCACTTCATGGATGGTCGAGTAGAAGCAGTTGAACGGATCCTCATCGCTGGTGCGGGTGGTGACGCGCACATCAAGCCCGCTGCCGGAACAGAAGGGATGCACCGCCTTGTCGACCCGGCCGTGGCTCATCTGATAGCCGAAGGTCTCGGCCAGCGTGGTGGTCAGGGCCATCTGTTTATCGGCATCGAAATGACCGCTGACGCCTTTGGGCGTGGGGCGGTCCAGCACGCGGGCGCGCAGCTCCACCAGACGCGGGCGCATGGCATCAAACAGCGTCGCAATTTCCGCCCCTGTGGTGCCGTGTTCATAATCCGCAACCATCGCATCATAAACATCGCCCCCGGCGGCGAGTGCCTGCCCCTCTTCGCGCTTCAGGGCAACCACCTCTTCCAGCACGGGCAGGAAAGCTTCGACATCCTCGGCAGCACGGGCAGCCGCCCATTTGCCCTGCGCCTCGGAGGTAACGCGGGCGATACGTTTGGCGAGATCTCCGGGCACTTTCACGGCGCGCTCGTAGCTGCGGCGGATCTCGCGCAGCTGGGCGGCACCGATCTCATCGGGCGCCTCGGCCTGCTCCAGCCAGTCAGCGACCTGCGGATCAGAGCGGCGGGCGTGCAGCACAGCCTCGATGGCGGCCATTTCCTCGCCCCGCTGAGGCGCGGCCCCGCGCGGCATCATGGTTTCCTGATCCCAGCCCAAACGGCCGGCAATCTGGCCAAGCGCCTGGGTGTCACGCTCATAGGCCATCAAATCGTCAAATGCGCTCATTCTCAGTGATCCTTAATCGAAGTTGCAATCGGATAGCCCGACAGATACCGCGCCCTGAGGATCAGGACCCAGAGGCAAACAGCCATCAGCTGATGCAGGATCGCAACCTGCCAGGGTGCGGCATAGAGCACGGTGACAATACCCAGAACCATTTGCAACAGCAGCGCCGCAAAGACCGCGTTAAAGGCAAAGCGCGTCCGCGGATGGGCGCTGCCTCTGCCCCGCAGCCAGACAACAACGCCAAAGGCCAACAGGAGATATCCGCTGACGCGGTGAATGAACTGCACAAGGCCGGGGTTTTCAAAGAAATTGGTCCAGAGTGGCTCCAGCATGAAGGGCTGCGGCGGCAGGATCTGCCCCCCCATCAGCGGCCAGTCGGTGTAGGAACGGCCCGCATCAATACCGGCAACCAGCGCGCCCAGAAGGATCTGCAAGAAGCTGAAATGCAATAGCCCGGTCGACAGGCCGAACAGCTTGGCCTCCTTAGCGCGACGCGCCTGCATCAGATCGCGATCCTCGCGCCCCAGCAGGAACATATACCAGGAAATGAACCCCAGAATGACAAAGGCGAGCCCCAGATGCGTCGCCAGCCGGTAAGAGGCAACCGAGGTCATGCCTTCACCCTGCGTGACACCCGATTCCACCATCCACCAGCCGATCGCGCCCTGCACGCCGCCCAGAACACCCAGTAGCGCCAGACGTCCGGTCCAGCCGACCGGGATCTGCCGCGCCAGCGCAAAACCTAGGAACCCCAGCGCCCAGACCAGACCAATAACGCGGCCCAGTTGGCGATGGCCCCATTCCCACCAGTAGATTTCCTTGAAGTCGGCCAGCTGCATCCATTGGTTGGCAATGCGCCACTGGTCGATTTCCTTGTATTTGTCGAACTCCGCCTGCCAGTCTGCCTCGGTCATGGGGGGGATCGCGCCGGTGATCGGCCGCCATTCGGTGATCGACAGACCGCTGTCGGTCAGGCGCGTCAGCCCGCCCACCACGATCATTGCCACCACCAGCGCAAAGAGCACCGCAAGCCACGCGCGGATTGCCCCCCTTGCGCCACGGCGGGCACGGTCGATGCCGCCCGGTTGCGCCTGCGGGCGCTCCTGCGGCTCATTGCCGGACACCTCTTCGAAAATGCTGCGCTTGCTCATGCTTGCCTCTTCCAATTTCCCGTCAAGCTAGGCCGCAGACGCGACCCCGTCCAGTGGGCGACTATGGCGCAAATCGGCCCGAAGTCGCGTCTCAGTCGCGTTTTTCTTTCCAGCGGACCATCTGTCGCATGATCCCGTGCAGCATCTGCACATCGGCGCGGGTCAGCGGCATCCGGCTGAACAGGTTGCGAAACACCGTCTTCATGCTTGGGGCCTTGTCCGGCGGAAAAAAGAAACCAGCCTCGTCCAGCCGTTCCTCATAGTGATTGACCAGCGCATCAACATCGCCATGAGTGGCCCAATCCGATTTGCCAAGGTCGGTCACAACCGGCATCACCTCAGTCACCTGCCTGCGCCATTCATAAGCGGTGAGCAGGACGCATTGACCAAGGTTGAGCGAGGCGAAATCCGGGTTCACCGGAACCGATATGATGGCATTGGCTCGGGCGATGTCCTCATTCTCAAGGCCCGCCCGTTCGGGTCCGAACATCACGGCCACCCGTTCGCCAGCTGCAATTTTCTCCGCAGCCAGCTTCATCGCCGCCTCGGGGCTGTAGACCGGTTTGGTCAGCTCACGCGGGCGCGCCGTCGTGGCAAAGACAAAATCGCAATCCGCGATGGCGCCTGCCAGATCTTCGGCCAGCTGCGCCTCATCCAAGAGCCGCCCAGCACCAGAAGCCATGGCCACCGCCTTGGGGTTCGGCCAGCCATCGCGCGGGGCCACGATGCGCATCCGGTCCAGCCCGAAGTTCCACATCGCCCGGGCGGCGGCGCCGATATTCTCGCCCATCTGCGGGCGCACGAGGACAAAAGCGGGTTGAGGGGTGTCGCTGGGCATCCGTTTCTCCAAAAAATCTGCTCTGCTCTAATCGGCGCGGCCCTGATGGGCAAGGCTCGGTCGCGGGACTTCTGTGCAAACGCTGCTATATTCCCGCATAATGAGCGTAGCATCACACGGAAATATCCCACCCGGGATGTCGCCAAATCCTTGCGTCCAGTGGCAGATGCGCTAAACACCGACAACCACTGAACAGGAGCCCTCCCGATGGACAGCCCCGCTGACGCCCCCGAAACGCCGCAGATCTATCTGACGACACCTCCCAGTTTTGAGCTTGGCCGGTTTCCCGACCAGCTGGCGCGGGTGCTGGATGAAGTGGAGATCGCCTGCGTCCGGCTGGAGCTGGCCAGCCGCGATGAGGACACGCTGAGCCGTGCCGGCGATGCGCTGCGCGCTGTCGCCCATGCCCGCGATGTGGCGATTGTGATCACCGATCATCAGATCCTCGCCGAGCGTCTCGGCCTTGACGGCGTGCATCTCTCCGATTCAGCCCGCCCGGTGCGCGCCGCGCGCAAGGCGCTTGGCGCCGATGCCATTGTCGGCAGTTTCTGCGGTGCCTCACGCCACGACGGGTTGACCGCTGCCGAAGCCGGCGCTGATTACGTCAGCTTTGGCCCGATTGGCACCTCCGGGCTTGGCGATGGCAATCAGGCGCAGAAAGACCTGTTTGAATGGTGGTCGCAGATGATCGAAGTACCCGTGGTCGCCGAAGGCGGGCTGACCGTTGATCTGGTCCGTGATCTGGCACCCTATACTGATTTCTTCGGTATCGGCGATGAGATCTGGCGCGAGGAAGATCCTCTGGCGAGTCTGCGGCAGCTGATGGCCGCAATGGAAGGCTGAGACCGCCCATTTTGTCTGGCCAAGGCCACATATCGGAAACGAAGCTGACCGGCGCCACCGCCGGTCAGAGGAACAGACGCTCCACGCACCAGTATCCGCCGATCAGCGCGATGGTGAAACTGGCGGGGATGGCAACCCGGCCGCGGTATTTCGGATGCCGCCAGAACCAGAACCCCAGCAGCCCATAGGCCGCGCCGACAACGGTCAGCTGCCCCAGTTCAACGCCAACATTGAATCCCAGGAGTGCCGGCAGAAACTGCGCCTCAGGCAGGCCGAATTCGCCCAGCACCGAGGCAAATCCCAAGCCGTGCAACAGACCAAAGCCAAAGATCACCAGAGTGCGCCAGCTGTGCAGCTTGCGGGCAAAGATATTCTCAACCGCGACAAACACGATGGATCCTGCGATCAGCGGCTCAACTATGGCCGGGTTGATCTGCACCAGCCCCAATGCCCCGAGCGCCAGCGTGATTGTATGCGCTACGGTAAACGCACTGATCTGCCATATCAGCGGCCGCAGCCGGGTGCTGAAGAAGAACAACCCCAGTACAAACAGAATATGATCCAGCCCCTTTGGCAGGATATGCGTATACCCGACCGGCACATAGTCGACGAAGGCCTCGCTTGGCGTCTTGGCCAGCCCGCCGGACAGCGGAATGGTTGGCGTGGTCTCGCCACCTTGCAGATAGCCGGTATAAGGACCTTCCACACCGTTCTGACGCAACACCACACCGCCTGATCCCTTGGGCCAGCCGATCTTCAGCCCGCGTGCACCGGTGGGAACCTCGCCCGACAGCTGCAGGATGCTGCTGCGCGGCAGGCTCACGTCACCCGGCTCCGGGATCACGATCCCGACCACCTCCAGTGCGATATCGCCACCCGCCTCGATCCGCAGCGCCTGCAGCCAGTCTTCGGCAAAGACCTGAACCATCGGTTTCAGCTCATCCGGGCCAAGCCCGCGCAGGTCGTCATAGTCCCGCGCCTGATCAACGGTATCCGTATCGTCCACGCCATCAAGATCGATGCCTGCGACAAATGCCTCGGCGTTCAGACGCAGGTCCATCTTCAGCCGCCCGTCGGCAATTTCAAAATCCGCAATCGTCGGCGTGACTTCATGCGCAAAAACACTAGAGTAGGAGAGGCTCCAGAAGAGCCAGACCAGCAACAGACGGCTCAGCTGGGGGAGCCTGCGACCGGCGTGGCTAAGACATCGCACCGGAGCCTCCATCGACGCCGCGCGTTGCCCGTCTCTGTCATCCTGCGTCCCAGCCAGAGGTCCCATCTGCGCCATGCGTTCTGTCCACCCTGTTGTTCTTATTCTGCTCACGCTCGCCACCAATATCATCGGCGGCCGCGCCCTTGCCCATGAGTTTTGGATTGCGCCAGAAAAATATCAAGTGAAATTAGGCGCCTCGGTGCAGGCAGATCTGCGGAATGGGCAGTTCTTCAGCGGGTCGCGCCTGGCGTATTTCGACCGCAATATCGCCCGCTTCGAGGTCTGGGATCAGCTCGGTGCCCATCCCTACGCTGGCCGGATGGGAGATATGCCGGCATTACAGCTCGAGCCACCGGCCGAGGGGCTGCTGGTGGTGGTCCACGAAACCACGCCGGACACGCTCACCTACAAGACCTGGGAGGAGTTCGCAAAATTTGCGGCCCATAAGGATTTCGCCGATATCAAGTCCCGCCATGCCGCACGCAACCTGCCGGATGCGGGCTTTGCAGAGCGCTATACCCGCCACGCCAAATCGCTGGTTTCGGTAGGCAGCGGCGCCGGGGCGGATCGCGCAACCGGTCTGTTGACGGAGTTCGTGGCGCGGGCCAACCCCTACACCGACGATCTCACCGCTGGCCTGCCGGTTGAGCTGCTGTTCGAGGGGGCCGCGCGCCCCGACGCCCAGATCGAAGTGTTCGAGCGCAGCCCAGATGGCAATGTCGCTGTCACATTGACCCGCAGCGATTCCCAAGGGCGGGCGACGATCCCGGTCAAATCCGGTCACGTCTACCTGCTCGACGCCGTGGTGCTGCGCAGTCTGGACGCCGAGGCGGGTGCGTCCGATGATGGCGCTACCAAAAGAGGCCCCATACCGGTCTGGCAAACCCATTGGGCGGCGTTGACTTTCGCGGTTCCCTAGATCGGTTGCGCCTTGCGGGTGCGGGAAAAACGCGGCAATACGGGATTTATGACACAGGTTCCGCACTCTCCCGCTTCACCTAGATCTGAGGCTCCGGCCGCCTTGGGCGACGGCACCGCCGCAGATCAGCCTGACATCCTCTGCATTGGCTCCGTCCTCTGGGACATTATCGGCCGCTGCACGGCTGAAATGCAGCGCGGATCCGATATGCCCGGACGTATCAGCCGCCTGCCCGGCGGTGTTGCGATGAATATCGCCATGACACTGGCCCGCTTTGGTCTGCGTCCGGCCCTGCTCAGCGCAATCGGGCGCGACCCGGAGGGTGACGAGCTGGTCCATGCCTGTGCCCATCTCGGCCTTATCACCGATCATCTCTACCGCTCGGAAGATCTGCCCACCGACCGCTATATGGCCGTCGAAGGTGCCAACGGTCTGATTGCCGCGATCGCCGATGCCCATTCGCTTGAAGCCGCAGGTGCCAAGATCCTGCGACCGCTTAGCGATGGTACTCTTGGCAGTGCGGAAACGCCCTATACCGGTCCCGTCGCGCTTGATGGCAATCTGACGCTGTCGCTGCTGGACGACATCACTGCCGACCCGATCTTTGCCAAGGCGGATCTGCGCGTCGCGCCCGCCTCTCCGGGCAAGGCCGAACGCCTGCGCCCCTTTCTGCTGCGCAGCTGTGGCACGCTCTATGTGAACCTCGAAGAGGCCGGTCTGCTCTGTCAGGACGACTTCACCGACAGCGCCACCGCTGCCCGCGCCATGCTGGATCGCGGCGCAGCGCGGGTACTGGTCACCGATGGTGGCAGCACCGCCACCGAAGCCGACCACAATGGCCTGATCACCCAGGCGCCACCGCGCGTGACCGTGGCGCGCGTCACCGGCGCCGGTGACACTTTCATGGCCGCTCATATCGCGGCCGAGGCCCGCGGCGAAGACCGCGAAACCTCCCTTGCGTCGGCATTGAAAGCCGCTGCCACCTATGTTTCAGGAGAACCACCCCTTTGATCAATATGACATTTTCCGCCGAGGTCGCCGCCGCCCGCGACTCCGGCCATGCCATCGTTGCGCTTGAAAGCACCATCATCACCCATGGCATGCCCTATCCGCAGAACGTCGAAGTCGCCGCTCAGGTCGAAGACGACATTCGCGCCGCAGGCGCGGTGCCTGCCACCATGGCCGTGATCGAGGGCGTGCTGCACATCGGCCTTGAACCCGATCAGCTGCAGGCGCTTGGCCAGGCAAAGAACGTCGCCAAGATCTCGCGCGCGGATATGCCGGCCTGTATCGCCACAGGCGGCACCGGGGCAACAACCGTCGCAGCCACCATGATTGCCGCACGGCTGGCCGGGATCAGCGTCTTTGCCACCGGTGGCATCGGCGGTGTCCACAAAGGCGCCGAGACCAGCTTTGACATTTCCGCCGACCTTATGGAGCTGGCCCAGACCCCGGTAACCGTGGTCGCCGCAGGCGCCAAGGCGATCCTCGACATCCCGAAGACGCTCGAGGTGCTGGAAACCCAAGGCGTGCCGGTCATCGCCTATGGTCAGGACAGCTTCCCTGCGTTCTGGTCCTCAACCTCGGATCTGGCCGCCCCCCTGCGCATGGACAGCGCCGCAGAGATCGCCCGTGCCCATGCCACCCGTCAGGCGATGGAGCTGCCCGGTGGCCAGCTGATCGCGAACCCGATCCCGGCAGCAGACCAGATCGCAGCCGAGGATCTGGCCCCGGTTCTGGCCCAGGCCCAGTCCGAAGCGGACGCGGAAGGCATCAGCGGCAAGGATGTAACCCCCTTCCTGCTGCAGCGTATTTTTGAGCTGACCGAGGGCCGCTCGCTCAAGGCCAATATTGCCCTGGTGCGCAACAATGCCCGTCTCGCAGCGGAAATCGCCAAGGAATTGGTCAACTTGAAGCAATAAAAGGTCTTTCTGCGCAGCTGCCCATTGCGGTTGCGCAGTTCCCTGCCTAGCTTCCTTACGTTCCTCTTTGGTGAAACGCACAGATGACCACGCCCTTCGACGACGAAACCACCCCCCGCCGCCCCGGCCTTTTTGCCCGGCTGCGGTCGTCCTTCTTTACCGGCATCGTGGTCATTGCCCCGGTTGGCTTGACCATCTGGCTGCTATGGACCGTGATGGGCTGGATCGACGGGGTTGTGCTGCCGCTGGTGCCGCATACCGTGCGGCCAGAACAGTATATCGGGATCAACCTGCGTGGCGTCGGGCTGATTATCTTCTTGCTGTTCACCATTGTGGTTGGCTGGATCGCCAAGGGGATCATAGGCCGTTCGCTCATCGGCTTTGCCGAGAGCCTGGTGGATCGCATGCCGGTGGTGCGCTCGATCTACTCCGGGATCAAGCAGATCTCGGAAACCGTGTTTGCCCAGACCGAGCGCAGCTTTGATACCGCCTGCCTGATCCAGTATCCCCGCCGCGGCATCTGGGCGATCGGCTTTGTCTCCACCACGGCCAAGGGCGAGGTGGCCGACCGCGCTGAAACCGGCGGCAACCTTCTGTCGATCTTCGTGCCGACAACGCCGAACCCGACCTCCGGCTTTCTGCTGTTCTTCCCCGAAGAAGACGTCATCATGCTGGATATGAGCGTGGAAGAAGCTGCAAAACTGGTGATTTCCGCCGGGCTTGTCTATCCGAACGCCAAGGATCCGACCAAACCTGTCAACCCCAGCGCAGATTAAGCCTCCGCTTAAGCCCCGGCCGTTTCCTTGACGGGCGGCCGCATTTAGCCAAACATCTCGGCCAGATCCACTGTCGATGAGACGCCGATCGCGGCGCAATCCTGTTCCAGAAAGCCCTCCGCTGCGGCCCGGCCTGCCGCCTTCAGCTTTGCCAGGATCTGCGGGATCGGGATCAACTTGGTATTGACCGATAGCTGCCGCATCAGATCATCATCAGCGATCATATGCACCAGCACCCGCTTCATTTGTCCCGGCTCCAGATGCCCGTCGGCCAACAGCCGCTGAACAAAGGAGATCGCCCGCAACTCACGCAGCAGCGAGGAATTGAAGCTGATTTCATTAACCCGGTTCTGGATCTGCTGCGGCGTCCGCGGCAGCTCATCGCGCTCCAGCGGGTTGATGCTGACAATCACCACATCCGACGGCAGCTCAGGCCGATACAGCGGAAACAGCGCCGGATTGCCGGTATAGCCGCCGTCCCAATATGGTTCCAGACGCCCGGTCTTGGGGTCCTCTATCTCGATCGCCTGAAACAGGTTGGGCAGGCAGGCCGAGGCAAGAATGGCATCGGTTGTGACCTCGTCACCGGAAAAAACCCGCACCTTTCCGCTGCGCACCGAAGTGGCGCAGATAAACAGCTGCGGCCCCTGATCCGCGCAGACCTCGGCAAAATTGAATGCCTCAACGACAGGCGTCAACGGATTGCGATAAAACGGCCCGTAGCTGTAAGGCGACAGGATCTGCCCCATCGCCTCACGCGGGGAAAACGGCGCGATCCAGTCCAGCGCTCCGAGCAAAGGCGCCGCATCAAGCCCCGCCAGCCAATGGGCAAAGCGCAGATCTCCGACCGCTCCCATCCGCTGCCAAAGCTGATCGAGACAGGCGCGCGCACCGGCAGGACCGCCATGCACCAGCCCGGATTTCAACGCAGCCCCGTTGAGCGCTCCAGCAGAGGTGCCGGTGATGGCAGCAATCTCCAGCTCGTCGCTTTCAAGCAGCCGGTCCAGCACCCCCCAGGTGAACGCCCCATGGGCGCCACCGCCCTGAAGGGCCAGGTTGATCCGCTTCGTCATCTCTGCCTCCCGATCGGCGCGTCCCCGCCGCGGAGCCATGCCCGCTGCGTGTCACCTTTCTCAAAATACTCCGGGGGTGAATTGCCCTGAACAGGGGCAAGAGGGGGCGGGCCCCCTCCCCGGTTTCCGCGCGGCCTACAGCGCGGTCCAGCCACCATCGACGCTGAGCGTGGTGCCTGTCATCTGGGCTGCCGCATCAGAGCACAGGAACACTGCCGTGCCACCAAGCTGCTCCACGGTCGCAAACTCGCGTGAGGGCTGCCGTTCCAGCATCACCTTCTTGATGACCTCTTCGCGTCCCATATTGTACTTTTCCATGGTGTCCGGGATCTGCGCCTCGACCAGCGGGGTCAGCACGTAACCGGGGCAGATTGCATTGGCGGTGATCGGCTCTTCTGCGGTTTCCAGAGCCAATGTCTTCGTCAGCCCGACAACGCCGTGCTTGGCTGCGACATAGGCGGATTTGTAGGGCGACGCCGTCAGCCCATGCGCCGAGGCGATATTGATCATCCGGCCCCACCCCGCAGCGCGCATCATCGGCAGCGCTGCCGCCGCCGTGTGGAACGCCGATGACAGGTTGATCGCCAGGATGGCGTTCCATTTGTCGATCGGGAAGTCCTCAACAGGTGCGACATGCTGGATGCCCGCATTGTTGATCAGAATGTCGCAGCGCCCAGCCGTGGTGATCAATGCCCGGCAGGCCTCTGCATCGGACATATCGGCCTGAATGTAGCGCGCCTTGACGCCGAATTCTTCGGCGATCCCAGCTGCCAGCGCGTGGTCCTCATCCCGGTCGGTAAAGGAATTCAGCACCACATCCGCCCCGGCCCGCGCCATTTCCCGCGCGACCCCAAGCCCGATGCCGGAATTCGACCCGGTAATCACCGCGCATTTGCCCGTCAATGTCATCTTGCTCTTCCCTTCCTGTGCAATACCTGATTGGTGCAACTGTGACATGCTGCACCTGCAAAGGGAACGGCAATCCCGGCCGGAAAGTTGCGAGAAACCGCGGCAAAACGGTCCAGATGCTGGCCCATGCAACAACCGCGTGCAAGAGATGTGCGCCGAAAGGGCACCGCCACCGGGGCCGACCATCGTCCGGCAAGCCCGTCAAATATATCGCGAAGCACCGCACAAAAAAACGCCCGCACGAAGCGGGCGTTAAGTTATTGAGGCAGGTTTCATACAGGCAAGAAACCTATCGAGCAGTGAGACCTTTATAAGCAATTTCCCCCGCTCATCCAAGCTAAAAGTTTGAATTGACGCGGCAGCGCCGTTAGCGTTGGTGTTCATGAAAATAAGGCCAGAGCGGGATTGTTGCAAAAGTGCGTCCAGATTTTTTCTTTAGAGTTCGACCGGCCTTGGCCGGAATCATCCTCAGCGCATGCGCAAATTTTGCACAGGCAGAATCAGCGCATGGTATAGCTATGTATGGGGACCCGGCACTACCACCGGATTTTGTGTCTTTACCCTATGCAAATGCCGATGCCCCCAAGGGCGGCACCGTGGTCTTCGGCAACACCGGCGGCTTTGATACGCTGAACCCGTTTGCCCAAAAAGGCACCCCGCCCTGGCAGCTCCGTTTCTGGGGATATGAGAGCCTGATGGGGCGCTCGGCGGATGAACCTTTCACCCTCTACGGGCTGCTGGCCGAATCGATTGAGGTGCCAGAAGATCGCGCCTGGGTTGAATTCACCCTGCGCCCCGAGGCCCGATTCTCCGATGGATCGCCTGTCACGGTCGAGGATGTCATCTGGTCCTACCAGACCCTCGGCCAGGAAGGGCATATCCGCTACCGCCGGTTCTGGACCCAGATCGACAGCATCGAACAGACCGGAGAGCGCAGCCTGCGCATCACCTTCAACGAAGACAACCGCGAACTGGCGCTGATCGCCGGGCTGCGTCCGATCCTGAAGAAGGCGCAGTGGCAAGGCAAGGATTTCGCCGAGTCCGGCCTGCAGGAAGCCCCGATCGGCTCCGGCCCCTATACGGTGGCGGATTTCGAACCCGGTCGTTTCATCCGTTTTTCCCGCAACCCGGAGTACTGGGGACAGGATCTGCCGCTGCGGCGCGGCACCAATAATTTTGACGAGATCCGGCTCGATTTCTATGGCGACCAGACCGTCCTGCTGGAGGCCTTCAAGGCCGGGGAAATTTCTGCAATCCGCGAATTCAACGCCGCCAAATGGGACAAGGCCTATGATTTTCCTGCGGTGACCTCCGGTGAGGTGATCAAGACCGTCATCCCCAATGGCAACCCTTCGGGCATGACCGGCATCGCTATGAATACCCGCCGTGCCCCATTCGACGATTGGCGGGTGCGCGAAGCGCTGATCCAGGCGTTCAACTTCGAATATATGAACGAAACCCTGACAGGTGGCACCCAGCCGCGGATTTCTTCCTATTTCTCGAACTCCTATCTGGCCATGCAGCCGGGAGCTGCCGAAGGCAAGGTGCGCGAGCTCTTGACCCCGTTCAAAGACAGCCTGCTCCCCGGCGTGATGGAGGGCTATACGCTGCCGGTCAGCGACGGGAGCGAGCGCAATCGCAAGAACCTGCGCACCGCAACCAAACTGCTGGCGGAGGCCGGATGGACGGTCCAAGACGGCATCATGCGCAACGCAGATGGCGAGGCGCTTGAGATCAAGGTGCTGTTGACCCCCGGCAATCTGGGCGAAGGCGAGATGCGCTCGGTCGTGGAAATCTATGCCCGCGCTCTGGAACGTCTCGGTATCGCGCTGGAGGCCGACATGGTGGACAGTGCCCAGTTTGTCGAACGTCAGCAGGAATTCGACTACGACATGACCTTCTTCCGCCGCTCGATGTCGCTCAGCCCCGGCAACGAGCAATATCTTTACTGGGGCAGCGACGCTGCGCAGCAGCCGGGATCGCGCAATCTGATCGGGATCGAGGACCCTGCCGTGGATGCAATGATCGACGCCATGCTGACCTCTAAAAGCAAAGAGGATTTCACCGCCGCCGCCCGCGCGCTTGACCGTCTGCTGACCGCAGGACGCTATGTGATGCCGGTCTGGCAATACGCCGAAGGCCGCATCGCCCATCGCAAGGAGTTGAAATTCCCCGAGCGTCTGCCCGTCAGCGGCGATGGTATCAGCTACATGCCAGAGGTCTGGTGGTATCAGGCCGACTGACCAAGCCACAGCAGCAGCTGACAGAAGCCCGCCCCGGTCATCGGTGGCGGGCTTTTTTTCGGCCAGCCAAAACGGTTGACGCAGGAATAGTATTTCCGTATTTCGTGAAATATGGAAATAAAGCTTACATCACAGCTTTCCGCCTTGGCCCACCCCCAGCGGCTGGCGCTGTTTCGTCTGCTGATGCGGCGATATCCCGATGCGGTTCCCGCAGGCGAAATCGCGACGGCGCTGGCACAGAAGGCCAATACCGTTTCCGCTTATCTTTCAACGCTCAGCGCGGCGGGGCTGATCCTGTCGCAGCGGCAAGGTACGTCTCTGCTCTATCAGGCACATCTGAACGGGCTGCGCGGGGTGTTTGATCAGCTGCTGTCCGACTGCTGCCAGAACCGCCCGGATATCTGCACCCCGCCGGATCACGAGACGGCGCTCATCCCCACGGCTGAGCGCCCGCTGAATGTGCTCTTCATCTGCACCGGCAACTCAGCCCGGTCGATCATGGCCGAGGCGATCCTGACCCAGGAGGGGCATGGCCGCTTCATCGCGCATTCTGCTGGCAGTCAGCCCGCGACAGCCCCACGACTCGAAGTTCTGGCGCTGCTGCGCGCCAAGGGTCATGACACCGCCACCTTGCGCTCCAAACATCTCAGCGCGGTCTCCGGCGAGGTTGCGCCGCAGATGGATTTCGTCTTTACCGTCTGCAATCACGCCGCAAATGAAGCCTGCCCAGCCTGGCCCGGTCAGCCCATGAGCGCCCATTGGGGCCTGCCTGATCCCGTGATGACCAGAGGGACAGAGGCGCAGAAACAGCTTGCCTATCAACAGGCCTACGGGCTGCTGCGCAATCGCATCCGGGCCTTTGCGGCGCTGCCTTTTGACACACTCAACCGACTGTCGTTGCAACATCATCTGGATGATATCGGCCGTCACAAAGCCACCGAACGCTCCTAAGAAACGGGTTTCCCATATGAATATCCTCGTCCTCTGTACCGGCAATTCAGCGCGGTCTATCCTGCTGGAAACGCTGCTGAACACCCATGGTAATGGCCGTGTCCGCGCCTATTCCGCCGGATCCAAACCCGCCGGAAAAGTGCATCCGCAGTCATTGGTTCTGCTGAATGAGAAAGGCCATGACACAGACGCGGCCCGGTCAAAAAGCTGGGACGAATTTGCAGGCCCCGATGCCCCTGAGATGGACCTTGTGATCACCGTCTGCGCCTCCGCCGCAGGCGAAACCTGCCCGATCTGGCCCGGCGCGCCGCTCCGCGCCCATTGGGGTATCGAGGATCCGGCCGCCGCCGCGGAGCCAGATTGGGACGCTGCCTTTCAGACCGCCTATGCGCGGCTGGAGCGCCGCGCGCTGGCCTTCCTTGATCTGCCGCTGGAGACGCTGGATCGTGACAGCCTGCGCCAGGAGCTGACACGCATCGGAGAGCTGCCATGACCACGCAGAAGCTGATGGCCGAGGGGCTAGGCACCTGTTTCCTGCTGATTGGCGTCGTGGGCTCCGGCATCATGGCCGAAACCCTGTCGGGCGGAAATGTCGGGCTGGCGCTGCTGGCCAATGCGGTGGCAACCGGCGCGATGCTCTATGTGATCATCACCACGCTGGGGCCGATCTCGGGCGCGCATTTCAATCCGGCTGTGACGCTGGCCTTTGCGCTGCGCGGTGACCACAGCTGGCGCGCGGTTCCGCCCTACCTGGCGGCGCAGATCATAGGGGGCATCCTCGGCGTCTGGGCAAGCCACGTGATGTTCGATCTGTCGATCCTGCAAAGCTCCAGCACAATGCACCGAACCGGTATGGCCCAGTGGTTCTCCGAAATCCTCGCGACATTTGGATTGCTCTTCGTGATCTTCGGTGGGTTGCGATCGCGGCCCGAGGCCGTGCCGACGCTGGTCGCCTTCTACATCACAGGTGCCTATTGGTTCACTTCCTCCACCAGCTTTGCCAATCCGGCGGTCACCATTGCACGCGGGTTCAGCGACACCTTCGCCGGGATCTACCCCGGCCATATCCTGATGTTCATCGTGATGCAGGTGATCGGCGTCGGGCTGGCGCATCTCCTCTTGCCGCGCCTGTTCCGTCCCAGCTGACGCTACCCCTGACGCGAACACGGATCCCGGCAGAGATTGGCACCAATCCCGTCAGCCGCCTCTTGCTATTGCTGCGCCCCGGCCGGTCCACCCCGCGCCGGGGCGCAGCACGTCTGACGCGGACTTTCTTTTTTTGCAAAAAATGCTAGCATAAATACCCACGCGCAATTTTGACCCGGAGGGACCCCCCCATGCCTGTTCAAACAGCCCGCGCCAGCTGGTTCGACAGGATGCCCCGTCTCAAGCAACGGTTTCCGCATCTGCAAACTCGCTCGGCCCCATCCCTGTTCGACGACAAGGATAAGTTTGTGGCTTATCTCGCCCGAACGCACCATCTGACGCTGACCGAAGCGCGTGAGGAAGTGGATGATTTTCTCTACACGGAAAGCCTGCACCGCGAGCTGGAGCATCAGCTGAACTGATCTCTGATCCCGCATGGCTTAGGTACGCGCCAGGCGATGGCGGTTGCCTTGGTGGCGCGCGAACGTCTGCAACCTAAATCATCCTGATTGCATCAGGCTGAGCATGGTCCGGCAGCGCGCGCGGCCCCCGCTGCGCCTGCGATGATCAGGACAGGGATGTCACCCAGAGGATACTGGCGTCTTCGTCGCTGAGCGAAATCACGTTATGGCCCATCGCCGCATCATAATAGGCGCTGTCACCGCGCCGCATTTCGATCGGTTCATAGAACTCGGTATAGAGCCGCACGACGCCGGTCAGCACGTATAGGAATTCCTCTCCATCGTGGCGCACCCAACCATCAAACTCGTCCATCGAGCGCGCCCGAACGCGGGCGCGATAAGGCAGCATCCGCTTGCGCGTCAGGCTGTCGGCCAAGAGTTCATGTTCGTAGGTGGTGGTCGCATGGGCAGACCCCTGACCGGTCTTTGTGACCGTCAGACGCCCGTTCACCTGATCCCGCTGCGGCTGCGTAAACAGCTGTGGAACCGAGATCTGAAGCCCGACTGCAAGCTTCTTCAACGCCTCGTAAGTCGGTGACATCTGGCCATTTTCGATCTTTGACAGGGTCGATCGGGCCAGGCCGGCCTGATTGGCCGCATGTTCCAATGTCCAGTCCCGCGCCTTGCGCAGCTCACGCACACGGGCGCCCAGATCCAGCGGCTCGGTTTCGGCAGCCTCGCCCGACGCACGGGCAATAGTGATGAGCGATTTTGGATCACGAGAGGTCATGCTTTTTCCTATAGGCCGGGGCGCGCCATCTTGCAACGCGTGGATTGCCAAGTTAGCCAATCGACATGCAATCCCTGTTTGACAGCGGGCCCTTCGCGCCCTGCCCCGCGCCGTTCAATCTGGCTGACCACGTGCTTTACCAACGTGGGTCGGCCCAACCTGCCGCCGCGGATGCCATGGCACTTGCGGTTCTGGCGGTTCAGGCAAACGCCGAAGCGTCGACGTCACCGGGCCAGCAACCAAGCCCCCAGGTGCAGTCCTGGACCTATGGAAACCTGCGGGCCGCTGTGCGTGGAACCGGTACGGGATTGCTGGCGCAAGGTTTGAAACCCGGCGACCGGGTGTTGCTGCGCCTTGGCAATACGCCGATCTTTCCGATCGCCTATCTGGGCGCCATTGCCGTGGGTCTGGTGCCGGTCCCCACGTCATCGCAGCTGACCGAACCGGAGGTGGCACGTATTATCGACGACCTGTCTCCGGCCGCTGTGCTGCGCGATCCCGAGGTTCGGTCGGTGCCACATCCCCACGAGATTGGCCGCGACTCACTTGAGGCAATGCAGCGCCACGCTCCGGCAGAAGACAGGTTTCAGATGCCCCTCGGCGACCCTGATCGGCCCGCTTATATCGTCTATACCTCCGGGACCGGCGGAAATCCGCGCGCGGTTGCCCATGCCCATCGCGCCATCTGGGCGCGGCAGATGATGATCCGCCACTGGTATGATCTGCGCCCCGACGACCGGCTGCTGCATGCCGGGGCCTTCAACTGGACCTTCACCCTCGGCACCGGTCTGATGGACCCCTGGAGTATCGGCGCGACAGCTCTGATCCCCGTGGAGGGCACGCCAGTGACCGCGCTGCCGGAGCTGTTGCGTCAGCATCGCGCCAGCCTCTTTGCCGCCGCGCCCGGTGTCTATCGCAAGCTGCTGCAAGCTGACGGGTTGCCTGATCTTCCGGCCCTGCGCCATGGTCTGTGCGCCGGGGAAAAGCTATCGGGCCAACTGGCTCGGAGCTGGCATCAGACCACCGGCACGCAGCTCTATGAGGCCTTTGGCATGTCGGAGTGCTCCACCTTCATCTCCGCGGATCCGGCGCGTGATCGCGATGCGGCTGAGGTCGGCGATACCCTGGGGTGGCCGCAGCCGGGGCGACGGGTTGCCATCCTCGATCCTGACGGCAATCCGGTCCCCCGCAACACCCCCGGCGTCATTGCCATTGATCGCCACGATCCCGGGCTGATGCTGGGCTATGTCAACGCGCCCGAGGCGACCAGGGACCGCTATAGGGGCGACTGGTTCCTGACCGGTGACCTTGGCGAAATGACGGGAGATGGCCAGATCCGCTACCTCGGTCGCAATGATGACGTGATGAATGCAGGCGGCTATCGCGTCTCCCCGCTGGAGGTGGAGGCCGCGCTGATGGCCCACCCCGATCTGGAACAGGTTGCCGTCACCTCGGTCGAGGTGAAACCCGACACTCATATTATCGTCGCGTTCTACACCGGTGCCAAAGACGTGACCGCCGAGGCGCTATCGACTTTTGCCAAGACCCGGCTGGCACGATACAAACAGCCCCGCGCCTATCTGCGCCTCGACGCGCTGCCCAGCGGAGCCAACGGAAAACTGCTGCGGCGCGCCCTGCCCGATTGCTATATTCGACACCAAAGGACCCCGTCATGAGCCTCGTTAAGCTGGATATCCTGTCCGACCCGATCTGCCCTTGGTGCTATATCGGCAAGACCCACCTGGACAAGGCGCTGGCCGACGTCGGCGATCATCCGTTTGTCATCGAGTGGCATCCGTTCCAGCTGAACCCTGACATGCCAGGCGAAGGCATGGATCGGCGTGCCTATCTTGAGGCGAAATTCGGCGGCAAGGATGGCGCGGTCCGGGCCTATGCCCCGGTCGTTGAACACGCCAGCGCCGCCGGGCTGGAGATCAATTTTGAGGCCATGGAGCGCACCCCCAACACGCTGGACGCCCATCGGCTGATCCACTGGGCCGGGATCGAAGGCAAACAGGGCGCCGTGGTCGATGCTTTGTTTGACGCCTATTTCGTCAAAGCGCTGGATATTGGCGACGCCGAGGTCCTCGCCGATATCGCCGAAGCGGCCGGCATGGACCGGGCCGTCACCCTGCGCCTGTTGTCCGGCGACACAGACGCCGAGGAGATCCGCAGCCGCGATGCCCATTCGCGCAAGATGGGGATCACATCTGTCCCGACATTTGTGGTGGCCAATCAGCACGCCGTTCCCGGCGCCCAACAGCCCGAACTGTGGAAACAGGTTATCGCCGACATTCAGGCGCAGCTGGACCAGGACGCTGCTCCAAATGCAGAGCCGACCTGAGGGGCGCACGGTAACACACTGAAATACTGTAAAAACTAATGAAACTGAATCGCTGACCTCTGGCGGTCCGCTTCGCATCTGGCTTACGACGCATAAAGATGCACATAATTCTGTGCGCCCCCGCTTCTGGCCCAATCCCGGTGGATATGTTAGCGCGGACAGAGTGACGCCCAGACAGCGCCCGATTACCGGGGCTCCTGATGTGTCACCAGAGGTTTCAAATGACAAAAGATATTCACATCAGCATGTCAAAAGCTGAGTTCATTGCCCTGATTGCGATGATGTTCGCAACCGTTGCATTTTCCATCGACGCCATGCTGCCAGCCCTGCCCGAAATCGGTCAGACGCTCAGCCCTGACAACCCCAACCGTGCGCAGCTGGTCATTGCCGCCTTCGCGCTTGGCATGGGGATCGGGACTTTCTTTACAGGCCCGCTTTCCGATGCCTTTGGGCGCAGGACGGTCATTTTTGCTGCGGCTGCTCTTTATATTCTCGCCGCGCTGGCGGCCTACGCCAGCTCTTCTATCGAAATGCTGCTGCTCAGCCGTGTGGTCATGGGGCTTGGCGCTGCCGGTCCGCGTGTCGTGGCTCTGGCCATCGTGCGCGATCTCTATTCCGGCCGGGAAATGGCGCGGATGATGTCCATTGCCATGCTGATCTTCACCCTGGTCCCGGCCATCGCACCGATGCTGGGGGCTGGTATTATTCTGCTGACAAGCTGGCGCGCGATCTTCCTGGCCTTTGCGCTATTTGCGATCATCATCATCCTGTGGATGGGGCTGCGCCTGCCCGAACCCTTGCCGCGGGAAAATCGCCGTCCGTTCCGCCTGCCAAGCCTGCTGGCTGCCGTGGCCGAGATGCTCCAGCACCCGACCGTCCGGCTGTCAATGATGGTCCAGTGCCTGTGCCTGGCGATGCTGTTTTGCATGATCACATTGGTGCAGCCGATCTTTGACGTGGTCTTTGACCGCGCGGCCAGCTTCCCCTTCTGGTTTGGCTTCATTGCCGTGATGTCTGGCACTGGCAGCCTGATCAATGCCTCCGTTGTGGTCCGCCTTGGGATGCGGCGCATGGTGACCTGGGCGCTGGGGGGGCAGATCCTGCTGTCAGCGATCATGCTGAGCCTGGGCACGCTGAACCTGCCGAATGATGTGATGTTCGGCCTCTTTGTGGCCTGGCAGACAAGCGTCTTTTTCATGGCTGGGCTGACCCTAGGCAACCTCAACGCAATGGCGATGGAACCGATGGGTCATATTGCAGGTATGGCAGCCTCGATCGTCGGGGGGGGCTCCACCGTCTTTGCTGCCGCTGCGGCTGCAACCGTCGGGCTTCTGTTTGACGGCTCCATTGCGCCACTGACCGGGTCGATCCTGCTCATGGTCGCCGCAGGCTTTGTCATCATGCTGCATATGGCGCGGGTTGAGAACCGGATCGCAGCCGAATAATCCCGCCCCCAAGAGAATGAAAAGCAAAGCCCCTCCAAAATGTTGGAGGGGCTTTTTCACGTTCTCACTTCAAGCCGATCAGATCAAGCCGATCAGCTGGTTTTGGCCCTGGCCTTCTTCTTCTCGGCAACCACTTTTTCCGCCAGATCCCGCGCGATGGCAAAGGCACCTTTGATCTTGTCGCCGTCTTTCTTCCAGTCCCGACGGACGACAATCTTGTTGTCTTTCACCTTGGCCAGCCCATCCTGGGCCTGGATGAAGTCCACCAGCCCCTGGGGTGATGCGAATTTATCGTTGTGGAACTGGATCGTTGCCCCCTTGGGCCCGCCGTCCAGTTTGGCAATGCCAGCGCGTTTGCACATTGCCTTGATCCGCACCACCAGCATCAGCGTATTGACCTCCTTCGGCAGCGGACCGAAACGGTCGATAAGCTCCGCCGCAAAGCCTTCCAGCTCCACCTTGGTACTAAGGTCGGAAAGCCGACGATACAGGCCCAAACGCACATCCAGATCGGGTACGTACTCCTCTGGGATCAGGACTGGCACCCCTAGGTTGATCTGTGGCGCCCATTGATCATCGCTGCCGGTCAACCCTTCCAGCTCACCAGATTTGATCTTGGCAATCGCCTCTTCCAGCATGGACTGATAAAGCTCATAGCCCACATCACGCATCTGGCCGGATTGCTCCTCGCCCAAGAGGTTGCCAGCGCCGCGAATGTCCAGATCCTGTGACGCCAGAGAGAACCCCGCGCCCAGCGTATCCAGCGACCCCAGCACCCGCAGGCGTTTCTCGGCTCCGGGTGTCAGACGCACCCGCGGCTTGGTCGTGAGATAAGCATAGGCGCGCGTCTTTGACCGGCCCACGCGGCCCCGGATCTGATAGAGCTGCGCCAGACCAAACATATCGGCACGATGCACGACCATCGTATTGGCGGTCGGAATATCGAGGCCGGACTCCACGATTGTGGTCGCCAGCAGAATGTCGAACTTGCCATCGTAAAAGGCATTCATCCGGTCATCCAGATCCCCGGCGGCCAGCTGGCCGTGGGCGATGACGTAGCTCAGCTCGGGCAGCTGCTCCCTCAGGAAGGCCTCGACATCGGGCAGATCGGTGATGCGCGGCACCACGTAAAAGCTTTGCCCGCCACGATAATGTTCCCGCAGCAGCGCCTCGCGGATGGTGACGGCGTCAAACTCGCTGACATAGGTGCGGATCGCCAGACGGTCCACCGGCGGTGTGCCGATGATCGAGAGGTCCCGCACCCCGGTGAGGCTCAGCTGAAGCGTACGCGGAATCGGCGTCGCGGTCAGCGTCAGGACGTGAATGTCGCTGCGCATCTGTTTCAGCCGTTCTTTATGCGCGACCCCGAAATGCTGTTCCTCGTCGATGATCAGCAGGCCAAGGTTCTGAAACCGGATCGATTTGGCCAAAAGCGCATGGGTGCCAACCACGATATCAACCGTTCCGCGAGCCATGCCTTCGCGGGTTTTCGCCGCTTCCTTTGCTGAAACAAAGCGTGACAACTGCCTGACTTCCAAGGGAAACCCGCGAAACCTCTGGGCAAAAGCCGCCGCATGTTGACGGGCAAGCAGCGTCGTCGGCGCGACAATAGCCACCTGCACGCCGGACATCGCCGCAATGAAGGCCGCGCGCATCGCAATCTCGGTCTTGCCAAATCCAACGTCACCGCAGATCAGACGATCCATCGGCGAGCCGGACTGCAAATCCTCCATCACCTCGGCAATGGCACGCAGCTGGTCGTCGGTCTCCTGATAGGGGAAACGGGCGGAGAATTCGTCCCAGGCGTGCGGCGGCGGATCCATCATCGGCGCCTTGCGCAGCGCCCGTTCTGCGGCCACACGGATCAGCCGATCCGCCATCTCGCGGATGCGTTCCTTTAGCTTGGCCTTCTTGGCCTGCCAGGCACCGCCGCCGAGCCGATCCAGAAGCCCCTCGTCGTGGCCGTATTTGGACAGCAGTTCAATGTTCTCGACTGGCAGGTACAGCTTTGATTGTTCTGCATATTCCAGCAGAATACACTCATGCGCCGCGCCAGCGGCGGTCACCACCTCCAGACCCTTGTAGCGGCCAATCCCATGGTCCACATGCACCACCAGATCACCGGGGCTGAGCGATTGGGTTTCAGTGAGGAAATTCTCGGCCTTGCGCCGCTTCTTGGGCGCGCGGATCAGCCGGTCACCCAGCACATCCTGTTCGGAAATCACCGTCAGATCGGCGGTCTCGAACCCGTGCTCCAGCGCCCAGACCGCCAGATGCAACCCAGATTTGCCGATCCGGGTACCATCGCGGATCGCGATCACCTCGGCCAGGCCCTCATCCTCGATCAGGCCGGTCAAACGCTCTCGGGCGCCCTCTGAATAAGAGGCAACAACCACCGGACCCACCTGCAAACGCGCTTTAATATGATCTGCCAGCGCACTGAACAAGCTCACATTTTCCAGCTGTCGCTCCGGCGAGAAATTGCGTCCGATCCGCCCACCGGCATCAATCACCCCCGGCCCGCTGGCCTGTGGCAGCGGATGGAACTGGATCACCCGGTGATCCGCGATCGCGGCCTCCCAAGCGGCATCATCCAGATACAGCAGCCCCGGCGGCACCGGTTTATAGACGGTATCCATCCGCCCCTTCTGCGCCATCGCGATCTTGCGCGTCTCATATTGGTCCGCGATGCTGTCCCAACGCGCCAACCGAGCCGGTGTCACCTGATCGTCCAATGTCACCGTGGCTGACGGCAGATAGTCAAACAGCGTTTCCAGCCGCTCATGAAAGAACGGCAACCAATGCTCGATGCCCTGGTATTTTCGCCCGGCTGAAACCGCCTCGTATAGCGGATCATCGGTGCCCGCTGCGCCAAACTCGATCCGGTAGTTCTGCCGAAACCGGGTCACCGCCGCCTCATCAAGGATCACCTCGGAAACTGGCGCCAATTCAACCACGCTCAGCTTTTCGGTGGTCCGCTGGGTGGCGGGATCAAACCGCCGGGCCCCATCCAGCACATCCCCAAAGAGATCCAGCCGCACCGGGCCGCTCTGTCCCGGCGGATAGATATCAATGATACCGCCCCGCACCGCAAAATCCCCCGGCTCCATCACCGTCGGGCTCTTGGTGAATCCCATCCGTGTGAGGTAGCTGCGCAGCGCCTCTTCGTCGATGCGACGGTCCACTTCGGCGGTAAAGGCGGAATCCTTCAGAACCTGCCGTGCAGGCACCCGCTGGGTCGCCGCATTCAGCGTGGTGAGCAGCACAAATTGCCCCGGCATCTGATGCACAAGCGCCGCCAGCGTCGCCATCCGGGCCGCGGCAATATCTGCATTGGGCGACACCCGGTCATACGGCAGGCAATCCCAGCCCGGAAAGCTGATCACCGGCATGTCGGGCGCAAAAAAAGCCAGCGCCGCCCGGGTCGCTTCCATCCGCTTGTCGTCGCGCGCCACATGCAGGACAGGACCATTGCTGCTGGCCGCCTCTTTCAGGATCAGCCGCGCATCAAAACCTTCTGGTGCGCCGCCCGCGGTGATTGCCCGTTGCGCCATCTACGTCTCTCTTTCGTCGTCTGCCCGCAGGCGATTAGCCGAGGAACCCGATTTGAAGGTTCTGATACATGCCCCAGAGCGCGGTGACAAAAATCGCCACCATCCCCACCAGCTGAATGAACAGCCGGCTGAGGGTCAGCTGCCGGATCAGGGTTTCCCCCGCCAGCCCTTCGCGGTGGATCCGGCGCGCGGAGTTCCAGTTAATTAGGCCGACAAACCCCATGGGAAAGGCCAGCAGGAACACGGCCTGGGCAAATTCAACACCGTAGTAAAACCCCAGCATCCCCAGCATGGCGAGCACAAAACAGGTCATGCCCAGCACCCAGTGGCCCGATACATCGGTGATATACATCATCCGGTTCACATTGACCCGCGCAATCGCCTCCAGATCCAGCGCTGCCTGTCCACCCTGCTTGCGGGCGCGGTACACCATGTCAAACGGCACCCCCATCACCCAATGGCTGGCAGAGGACCAGACAACGGCCAGCGCGATCCAATACCACAGGTTGGAAAAGGACCGCAGATCAATCAGCTCGGTCAAGGTATGAAACAGATCCACTGCGCGGCCCTTCTCTCGTCCAGTCTTTGCGCCCCTATATCCCCCGCGCGGCGCCCTGGCACAAGGGGTGGCCCCGCGCCGCAATAAGATGGGGACATTTGGCGCGGCGAATCTGTCACTTGTCGCCGCCGTCATTCCATGCGACCCAAAGGGAGACCACCGCGACCGCCCCCGGTCGCGCCAAAGACCTGCGAGGACCCGATGAAGCCGACCGTCGCCCCATTTCCCGCTGCCCGTCCACGCCGACTGCGCAGCACCTCTGCCCTGCGCAATCTGGTGCGTGAAACCACCTTGACCAGCGACGATCTGATCTGGCCGGTTTTTGTCCGCGACGGCGAGGCGATCGAAGAGCCGATCCCCTCCATGCCTGGTGTTACCCGGCGCAGCATCGACAAGGTGGCCGAAGCCGCCGTCGAGGCGCAGGCGCTTGGTATTCCGGCGATCTGTCTGTTTCCCTATACCGACCCCGCGCTCAAGACCGAGGATTGCGCAGAAGCCTGGAGCCCCGACAATCTGGTCAACCGCGCCATCCGCGCCATCAAATCCGCCGCACCGGATATAGCGGTGATGACCGATGTGGCGCTGGATCCCTATAATATCAACGGCCATGACGGCTATGTCGTCGATGGCGAAATCGTCAACGACGAAACCGTCGAGGCGCTGGTCAAGATGACCGTGGCCCAGGCCGATGCCGGTGCCGATATCATTGGCCCCTCCGACATGATGGATGGTCGCATCGGCGCCATGCGCCGCGCGCTTGAAGCGGCGGGCCACCGCAATGTCACCATCCTGTCCTATGCGGCCAAATACGCCTCCGCATTCTACGGACCCTTTCGCGATGCCGTCGGCGCCTCCGGCGCGCTAAAGGGGGATAAGAAGACCTATCAAATGGACCCGGGCAATACCGATGAGGCGCTGCGTATGATCGAACGCGATCTGAGCGAAGGCGCCGATATGGTGATGATCAAACCGGGGCTGGCCTATCTCGACATCTGTCAGCGGGTGAAATCCACCTTTGGCGCGCCCACCTTTGCCTATCAGGTCTCCGGCGAATACGCGATGATCGAGGCCGCTGCGCAGAATGGCTGGATCGACGGCGAACGCATCATGATGGAAAGCCTCATGGCCTTCAAACGGGCGGGCTGCGATGGCGTGCTGAGCTATTACGCCCCGGCTGCGGCGCGGTTGTTGAACGGCTGATCCGCATCGGACCGGTGGCCGCCTTCGTGCATTGCGCGGGCAGCGGATCGCCTAAAATTGACGGCAGGAAGCCGCTGATTGCGGCGGTCGCAGTGATGACAGACGGCAGCTTTCCGCGTATACCATGCCACAGAGCCAGAGAACTGGCCGCAACTGAACAGTGACAGGCCGAAATGACAGCCCGCGCGGCGCCGGCCCCAGAAAACAGGCAAACAAGATGAGCAGCTCTTATTCTTCCCGTTTGACCCGGCGCGGTTTTGCGCTTGGCGCCCTCGCCGGTGCCGGTGTCACCGCCGCCTGCGGCAATGGCATCGGCAACAGCAATGCCAGCAAGATCGACGCCCGCGTCGATGCAACTCTCAGCCAGATGTACAGCCAATACCCCGGCGCCGTCGCACTGGCCGAAAAATCAACCGGCATGCTGGTGATGCCACTGGTGACCGAGGCAGGCTTCCTTGTCGGCGGTGCCTTCGGTCGCGGCGCGCTGCGCATCGACGGCGTAACGGTGGATTATTATTCCACTGTAAAAGGGAATGCAGGCCTGCAGATCGGCGCACAGCAATACGCTCATGTGCTGTTCTTCATGACCCAGGAAGCACTGTCGAACTTCCGCCGCTCCTCCGGCTGGGCCGCGGGCGCCGATCTGGAATATGTGATCCGCGACGAAGGCGACTCGCTGGCCGCCGATACCAATACGCTGAACAGCCCTATCCTGGCAGCGGTTTTCGGACAGGCAGGGCTGCGTCTTGGCGCCACCCTGGAAGGCACCAAATACACCCGCATTATCCCCTGATCCCTGCCCGCGCGCGCCCCGGCGGAGCGGATCAGCCAAGCTGGCAACGCGCGCAGCATGAAACAGGGTTTCGACTGTCGCGCGGCTGCCTATCTTCTGGCCCGAAATATCCCCGCCGGAGGCATGGCCTTTCCATCAGGAAAGGCCATTTTCATACCGACCTACTCAAAAGGCCTTCAGGCGTTTGAACAGGCTGGAGGTGTCCCAGCGGCCGCCGCCCAATTTCTGGACATCCTTGTAGAACTGATCGACCAGCGCCGTAACCGGCAGGCTCGCGCCGGTTTCCTCCGCCGCATCCAGACAAATGCCCAGATCCTTGCGCATCCAATCGACCGCAAACCCATGCTCGAAGTGATCGTCCAGCATGGTCTCATGCCGATTGACCATCTGCCAGCTGCCTGCCGCGCCCTGGCTGATCACTTCCACAACAGCCCGACCATCCAGCCCCGCCTTCTCGGCGAAATGCAGCGCCTCGCTCAGCCCCTGAACCAGCCCGGCGATGGCAATCTGGTTGCACATCTTGGTCATCTGGCCAGCGCCGCTGTCGCCGATCCGGCGGCAGATCCGCGCATAGGCGCCGATGATCGGCTCTGCCTTGTCATAGGCGGCCTGATCGCCGCCGCACATGACCGAGAGCACGCCATTCTCCGCCCCCGCCTGTCCGCCGGAAATCGGCGCATCGACAAAAGCGAGATCCAGATCCGCCGCAGCGCCATATAAGTCGCGCGTGACCTTCGCCGATACGGTGGTGTGATCGACAAAGATCGCCCCCGCGTCCATGCCGCCAAAGGCACCGTCATCGCCCAGGCAGACGCTGCGCAGATCATCGTCATTGCCAACGCAGGCCATCACGAACTCAGCCCCTGCCGCGGCCGCACGCGGCGTTGCGGCGGCGCGGCCACCATGTTCCTTGGCCCAAGCCTCTGCCTTGGCCGCAGTGCGATTATACACCGTGACCTCGTGACCGGCGGCCACCAGATGACCGGCCATCGGATAGCCCATCACTCCCAAACCCAAGAATGCAATCTTCGCCATCTGCTTTCCCCCTGATGCGTCTTGTCCTATGTTGGCGCCACCCTAGCAGCCGCGCCGCCCGGTGCAATCTGCGAGGGCGACAATCTGCGCCATAACCGGGCCAATAACGCCAAAAACCTGAGGAAACGCACCACCGATGGGACTTCTCTTTCGCTGGCTCCTGCGCCTTGCCGCCGCTTTGATTCTGCTTCTGGTGATGGGGCTTGGTCTGGTCTATTTCCTCGCCGCGCAATCCCTGCCCGACTACGACAAGGAGATCACCCTGCCCGGCCTCCTCGCACCGGTGGAGATCGTGCGTGACAATGCCAATGTGCCGCATATCTTCGGCAGCTATGGCGCCAGCGATGAAGATGTCTATTTCGGTCTCGGCTATGCCCATGCGCAGGATCGCCTGTGGCAGATGACCACCCTGCGCCGCACCGCCATGGGCCGCCTGTCGGAGATCTTTGGCAGCCGCACCGTACAGGTCGACACGCTGATCCGGCGGCTGGACATCTACCGGCTGGCGCAGCAGTCGGTCGCCGCGCAGACGCCTGAGACGATGACCGCCCTGCGCGCTTATTCCGCAGGGGTCAATGCCCGGCTGCAAGAGATCAACGAGGATGCGCTGGGGCGCGGCGCACCTGAGATGTTCCTGTTCAATGTGCCCATGGCGCCCTGGCAGCCCGCCGACAGTATCGCGGTTATGAAACTGATGGGCCTCAAGCTATCAGGGCACATGCAGGAGGAAATCCTACGCGCCCGTACCTCTCTGGCGCTGCCGGATCCCAGCCGACTGAAGGACATCCTGCCCGACGCCCCCGGCAATGGCGTGGCGGCCCTGCCGGAATATGCCGCGCTGTTTCCCCAGCTGCCCCGTCATGCCAGCACCAGCACCGATGGCAGCCAGACGCTGCCCTTCATGCCGATTGCGCCGCGCGGGCTGGCCGGCGCCTCCAACGCCTGGGCTGCGGCACCCAGCCGGTCGGCGGCGGGCGGTACGCTGCTGGCCAATGATCCGCATCTGGAGCTGACGGCACCCGGTCTGTGGTATCTGGCGCGGCTGGAACTCGGCACCGGCGGTGTCATCGGCGCCACCATTCCCGGCATTCCCGCTGTGATCTCCGGCCGCTCGGACCTGCTGGGCTGGGGGGTGACCTCCTCTTATATGGATGATCAGGATCTGTTCATCGAACAGCTGAACCCGGACAATCCCGAGGAATACAAGACCGCCGACGGCTTCAAGCGGTTCACCAGCCGCCCTTCGATCATCAATATCAAGGATGAGACGCCGGTCACCCTGACCCTGCGCTGGACCGACAATGGCCCGGTGCTGCCCCGCTCGCTGTTCGATCTTGCGTCGATCACACCGCCCGGTCATGTGGTCAGCCTCGGCTGGACCGGCCTTAGCGGGCAAGACACCTCGATGAGCGCCGCACTCGAGCTGATGCGGGCCAATACGGTCGCAGAGGCGATCGAAATCGGCGAAGGCTATTTCGCCCCCTCGCAGAACCTGACCCTTGCCGACAGGACCACGGTCGCGCTCAAAACCGTGGGCGCCATACCGCAGCGCGACGCACGGCACCAAAGCCAGGGCCGGATGCCGAGCCAGGGCTGGCGCCCCGAGAACCAGTGGCAGGGCCGCGCACCCTATGCCGCCAACCCGGAATTTGTCTCGCCCATCGGCGGCATTCTCGGCAATACCAACAACAAGCTACTGGACCGCCCCTTCCCCAACCATGTGTCCTACACCTGGGGCGATACCCAGCGGATCAACCGCTGGAAAAAGCTGATGCAGGACCGCCAGGTCCATACCCGTGACAGCTTTATCGAGGCACAGCTCGACACCGTGTCCTATACCGCGCGCACCCTGCTGCCGCTGATTGGTGCCGATCTGTGGTTCACGGGAGAGGCCGCCCCCGAGGGTACCCGCGAACGTCAGCGCCAGATCGCCCTGACCCTGCTGTCAGAGTGGAACGGTGAAATGAACGAACATCTGCCGGAACCGCTGATCTATGCCGCCTGGGTTCGGGCTTTGCAGAAACGCCTGATCACTGACGATCTCGGCCCGCTGGCTGCTGAGTTCACGCAGGTCGACCCGCTGTTCCTTGAACGGGTCTTCCGCGATGTCGAAGGCGCCTCGGTCTGGTGCGATATCCGCCAAAGCGCACCTACAGAGAGCTGCACCGAATTGGCCCGCCTGGCCCTTGATGATGCGCTGATCTGGATCGAAGAAACCTATGGGACCGCATTGGAATCCTTGCGCTGGGGCGATGCCCATCAGGCCACCCAGAACCACGAAGTCCTGGGTGACGTGCCCCTGCTGCGGGTTTTTGTAAACATCCGTCAGTCCACCAGCGGCGGCGACAACACGCTGCAGCGGGGGCTCACCTCCGGCAAAGGCGAGCACCCGTTCAGCAACGTTCACGCCGCAGGCTATCGGGGTGTCTATGATTTTGCCGATCCTGACAGCTCCGTCTTCATCACCGCCACCGGCCAATCCGGCCATTTCCTGTCGCGGCACTACGACGACATGTCCCAGCTCTGGCGGCGCGGCGAATATATCCCGATGTCACTGGACGAGGATTTGGCCCGGGCAGCAGCCGTTGGTATCACCCGGCTGATCCCCGCGGCCCCCGCGGAATGAGGCGGGCGATCCGGCGCCCGCAGCCAAACGTATCTTTTTCAAAACAAAATACCCCGCAACCGGTCCGGTTGCGGGGTATTTTCTAGACGAACTGCGCGACCTGATCAGAGCGCCGCGAAGCGATTCTTCTGTGTCTCGGTCCACAGAACAGTCAGTTCAAACCCGGTATCGGTCTGGGTTTCGCTTTGCACAACATCCTGTTCAAACAACCAGGCACGCTGCTTTCCTTGCGCAAATGTCAGGGTGATATCATCCTCATGCCGGATCAGCCGCAGCTTGTCGGTGATATCCGCCAACAGCCCATCCAGCCCCTCGCCGGTGATCGCAGAGATGGCATGAATGCCCTCTTCACGCTCCGCGCGCTGGCGGCGGGCCTCGGCCTCTTCCTCATCCAGAAGATCAAGCTTGTTCCAGACCTCAATCCGCGCACGGCTGTCATCAACCCCGAGCGAGGTCAGAATGCTCTCGACATCCGCCGCCTGGTTCTGGGTCTCATCATGGCTGATATCGCGTACATGCACGACCACATCGGCGGCCAGCACCTCTTCCAGCGTTGCCCGGAACGCAGCAACAAGCTCGGTCGGCAGATCAGAAATAAACCCTACCGTATCCGACAGGATGATTTCCGGCCCATCCGGCAGCTCAACCCGGCGCATGGTCGGATCCAGCGTGGCAAAAAGCATGTCCTTTGCCATCACCTCGGCACCGGTCAGCCGGTTGAAAAGCGTCGATTTTCCGGCGTTGGTATAGCCCACCAGCGCCACAATCGGATAGGGAATCTTGGCCCGTGCTGCGCGATGCAGCGTCCGGGTTTTCACCACCTTGTCCAACTGCCGGCGCAGCCGAACGAGCTGCTCGTCAATGGCGCGCCTGTCGGCCTCGATCTGGGTTTCGCCGGGTCCGCCGACAAATCCCAATCCGCCACGCTGCCGCTCCAGGTGGGTCCAGGCCCGCACCAGTCGCGTGCGCTGATAGCTGAGTGCCGCCATTTCAACCTGCAACACCCCCTCACGGGTGCGCGCCCGGTCCGAGAAGATCTCGAGGATCAGCCCGGTCCGGTCAAGGATTTTGACCTTCCAGGCCTTCTCAAGATTGCGCTGCTGAACCGGCGACACCGGGCCGTCGATCAGGACCAGCTCCACCTCTTCGGCCTGGAACATCGCCTTCAGCTCTTCGATTTTCCCGGATCCAAACAGCATCCCCGCATGCGCCTTTGGCAGGCGCACGACGGCCGATCCGATCACCTCGATGTCTGGCAGAGCCTCGGCCAATGACACGCCCTCAGCAAGGGCGGACACCGGATCGCGGCGATCGCGGTCTGATTTGATATCGGGATGCACCACCCAGGCACGGGTGGGCGTCCGGTCATGCTCCATCAAGAGGCGTCTTCACCTTCATACAGGCTGATCGGCTGGGCAGGCATGATCGTCGAGATGGCGTGTTTGTAAACCAGTTGCGACTGCCCGTCCCGACGCAGCAGGACACAGAAATTGTCAAACCATGTGATCACACCCTGCAACTTTACGCCGTTGATCAGAAAGATGGTGACCGGAACCTTGGTTTTACGAACGTGGTTCAGGAAGGCATCCTGAAGATTCTGTCTGTCCGAAGCCATTATTATTATCTCGCCTTTGTTCTTGTCGCGCTGCGGACCAGCGCCCCGTTAATGAATACTATGAACGCAGATAGTCGGAGTTTCCACCCGAAAATTACTCATATGACGTCCACGGTAACCATGATTGATCAGCTGCGCCAGAGGTTTGGTGTCATAAGGGCAATGATCGCCAATGTTTCCAGCCGTCCCAACACCATGGCAAAGCACAGGATCAGTTTTGCGCTGGCTGTCAGATGGATCAGTGCGATGGGTTCGGATCCTGCGACCTCGGTCAGCGGGCCGGTTGTGGACAGGGTCGCAATGGTCAGGATCAGCGCCTGTTCGAAATCCGAACCAACTGCGGCCAGGCTGATGCTGATCACCGCCAGTGACAGCGCAAACAGCATGAAGAACACCCAGGCGACAAAAGCCCCGTTGCGTTGCAGTCGCCGATTGCCCTTGCCCTCGTTGCTGACGGAGGACGGATGCACCAGCCGTTCCATCTCGCGCAAGCCGTTCAGATAAAGCGCATAGACCCGCAGCAGTTTCACCCCGCCTGCCGTGGTGGCGACGCCGCCGCCGATCACCGCAAGCCCCAGTAGGATCATGCCCGGCGTATCCAGCCCGGACCATTGGCGGGCGGTTTCCCAGTCGGCGCTCTCGAACCCGGTGGTCGACAGGAACGACAGCACGGTAAAAGTCGCCCCCCACCATGAGTGCAGCCCCTGCATCAGATCACTGGTGGTTGCGACATCAAAACTGGCGATCCAATGGCGCAGGAACAACAGCAGAGGCACGCCAAAGACAATCAGCAGGCCGATGCGGAACTCCGGGTCGCGATCCAACCGGCTATGGCCGCTGGTCACCGTATCGGTCGAAAACGTCAGCCGAGACAGGGCAAAGAACATGAACAGGAACATCACCATTTCCCCGGCGATGCCACTGGCGCCATTCTCCACCCCGCCCACCGCCGAGATACCGGAGGTGGCCAGCACCGACATCGCATGTCCCAGCGCAACAAGGGCGGTCTCGCCCGTGATGATCAACAGGATCCACAGAACCAGCGTCAGCCCGGCATAAAGCGGCGCCAGGGTTTTGGTCACCACCACAAGTTTGCGACGTGGATCAGCCCGCTGCATATGGAGCGGCGTCTCGGTGCCGCGTCCCGGCTCCCCCCGCGCGGTCACCTCAAATCCCCCCAGCGACAGCGGCGCCAGAATGGCCGAGGCCGCAACCCACATCAGCAGCCCACCCAGCCAGCCCACCATGGCCCGCCACAGATGCACGCTCGGCGGCAGGCGGTTGGGATCGGCAAATACATCCGCCCCGGTGGTGGTGATCGCGCTGACCATATCGAAATAGGCGTTGAGATAGCTGGTGTTGCCCAGGGCATCCTGCACCGGAACCGCCAGGAATGCGGGCAACACGGCAAAGCTCGCAAGCAGCGAGGTGAGCTGCCCCGGCATGCTGTACCGTGGCATCCGGTTGCCCATCGACAGCCCGACCAGCACAACCAGCATCAATCCCAGCACACCGGAATAGAAGAAACTGCGCGAGGTCTGGTGATCATCCAGGATCAGCGCATGAACGGCAGGCACCCACATCGCCAGCGCGGCCACCATCAGGATCAGCAGAAAGAGCGGCAGACGCAGCAGGCCGCCTGTTTTTTCCATCGGCTGTTTGCGATGACGCGCCATGTTAGAAGAAGTCAATCGAGACCTGCATCAGGCGCTCAACCTCCGGCACATCCGCAGCCATGGCAAAGAGCGCGATCACATCGCCCTCCTCGATCCGCATTCCACCGGTCGGCCGCATCACCTTACCGTTCTTGCTAACGGCGCCGACCAGCACCCCTTCGGGGAACGCGATGTCGCGGATCATCTGCCCAGCCATGGGAGAGGTCGACATCACCTCGGCCTCGATCACCTCGGCCTCGGCATCGCCGATGGAATAGACCTGTCGCACCCGGCCATAGCGGATGTGGCGCAGGATCGAGCTCACCGTTGTGGCCCGCGGATTGATATAGGCGTCGATCCCCAGCGGCGCCATCAGCGGCACCAGCGTCGGATCGTTGATCAGTGCAATCGCCAGCGGGCAGCCTTCGGCCTTGGCCCGCACAGCGGCCAGCATATTGACCTTGTCGTCATCGGTGACCGCCAGCATGGCGTCGGCCCGGTCGATCCCCGCCTCGATCATCAGGCTGCGATCCAGACCATCGCCGTTCAGCACGATGGTTCGCTCCAGCGTCTCGGCGGCGCGTTCGGCACATTTGCGGTTGCGCTCAATCATCTTGGCACGGGTGCGCCCAGTCCGGGCCTCCAGCGCCTTGGCCACCTCAAGCCCGACATTGCCGCCGCCAACGATCACTACGCGATCCTGGCGTTTCTGTTGTTTGCCAAACACTTCGATCGTGCGGCTCACGTCATCAACATGGGCAAACACATAGGCGCTGTCCCCCACAAACAGCTGATCCCCCGGCTCTGGCGCAAACAGGGTGCCATCGCGGCGAATGCCCACAACGATGGCCCGCAGCGTCGAAAACAGATCCGTCAGCTGTCGCAGCGGCGTGTTGACCACCGGACAGTCCTCGTCAATCTGCACCCCCAGCAGCTGCGCTTTGCCGTCCATGAACATCTCTGTATCAAAGGCGGCAGGCGCCGAAAGACGCTGCATCGCCGCCGCTGCCACCTCGCGCTCGGGGCTGATCACCACATCAATCGGCAGATGGTCGCGGCGGTAGAGATCCGAATAAATCGCTTCGAGATAGCTTTTTGAGCGCAGTCGCGCAATCTTGCGCTGGATCGAAAAGACCGAATGAGCCACCTGGCAGGTGACCATATTGACCTCATCCGAATGTGTGGCCGCAATGATCATGTCTGCGTCACGGGCACCGGCGCGGGTCAGCACGTCCGGGTAGGAGGCAAAGCCGGCAATCCCCTGCACATCCAGCGTATCCGTCGCGCGGCGCACCAGATCGGGATTGTTGTCCACCACGGTCACGTCATTGTGCTCCCCCGACAGGTGCCGGGCGATTTGCCAGCCGACCTGACCTGCGCCACAGATAATAACCTTCATGTGCTTGTTCCTCAGGGCGCTGCTGCGCGAAATCGCGCGTTTTGAATGACAGAAGCCGCCGGAACGGTCAATTCAATTGTCTTACCGCCCGTTCTGGCGCACAATCAAAGGATGTCCATAAGAAATCATATGCTTGCCGCACTGCTGGTGACATCAGCGCTGGCGGCCTGTGGCCCGGTTCCGGTCTATTACCGCGCCGGTGCGGATGTGGCCCGGCGCGATGCGGATCTCCTCGCCTGCGAGGTCAGCGCCCTGCGCGACGCCCCTGTGGCCACCCAGATCCGCCAGCACCCGCCGATCTTTCGCCCCGGTGGCGAGGTTTGCCGCAACGGGCGTTGCTATCACCGGGCCGGCTATTGGGAGGATGGCGGCATCTATACCGTGGACGTCAACGCCGATCTGCGCCAGCGGGTCGAGCGGTCCTGCATGGCCGCGAAGGGCTACGAAAACATAGCCGTAAAACGCTGTCCGCAGTCGGTGGCGGATGCCGTCGGGGCGCGGCGCGCCGCAACCCTGCCTCAACTCAGCCAGACCTCCTGTGCGATCGAACGCCGTGGTCAGTCGCCACAGATTGTGGCGACGACGCCCTAAGGCTCAACCACGGCGTACCGAGCTGTCAGTCAGGAAACCCTGACAAACCACTGATAAGCAGGGGATATGGCCTGAATCAGACCATATCCTCTTCGGTTTCCTTCTCAACATGCGCGATCCGCGCGCCTGCCTTGTTCGAGGTGACAACCCCCAGCGATTTCAGTTTGCGGTGCAAAGCGGAGCGTTCCATCCCGACAAAAGATGCGGTGCGGCTGATATTGCCGCCAAAGCGGTTGATCTGGGTCAGCAGGTATTCGCGTTCAAACGCCTCGCGGGCCTCCCGCAGCGGCAGGGTCGCCAGCGCCCCGGAAAGCACAACGCGGCTCTGGTCATCAACCGCTTCTTCATCGCGGGGCAGATCCTTTGGCTCAATCGGACCGCTGCTTTCGCCAAGGATCAGAACCCGTTCCACCATGTTCTTCAACTGCCGCACATTGCCTGGCCACAGCATGGTCTGCATCAGGGCAATGGCATCCTCGCTAAGCTTGCGCAGCGGCAGGCCCTGGCTCTGGTTGAAATGCGCGATGAAATGATCCGCCAGCAGCGGAATATCCTCGCGCCGGTCGGCCAGCGAGGGCACCGGGATCGGCACCACATTCAGGCGGTGATAGAGCTCCTGACGGAAGCGATCCGCCTCAATCTCGCGCTCCAAGTCCTTGTTTGTCGCGGAAATAACCCGCAGGTCAACGCGTACCTTATCGGCCCCGCCAACCCGCTGGAACTGCTGATCCACCAGCACCCGCAGGATCTTTGACTGGGTCCCAAGCGGCATATCCGCCACCTCGTCAAAGAAGATCACCCCGCCATGCGCCTGTTCCAGCAGCCCCGGCTCAACCCCGCGTTCGGCGCTTTCCCGACCAAACAGCACCTCTTCCATACGGTCCGGCTCGATACTGGCGCAGTTCACCGTCACAAAGGGGGCCGAGGCGCGATTGGACTGCGTGTGAATATAGCGCGCTGCAATCTCCTTGCCGCTGCCCGCAGGCCCCGTCAGCATCACCCGGCCGTTGGACTTTGTCACCTTGTCCAACTGGCCAATCAGCGCACGATAGGCCGCGGAGGCCCCGATCATCTCGCTCACGCCGGCATCCTGACGCTTCAGATCGGAGTTTTCGCGGCGCAGCTTCGAAGCCTCCATCGCGCGGCGAATAACCACCAGCAACTGGTCGATATTAAAAGGTTTTTCGATGAAATCATACGCGCCCTGCTTGATCGCGGCGACGGCAATTTCAATATTTCCATGGCCGGAAATGATCACCACGGGGATTTCCGGGTTGTCGCGTTTCACCACCTTCAGGATGTCGATCCCATCCATCTGGCTGTCCTTCAGCCAGATATCGAGGATCAGGAGCGCCGGCGGCTCGGCGTTGAGCGCGGCCATGCATTCCTCAGAGCTGCCGGCCTTGCGCGTTGCATAGCCTTCATCCTCAAGGATATCGGAAACCAGCTCACGGATGTCGCGTTCGTCGTCAACAATCAGAATGTCACTCATGTCAGACCTGCTTTCACTGTACTCTTATTGGGGGCTGCCGCCTCATGTGCGGCAGGCAGGCGGATCACGGCCATGGCGCCATAATGGGCCTGACCTTCGAACACCGGTGCGTCTTCCAGCACCAGCGTTCCGCCGTGTTCTTCGATGATCTTCTTGACGATTGGCAGGCCGAGGCCGGTGCCTTCGTCACGGGTGGTCACATAGGGTTCAAACAATCGGGCACGGTCTTCTGGCAGACCGATGCCATTGTCGGCGATGGTGACCTCATAGCCGGTTTTCGTCGAGGTGACGGCAATGCGAATTTCCGGATCCAGATCCGGCACGCCACCTTTTTGCTTCAGCGTTTCAACGGCTTCGCCCGCGTTCTTGATCAGATTGGTCAAGGCCTGGCCGATCATGGTTGCATCCAGATCGGCAAGCATCGGTTCGGTGGGCAGATCGGCGGTGATGCGCAGATCAGGCTGGCCTGCCCGTTGCAGGGTCACCGCATCGCGCAACAGCTTCACCAGATCCTCTTCGCGGCGCTCCGGCTCCGGCATCCGTGCGAATTTTGAAAACTCGTCAACAATGCGGCGCAAGTCATTGGTCTGGCGCACGATCACATCTGTCATGGATTGCAGGAGATCGCTGTT
Organism: Phaeobacter sp. A36a-5a; assembly: GCF_037911135.1. NCBI lineage: Bacteria > Pseudomonadati > Pseudomonadota > Alphaproteobacteria > Rhodobacterales > Roseobacteraceae > Phaeobacter > Phaeobacter bryozoorum. Next base: position 1,325,643 of record NZ_JBBLYU010000001.1, on the reverse strand, counting down.
CTCCTCACCCAGCTTGGGCGCGAATTTGCGCTTGATACGCTCGGCACTCAGCTGGATCGGGGTCAGCGGGTTCTTGATCTCATGGGCAATCCGACGGGCCACATCGCCCCAGGCCGCCATCCGCTGGGCGCTGACCAGGTCGGTGACATCGTCAAAGGCAACCACATAGCCCTCAAGCCGCCCCTCCTCGCTGCGCCGTGGCGACATCCGCACCAGCAGGTTCTCCAGCTGCCCCTGACGCGTCACCTTGACCTCATCCTGCACCACATCGGCGCCGGTTTCGCTCAATTCCACAAACAGCGGCCCAAACTCCGGCACGGCCACAGCCAGTGCCAGCGACTGACGATCGCCATTCCAATCCAGCAGGCGCTCGGCGGAGCGGTTCACAAAGGTCACCCGCCCCTCAGGGTCCAGCCCGACCACACCGGAGGTCACCGACATCAGCACGGAATCAAACAACCGGCGGCGGCGTTCGATCTGGCGGGTGTTTTCAAGCAGCGTGTCGCGCTGCTCGCGCAGCTCCAGCGTCATTTGGTTGAAATAGCGCCCCAGCTGCGAAATCTCGTCATCGCCGTCGTCTTCGGGCACCTGCACGTTGAGATTGCCCGCCCCGACCCGGCGCGCCGCAATCGTCAGCCGTCCGACAGGCCGCGACAGCCGTTCGGCAAACCACATGCCCAGCCACATTGCCGCAAGGATCAGGATCACCGCAAACCCGAGGTACAACAGCACAAAGTCAAACAGAACCCGCCCGCGTTCGCTCTCCAGCTGCTGGTAGAGATGCGCGGTTTCCTTGGTGTCATCCAGGAGGCTCAGCAACTCACCGTCCACATCACGGCTGACATACAGGAAGCGGTCAACAAACGCATCCAGCCGCACCAGCGCCCGCAGTTCGCTGTTTTCCCAGTCCTGGATCAGCGTAACCCCGTTAAACGACGCCTTGCTGATGTCAGCGGCGCGCGGCTCTTCAAAGTCAAACTCATAGGAGCGTTCGCCACGGGCCCGGATGGCCCCGGCGCCATCCACCACATAAGCCTCCTGAAGGCCGCGTTGGATCTGCAATTGCCCCTGTGTCAGCACCTGGCGCAGCTGCCCGTCGCTGATGAAGAAATTGCGGTTCCGGCTGTTGTCGATATAGCGCGCCAGCGCCACCGCATCCTCCGACAGGTCGCGCTGCTGCTGCTCCTGATAGGCCTCAGCGGCGGCAAGCGAACTTCCCACGACCTGACGCACCCGGTCCGAAAACCAGCCCTCAAGGCCCACGTTCACGGTCAGGCCGGCAAACAGCGCCACGATCACGGTGGGCGTCAGCGCCAGAAAGGCGAAGGCCCCGATCAGCCGCAGATGCAGCCGGGAACCCGCGGATTTGGCCCGTCGGGCTGCGATCAACCGCCCAACCTGCGTCAGGACCAGTGCCGCGACAGCCAGCACATAGATCAGATCAGCCAGCAGGATCAGCCGCAGCGACAGCGAGGCGACCCCTTGCGAGAACGGGCCGATGATCAGAAATGTCGAGAGCGCCAGCACAGGCCCCAGAACAACCAGCCCAAGCGCGCCGACATTGCGTGCCCTGCGGGTTCTGCGCCAGCGGTCAAGGGCCGCAAATGGCCCGTATGCCGAGCGAAGATGTGACCTCTGCGCCACGTACCGTCCCCATCCTGATGTGCGACCATTCTGGCCGACCGCCACATATCGTGATCGTCACCAGCGCGAACGCTGATCTGCCACGGTTCTGTGGCTATATTACATCAGTTTGCGACGGCGTGTCACCTCAATATCAAGGTCAGTGATCTTCTTGCGCAGCGTATTGCGGTTAATACCAAGTAAATCCGCACATTTTGCCTGATTTCCGCCGGTCATCGCGAGCGATAATTCAATCAAAGGGGTCTCAACCTCCCGCATCAACCGGGCATATAGGCCGGGTGGCGGCAGCATATCGCCGTGCAGATCGAAATAGCGCTGCAAATGGCGCGCCACTGATTCCGACAGTTTCTCGGTACTGAGGGCCGCACCGCTGGCTGCCAGCGGCTCCCCGCCCGATTGCGCGCCCAGCGCACCGTTGACTTCATCCAGGCTGATGTCCTCGCTGCGGGCGGTCAGCGCCAGACGCCGCATCACATTCTCCAGCTGGCGCACATTTCCCGGCCACGGGAACTGCCGCAGCGGTTCGCGCGCTGCCTCGCTCAACCGGCGGTGCGGTGCGCCATCATTTTCGGCCCGCGTCAGGAAATGCGCGCAAAGCAGCGGAATGTCATCCACCCGCGCCCGCAGCGCAGGCACGGGGAGCTCCGTGCCGCTGATCCGGTAATAGAGATCCTGTCGCAGCCGTCCGGCCTCCATCGCTGCGGTCAGATCCTGCTGGCTGGTGGCGATGAAACGCGGCTGGTGGTCTCCGGGGGCATCCATCATGCGAACGACGCGTGCCTGTGCCTCCTCGGAGAGATCCGCCAGCTCATCCAGCAGCAGCGTGCCGCCACGGGCCTGCGCCAGCAACTGCGCCGGACCATCGAGCGAGGCAAGATCAGCGGCCTCAGCCCTGACAAACGGCAGGGTGCGCCGATCCGAAAGATCATGCATGGACCGCGCGATCAGGGATTTTCCAGTGCCGCTCTCGCCGGTGATCAACAGCGGGATATCGGTGTTCATCACCCGCGCCACCAGACGATAAAGCGTCTGCATCACCTCGGTGCGCCCCACCAGTGGTAGGTCCTCATGGGTCTCGCCGCTATGAAGGCCGAGATCGCGCGCGCCCTCCCCCTGCGGCGTCGAACGCCCCTGCCCCTGCGTTTGTCGCCGCTCCGTCAGCGCCTTGGCAGTCCGCTTCATCAGCTCCGGCAGGTCGAACGGTTTGGGCAGGTAATCATAGGCCTCGGCCTCAGCCGCCTTGATCGCTGTCATGATGGTGTTCTGCGCCGAGATCACGATCACCGGCAGCCCTGGCCGGTCATCGGCGATCTTGGGCAGCATCTCCAGCCCATTGCCATCCGGCATCATCACGTCGGAGATGACGACATCACCCTTGCCCTCGCCAACCCAGCGCATCAGCGTCGTCAGAGAGGAGGTCGCATGCACCTTGCACCCGGCCCGCGTCAGGGCCTGTGTCAAAACCGTGCGGATAGTGCGATCGTCATCTGCGACCAGAACGGTGCCGTCCATGATGTGCTACTCCTTGGGTGTGTGCGGTATGATTGGGATCATGTGGAAACGGTGCCGGGCGCGGCGCCGTCGGCACGCGCGACAGCGACAGGCGAAACACCGTCTGCCCGGGTTCGGAACTGACCGAGATCCAGCCCTGATGATCGGCAATGATCTTGCTGACCAGCGCCAGTCCCAGACCAGTGCCATTCTCGCGGCCAGAAACAAACGGATCAAAGATATCATCGCGGATCGCCTCAGGCAGACCCGGACCGTCATCGGAAATCTCAATCTGCAGCGGCAACAGCTTGCCTGACCCATCACTGCGCCGCAGGCGGAACGAATGCTCATAGAAGGTACGGATGCGAATGGTTCCACCACCGGGATCGGCGGCCTCTGCTGCGTTCTTCAGCAGGTTCAGGACCACCTGCAACAGCTGGTCCCCATCGCCCCAGGCCATCGGCAGCGAGGGGTCGTAATCCTCGATGATGGTCATCTGCGCACCAAACCCCAGCAACGCAGAGCGGCGCGCCCGGTCCAGCACATCATGGATATTGACCTCCTGAAAGGCCGGGGCCGAGAGGTTGCCGAATTGCTCCACCTGTTCCAAGAGTTTCACGATCCGCCGACTTTCGCTCACAATCAGATCGGTCAGCTCCAGATCATCCCCCGACAGCCCCATGGACAGCAGCTGCGCCGCACCGGTGATCCCTGCCAGCGGGTTCTTGATCTCATGGGCCAGCATCTCGGCCATACCGATTGCGGATTGCGCGGCGGATTTGGCCGAATGGTTCTGCGTCAACCGCCCAGCCAGCTCGCGCGGGGAGAGCAGGATCAGCATCCCCCCCTGAACGCCCTGCACCCGCGCCACCTGTACATTGCATTGCAGCGGCGCCCGCCCGGGGGTGCCGACGTCGATATCGTTCACAAACAGCGGCGTGCCATTGTCGCGGGCGCGCTCCACCGCCTCGTCAATGGCCGGGGCAATGATCACATGCTGCCAGATGCCCTGGCCCAGCAGCGCCTTGCGCGAGGTATTGAGGAAGCCCTCACCGGCGGAATTCACATCCGCAATCCGGGCCTCGCGATCTATGACAAAGGCCGGAATCGGCAGCGACGCCCAGAGCGCGCTGTCTGCACCGTTCCAATCGACCTGCGTGGCGCCGGTTTTTCCGCCCTCTGCCTGCGTCATGCCGCCTGCCCGTCCATGGTTTGTGGCCCAAGATCCGGCCCAGCGCCCCCGGTCAGCGCCGAAGGCAGGAGGCTGAGCACCGTCTTGGGGTCCTTGGCTGTCAGCACCTCCCGGCGCAGCTGAGCAGGAGTGGCGGCCTCATCCATATACCAGCCCAGATGTTTGCGTGCGACCCGCAGGCCCAGATCCACGCCGTAAAAGGCGATCATCGCCTCGTAATGAGCGCTGACCATCTGAACCAGATCCGAACCGGTCGGTACATCGGGGGCTGCACTGCCCCAGATGTCATGCGCCACCTCAGCCAGCAGCCAGGGCTTGCCCTGCGCCCCGCGCCCAATCATCACGCCATCCGCACCCGAGAGTGCCAATGCACCGCGGGCCGTGGCCGTATCCACGATATCGCCATTGGCCAGCAGCGGAACCGTCAACGCAGCTTTCACTGCTGCGATGGCCTGCCAATCTGCATTGCCCTTGTAGAACTGACACCGGGTGCGGCCATGGATGGTGACCATCTGCACCCCGGCCTCCTGCGCGCGATAGGCCACATTGGCGGCGTTCAGACAGCTGTCGTCCCAGCCAAGCCGCGTCTTCAACGTCACCGGCACCGAGACCGCAGCCACCACCGCCTCAATCAGCGACAGCGCATCATCCGGTGTCTTCAGCAGGGCCGAGCCGGAATAACCATTGGTCACCTTCTTGGCCGGGCATCCCATATTGATATCAATCAGCTTTGCGCCCCGGCTTTCCACCTGCCGCGCGGCCTCTGCCATCCAATAGGCATCGCGCCCGGCAATCTGCACCGCCGTATTCTCCACATCCGCACTCAGCTCGGCCCGTTCACGCACGCCGGGCTTGGCCTGCACCATTTCCTGACTGGCAACCATCTCGCTCACCATTAGCCCGACACCAAAGCTGCGCACCAGATCGCGAAAGGGGCGATCGGTGATTCCAGCCATCGGCGCCAGCGCGATGGGAGGGGTCAAAGGGGTGGAACCGAGAGTGAAGGACAACTGCCTAATCCTTGTGCATATGTGGTGTTTCTATCCGAAGCAGCCTCTATGCGACAATGAAACCCCTGGCGGCAAGGCTGCTTCTTTTGGCAGTTGCCTAATTTTTAGGCACTTTACCCAGGGTGACGCGCTGCCATTGCCTCCCCTTGCATCACCTCCTAAACATTTGCGACCCAAGAAAGAGCCATCCCATGCCGTCTGCCCCCCTACCCACCGCGCCGGTTTCCACCGCAGCTGATCCTGCGTCCCACCAGACCGCAGCGTTGATTGTTGCCGCAGGCAAGGGCCTGCGGGCCGGCGGCGGTCTGGCAAAACAATGGCGCCCCCTGATGGGACGCCGGGTAATCGACTGGACCATTGATGCCTTCCTACGCGCAGGCGTTCAGCGGATTGCCCTCGTTCTCGCTGCTGAGGATACCGATCACTGGCAGGAGTTTGCATCGCGCGCGGAGCTGCTGCTCACAACGGGTGGCGACACAAGGGCGCAGTCGGTGGCCAACGGGGTGGAACTGCTCAATCAGCACGGGCTCCACAGGGTTCTGATCCATGATGCCGCCCGCCCCTGCGTCTCTCCCCGGGTGATCCGCGATGTGATGGCCGCGCTTGATAACCATCCGGCCGCCGCCCCGGCGCTGGCGGTGACCGATGCGCTGTGGCGCGGGGATGGTGGGACGGTTACCGGCACAGAGAACCGCGACGGCCTGTTTGCTGCCCAGACCCCGCAAGGCTTTCACCTGCCGCAGATCCGTGCCGCCCATCAGCAGCTTGCCGCATCCGGCGGCGACGCTGCAGACGATGTAGCCGTGGCCCGTGCGGCAGGGATTGACGTTGCCATCATTCCGGGCGACCCAGACAATATCAAAATCACCCGCCCGGAGGACTTTGACCGGGCTGCGCGCATATTAGGGGGCGACATGGATGTAAGGCTTGGCAATGGCTATGATGTTCACCGGTTCGGACCGGGGGATGAGGTCGTGCTCTGCGGTGTGCCCGTGGCCCATGATCGCGGCCTTCAGGGCCATTCCGACGCCGACGTCGGGCTGCACGCCATCACCGATGCCCTCTATGGTGCGCTGGCAGAGGGCGACATCGGTCGCCACTTCCCGCCCTCGGATCCCCAATGGAAAGGTGCCGCCAGCGATATCTTTCTGCGCCACGCCGCCGATCTGACCCGCTCCAAGGGCTATCAGATCTCCAATGTGGACTGCACGCTGGTCTGTGAATTCCCCAAGATCACGCCCCATGCCCCCGCCATGCGCGCGGCGGTGGCCGAGATCCTGTCGATTGATATCTCCCGCGTCTCGATCAAGGCGACCACCTCCGAACGGCTTGGCTTTACCGGTCGCGGCGAAGGCATCGCCGCCCTCGCCACCGCCTGCGTGGTGAAATCATGAAACGCTCGCGCCTCGCCTTTCTGATCGGCACCGTGGGCGGCATCGGCTACATGCGTCCGGCACCCGGCACCTGGGGGTCGCTTGCAGCGTTGCCCATGGCGTTTGTCCTGCATCAGCTGGGCGGATTCCTCCTGCTGGCGCTGGCAACCGTGATCTGCATGGTGGTCGGCGTCTGGGCGGCGGAGGCGATGACCCGCAACCGCGAAAACATGGATCCCTCCGAATTTGTACTGGATGAGGTGGCAGGCCAGTTTGTTGCCCTCTGGGCGATTTCCTATCCCGCCTGGGCGCATGACATTGCCATCACTGCACTCTGGCCCGGCTGGATTGCCGCCTTTGTGCTGTTTCGCCTGTTTGATGTGTGGAAACCCGGCCCCGTTGGCTGGGCCGACCGTCAGAAAGGGGCCACAGGGGTGATGATGGATGATATTATCGCAGGCATCCTTGCTGCCATCGGTGTCGCCGCGCTGGCCGGTCTCACCCATGGTGTACTAGGCCTGTAAATTGCAGAGGTAAGTCCATGGACGCGTCCGACATCATCCGCAAGGCCAGCGCAAAAGGCCTGACCATCGCCACCGCAGAGAGCTGCACCGCCGGTATGATCGCCGCTGCGCTCACCGATGTGCCCGGCTCCTCGGCGGTGGTTGATCGGGGCTATGTCACCTACTCAAATCGCGCCAAGCAGGAGATGTTGGGCGTGCAGGCCGCGACCCTCGAGGCTCTCGGCGCGGTCAGCGAGGAGGTCGCGATCCAGATGGCAGAAGGCGCCCGCAGCCGCGCCCGTGTCGATATCGCGGTGGCCGTGACCGGGATCGCAGGCCCCGGCGGCTCCGAACACAAACCCGAAGGCCGCGTCTGTTTTGCGCTGGCAGCCGGGGACCGCAGCACCCATGTCGAAACCGTCGATTTCGGCGCCCTTGGCCGCGACGCGGTGCGACGGGCCACCCGCGACCATGCGCTGACACTGATCCGACAGGCGCTTTGAACCCGCTGACGCAAATCGCCGCCCATCTGCCGCAATTTCATATTCTGTGCGCAGATTGAGCAGCACCCCCTCGATTGTGCTCATTTTTTCGGCACTTTGACAAAAGCCCGCTTTTTTAGCGCCAACATCAAACCTGCCGCTTTTTTCAACGCTGCAACTCCGCTTTGTCAGGCCTCAGATAGAAATCAGCCTGAAATGCGGAAGGAACGGCGATGAACGCAGCCGATACAGCTTGGATTATTGTGGCCACGGCCCTTGTCCTCTTTATGACTTTGCCGGGGCTAGCCCTGTTCTACGGCGGGCTTGTCCGTGCCCGCAATGTGCTCAGCGTGTTCATGCAGTGCTATGCGATTGCCTGTTTGATGAGCGTTCTATGGCTCGCCTTCGGCTATTCCATCGCCTTTGGCAGCGGCACCTCCGGCATCTGGGGCGGGCTGGACAAGATGTTCCTGTCCGGCGTCACCGCCGATAGCCTCTCCGGCACCCTGCCCGAGGTTCTGTTCTTTGCCTTTCAGATGACCTTTGCCATCATCACGCCCGCGCTGATCGTCGGCGCCTATGTCGAGCGCGTCGGCTTTGGCTTTGTGCTGGTCTTCTCCGGCCTCTGGATGCTTCTGTGCTACGCGCCGGTGGTGCATTGGATCTGGGGCGGCGGCATGATGGCCGATGGCGGCATCTTTGGGGAGACTGGCGTGCGCGACTTTGCCGGTGGTATCGTGGTCCATGAAACCGCCGGTCTGGCTGCGCTGATCATCGCCGTCTTCCTCGGCCCGCGCAAAAACCGCACCACACCGCCGCACAACCCCGGCTATGTCTTCATCGGTGCCGCGATGCTTTGGGTCGGCTGGTTCGGCTTTAACGGTGGCTCGCAGCTGGCCGCCGACGGCGGTGCGGCAATGGCGCTGACCGTGACGCATATTTCTGCCGCGACGGCCTCTCTCACCTGGGCGCTGTGGGAAAAGATCAAATACGGCAAGGCCTCAATGGTCGGTCTGGTCACCGGCACCATCGCGGGGCTGGCCTCAATCACGCCGGCCTCTGGCTTTGTAGGTCCGGTTGAGGCGCTGATGATTGGCGCTGTCGCGGGTATCCTCTGTCAGGAAGCCGTGAATCTGGTGCGCAATGTGCTGAAGATCGACGACACGCTTGATGTCTTTGCCGTGCACGGTGTCGGCGGCATCTTTGGCACCATCATGATCGCGCTCTTTGGTCAGGGCACCTGGCTGGCACAGCTGGGCGGTCTTGCGATCGTCGGTATCTTCACCGCCGTTGTGACTGTTGTTCTGGTCAAGGTTACCGCCGCGATCACCCCGCTGCGCGTCGATCCAGAGACCGAGACAAACGGCTTGGACATCTCCGTCCATGGCGAACGCGCCTATGATATGACCAGCTGAGGACGCAGCACCAGCCGCCATAAAGAAGAAACGGGCCTGCATCGCGGGCCCGTTTTCTTTCAATAACTTACAATGCGTTCCTGATCAGCCATAAAGCTCCGCCGCGCGCCGCTCAAACGCCCGCACGATCCGCTGCATCGCTTCGTTGAAGACCACACCAATAATGCCCTGCAACACTGCGTTCTTGAACTCAAAATCCACGAAGAAGGACACGTCGCAGCCGCCATCCGCACGGTCGGCAAAGGCCCAGTTCGACTTCATATAGCGAAACGGACCGTCCAGATATTCGGTGTCGATCTTCTTATCCTCGGCATAGAGCGTCACGCGGCTGCCAAAACGCTCGCGGAACACCTTGAAGGAGATCACCAGATCCGCCTCCATCACCTCCGCGCCCCCCTGCGGCACCCGGCTACGGATCCGCGCCGCCGCACACCAGGGCAGAAACTTCGGATAATCCCCGACATCAGCCACCAGATCATACATCTGCTGTGCCGTGTAGGGCATTGGCCGGGTTTCTGAATGGGTAGGCATGAGTGGCGCATTTCCTGCTATGATCATCCGGCGTCATGTCATATGAACGCGCGGGAATTTCAAGGGGGCACCCATGACACAGCGGCCATATGTCATCGATGTGATGATCTCAGCCAAGGCCATTGCGGCCCGGATCGAAGAGCTTTGCGCCGAGATCCAAGACGAATTTCAGGGCACCGACAAACTGGTGGTGGTGGGGCTGCTGCGCGGCAGCTTCGTCTTTATCGCAGATCTCGTGCGGGAACTTGACCTGCCGATCGAGGTCGATTTCCTCGAGGCGTCCTCTTATGGGGACGCGATGGAAAGCAGCCGAGAAGTTCGCATTCTTAAGGACTTGCGCGGCGCAATTGAAGGGCGCGACGTGCTGGTTGTCGAAGATATCGTCGACACCGGTCATACCCTGAACCATGTCACCCATCTGCTGCGCAGCCGTCAGCCTGCCCGGTTGAAGTCGATCGCGCTGCTGGACAAACCATCACGGCGTGAGGTCGATTTCCGCTCCGACTGGATCGGCTTTGAGATCCCGGACGAATTTGTGGTGGGCTACGGAATCGACTACGCGCAGCGCAACCGCAACCTGCCCTTCATCGGCAAGGTCCGCTTCACCGATGAGGGCTGAGCGCCGCACGGAACTGCCCGGCCGGTATCAGAGCACCTAACATGGCACCGAGAAAGGCGCGTAGACACCGCGCCTTTTTTCATGCGCGAGGGAACCGGCGGCCCCTTGCCGATTGTCGCACCCCGGTCAGCACAAAGCAGCGCAGGCGATTTGCCAAAACCGGCAGGCTCCCCCATGTCTTGGTCAAAGCAGAGATCACGAGGAGATCCGCCATGACCATGAAATACCTTGCCGCCGCGGCCACTGCCGCCGCGCTGAGCCTGACGCCCGCCCTTGCCCCGACCATCGCCAATGCGGCGCCGCCAAAATGGGCTCCCGGCCATAATAACAGCGCCGCCCATTACGCGCCTGGGCAGATCAAGAAACAGTATAAGAAGCGCCACAAGACGCGGGAGCGCATCAGCGGCGACTATATCTATATCGACGATTACGCGCGTTGGGGTCTGGCACCACCGGCCCCCGGCCACCGCTATGTGCGCAAGGATGACCGCATCTATGAGGTGGTGCGTGACACGCTGGCAATCGTAGGGGCCGTCGCACTGGTCGAAGCCCTGACAAACTGACGCCTGAGCGGGTTGAACAGGTCCGCGCAAGGGCCTGTTGCAACACGCTAATCGCTCAAAATCTCGGCGATAACCCCGGCAAAGATGGCAACCCCGACCGGGATTGCCGCATCCGGGAAATCATAATCGGGATTGTGCAGCTGCGGCTGATCCATGCCGGAGCCGAGCCAGAACATAGCTGCCTTGGCCTGCTTGCCAAACTGGCCAAAATCCTCGGACCAGCGCTGTGGCTGCGCCCGCATCCGAACGGCATGGTCTGCGCGCGTGCAGGCGCGCCGCAGCAGCGTCACCGCCTCGGCGTCATTGGTGCAGGCCTCGAACACATCATCAAACCTGATCTCACAGCCAAGGCCGCTCTCAAGGCAGGTGCCCTGAACCAAAGTCGTGGCGGCTGTGATCAGCTCCGCCATGCGCGCATCATTCACCGTGCGCAGCGTGGCCCAGACCTCCCCTTCGCCGGGAGCGATGCCAAACGTGGCCTGCCCCAGTCGCGCATGGGTCAGCGTGACCAGCGCGTAATCGGGGCCAAGATCCCCACCACCCCCCAGCGCGACCAGCCCCGGAAGCAGCTGCGCCATGGCTGATGCAGGCGAAACACCATCCTGCGGCGCCGCCGCGTGAGAGGTCCGGCCAGTCAGCTGCACCCGCATCCCCCGCGAGGCACAATTGGCGGCACCCGCGCAGAGCGCAATCTCCCCAACCGGCAGCCCCGGCAGATTATGCAATGAAAACGCGTAGTCAGGCGCGATAGTGGCAAAGGCCGGGTCGCCGATCACCGCAGCGGCCCCCTTGCCGGTTTCTTCGGCCGGCTGGAACAGGAGCACCACCCGCCCGCGAGACGGGCGTCGGGCTGCCAGATCCTCTGCCAGCGCGGCGACCATCACCATATGGCCGTCATGGCCGCACAGATGGCCACGCCCGGAATGTTTGGATCTGTAGGGCTGATCCGACAGCTCCTCGATTGGCAGGCCATCGAGCTCGCAGCGGATCATGACGGTCGGCCCCGCCTCCATGCCCTGATAGACTGCAGCAACGCCATGGCCGCCGAGCCCGGTCAGCAGCTGGTCCGGCTGGTATTGGCGCAGATAGCGCGCCACCACCTCCGCCGTCTTCTCCTCGGCACCCGAAACCTCGGGGATCTGGTGCAGGCGATGGCGCAGCCCGGTCAGCCGCGCCAGACGCTCCGGTGTCATGCCTGGCCGAGCTTGGCGTTCCGTGCCGCACGCAGCCGGGCAAAATCATCCCCCGCGTGATAAGATGACCGCGTCAGCGGTGTCGCCGATACCATCAGAAAGCCCTTGCCATAGGCGGCTTTCTCATAGCTCTCGAATTCTTCCGGCGTCACAAAACGGTCCACCGCATGATGCTTTGGCGTGGGCTGAAGATATTGGCCGATGGTCAGGAAATCGATATCCGCGGCGCGCATATCGTCCATCACCTGCTTTACCTCCTGCGCATTCTCGCCAAGGCCGACCATGATGCCGGATTTGGTGAAGATCGCAGGATCCAGCTCCTTTACCCGCTGCAACAGCCGCAGGGAGTGGAAATAGCGCGCACCGGGGCGGACACCGGGATAGAGACCGGGAACGGTTTCCAGATTGTGGTTGAACACATCCGGGCGGGCCTCCACCACGGTTTCCAGCACCTCAGGGGCGCATTTCAGGAAATCCGGTGTCAGGATTTCGATCGTGGTTGTCGGGCTGCGATGGCGGACCGCGCGAATGGTCTGGGCGAAATGGTCTGCACCGCCGTCTTCCAGATCGTCGCGGTCGACGGAGGTGATCACAACATGGTTGAGGCCAAGTTTCTGCACCGCATGGGCGACGCGACCCGGCTCAAACGCATCCAGCGTATCGGGTCGGCCGGTGGCGATATTGCAGAAGGTACAGCCGCGGGTGCAGATTTCACCCATGATCATCATGGTGGCGTGCCCTTGGCTCCAGCATTCGCCAACATTCGGGCAGCCGGCTTCCTCACAGACCGTGACGAGGTTGTTCTCACGCATGATCTTATGCGTTTCCGCGTAGCCTTTGCCCCCTGGCGCCTTGACCCGGATCCAGCTCGGCTTCTTCGGCTGAGCATTGTCAGGACGATGCGCCTTTTCCGGGTGGCGTTGCTCGGGGATTTTCAGATCTCGCACGTCGATGTTCCCTTGCGGCAATGGTCTTTTGGTCTTCGTAACATAGTTGCAATCGCTTGGCACGACCAGTTCTGCACCTGACGACGGCGGCAAAACGGATCAGCTCTGCGCCGTAATAATCTGTCTTGATTAAGATATTTGCGCGCAATGCAGAATCTGCAACCCTGCCCGCCGGTTTTGCCTTCCACGCTATTGCAGGATCAAACCCGCCTCCGAGTCGGTCAGAAAGCGGCGCATGACCACAGCGATGCGGCGCCACCCGGACACCGCTGAACCAGCGCGCGAATACCCCATTGCGGGCGATTTAGAACTATTATAAGTCACCGCCCGACACCGAATTGATCAACTAGGAGCCGATGATGAAAGCTGGCGTAAAACTGCCCGACGTGACCTTCCGCACCCGTGTTCGCGACGAATCCGTGGGCGGCCCGAACCCGTTCCGCTGGGAAGACAAAACCACCGCTGACTATTTCGCGGGCAAACGCGTAGTGCTGTTCTCCCTGCCCGGTGCTTTCACCCCCACATGCTCGACCTATCAGCTGCCCGGTTTTGAAAACGGCTTCGCCGACTTCCAGGCCGAAGGCATCGATGCGATCTACTGCATGTCGGTGAACGACAGCTTCGTGATGAACAAATGGGCCGAATCCCAGAACCTGAAGAACGTTGGCGTGATCCCCGACGGGTCGGGCGAATTCACCCGCAAGATGGGTATGCTGGTGGCCAAGGATAACTTGGGCTTTGGCAACCGGTCCTGGCGCTATGCAGCCATCGTCAACAACGGTGTTGTCGAGGCATGGTTCGAAGAGCCGGGCCTGTGCGACAACCACGGCGAAGATCCCTATGGCGTCTCCTCCCCGGAGACCGTTCTGGAGCACCTGAAAACAGCCAAGGCTGAGGTCGCCGCCTGATCCGCGCGACCCCGGTCAGGTCCGGACCGGCCAGATAAAATCCGCAAACCCGGTGCCGCATGGCGCCGGGTTTTTCTATGTCAGGCCATGTGTTCAGCCGATAAGCTCATCCTGCGCCTGCTGGGCGTCATAGTGAAGTTTCAGCTGTTGCAACGCGATGCGCAGCACCACCTTGCCTGACCGCGCCGACCAGCCCAGCTGGCGTTCGGCCGCCTCCAGCCCTTCCAGATGGCAGCAACAGCGCATCACGATGTCGCTCAGCCCCTCGCCAAGCGCGTTGAGCGCGGCAGAGGCCCGGCGTTTGGCGGCTGCCGCGGCCTGTCCGGGTCGGCGACGCCGGGCGGCGGCCGGACTGCAATCGCCATCGGCAAACTGCGCCACCGATTGCGCCAGATGATCGCCGACCTGCGCCAGTTCGAAATCTTCGCGCAGCCGCTCACCGGCGCGCACCAGATCGCTGGTCAGAAACGGCGTCCCATCACGATCCGTCAGCCGCGCCAGCATATGCAGCGGCGTCTCACCCAGCCCATAGCGCGCCCGGCGTGGACGACGCGGACCGCGACCAACCTTGCGCGTCGCCAGGCTGGCGCTTTCCAGTCGGGAACGGGCGCGGTTCTCGCGGCGGGCCACAAACTGGCTGAGCGCGGTGCGCCCTTCGGGCGTGATATGATAGCGGCTGAGCCGCCCCGGCGCCGGACAGGCGATCCAGTCGCGCAGCGCCATGGCCTCGGCCAGGATGCGATCCACCACGACCTTCTTGTCACCGCTTGCCGCCTCCCGCACGACAACCGCTTTCTCCATGCCATCCGCCACCGCGAGCACCGCGCCCTGCGGGTTCAGACAGGTCAGGATTTCGACCACCTCGCTCTCGAAGGCTTCGGCGCAGGCGGGCACTGTGCCCAGGGCCAGAGCACGGGCCGACATTGGCCTGGGCCCCGGCATCGTTTCGGCGTAGTGGCGGGCCGCCAGCGACGCCAAGGCGCCATCGACCAGCGGATCGTCGCGTCGGGTTTCGACCCGTCGGACCTGTCGCAATACCGTCGACGGGTGGCAGCCCGCCTGTTTTGCAAGATTGCGGATCGAACGGCCTGCTTCGGTGTGTTCAAGATATCGGCACGCCTCCTCAGGCACCCATTCCGGCAAGCCGGATACAGCCATAGTTTGCATTTTATCACCCCACATGTGATCATTCGAAACTATCCTCCCACTGGCCGCCTACGTGTTATCCACAGACACCATTCACCGTACTGGCCTGATTTTTCTGGATAGTCTCAGTCAGAGCATCATTGGTTTCAAATTTTCATCAATCAATATCGAATAGACCGTTCGCCGAACCGGCCCCTTCGGCAACACCCGCTTCAGTTGTGTTACACAGCGCTATCAACAGAGCTGGAAAGGACATGACGATGCAGGATATCTTTGGTCATCTGGCCGCTTTGCGCCGCCCTCGACTGTTGGTGCGGACCGCGCGGATCGGCGCGCGGGACTATAGCCGGCGGCGCGATTTGAAACGGGTGCTGGGCTATGGCACCCTGCCGAAACCGGCCGCTGCGGTGATGCGGCTGCTGGATCTCGAACACGATTACAACCGCCAGCGCGAGTCCGGCGATGCCGGGTATTCACTGACCCGCCATGTCGATGTGCTGATTGCCCTGATGGGCGAGGCCGAGGGGCTGCGCCGCCCGACCCTTAAAGTCGCCTGAGACCGTCGCCAGACAGGATGGATCCCAGGGCAGACCACCGGCCCGAAACGCAAAACGGCGGCCCCGAGGGACCGCCGTCTGCCTGCCAGCCGGGCTGGCATATATCGGAGTGCCGATCTTAGCCGGTCTTACATGAAGGCATCGGGCATCGAGGCTTTCTTCTCGGCGACATAGGCCTCCAGCCTGCTCAGCACTTCAGGATCGAGCGACGGCGCCTGATAGGCGTCGAGCAGCGTTTCCACCCGGCTGCTGGCCAATGCAACGGTGTCACGCGCACCTTCTTCTTCCCAGGTTTCAAAGGGCTTGTAGTCCAGCAGCTCGGATTTCCAGAATGCGGTCTTGAAATTCGCCTGCGTATGGGCGCAGCCAAGGTAGTGACCACCGGGACCAACCTCGCGGATCGCGTCCATGGCCTGGGCTTCCTCGTCCACGGCAACACCTTTGGCAAGACCATGCAGCGCGCCCAGCTGATCGGCGTCCATCACGAACTTCTCGAAATCGGCAACCAGACCGCCCTCGAGCCAGCCGCAGGAGTGCAGCTGGAAGTTCACGCCCGACAACAGGCCCATGTTGAGCGAATTGGCGGTTTCATAGGCCGCCTGCGCGTCGGGCAGCTTGGAGCCACAGAACGATCCGGCCGAACGGAAGGGCAGGTTCATCCGGCGTGCAAGCTGACCGGCCCCATAGGTCACCAGCGAGGCTTCCGGCGTCCCGAAGGTCGGCGCACCGGAGTTCATGTCGATCGAGGATACAAAGGCGCCGAAGATCACCGGCGCACCGGCGCGGATCAGCTGGCTATAGGCCACGCCTGCCATCACCTCGGCCAGAACCTGAGTCAGCGTACCGGCAACCGAGACCGGCGCCATGGCACCGCCAACGATAAAGGGCGAGATGATGCAGGCCTGGTTGTGGGCGGCGTAGACCTCCAGCGCACCCATCATCACATCGTCAAAGGTCATTGGCGAGTTGATGTTGATCAGCGAGGTCATCACGGTGTTGTCGCGCACGAAATCCTTGCCAAAAAGAATCTCGCACATCTCGATGGAATCCTGCGCCCGGCTGGGCTCGGTCACCGACCCCATGAACGGCTTGTCGCTCAGGGTCATATGCGCCATCAGCATGTCGAGGTGGCGTTTGTTCACCGGTACGTCGGTCGGCTCGCAAACGGTACCGCCGGAATGGTGCAGCCATTTGGACATATAGCCCAGCTTCACGAATTTCTGGAAATCATCCAGCGTCGCGTAACGGCGCCCGCCCTTGGCATCGCGCACAAACGGCGGGCCATAGACCGGTGCCAGCACCATGTTCTTGCCGCCGATGACCACGGATTTCTCCGGGTTGCGGGCATGTTGGGTGAATTCGGACGGGGCCGTCTTGCACAGCTCGCGCGCCAGGCCGCGCGGGATCCGTACCCGCTCGCCATCGATCGTGGCCCCGGCCTCGCGCCAGCGCTCCAACGCGCCGGGGTTGTTCACGAAGTTGACACCGACCTCTTCGAGGATGGTTTCGGCGTTGGCTTCGATGATCTGCAGCGCCTCTTCGCTCAACACTTCGAAATTCGGAATATTCCGCTCGATGTATTTTGCGGTATCAATCTTGACGCCGGTTCGTTCTGCGCGACGGGCGGCACCACCGCCTCCACGAGCGCGACGGCGCGGTGCTGCTGGAGCTGCTTCTGTCATGGTTGTTCCTCACCACAGGCATTTCGTTGCTGGTGTGATTATAGCGCCCAAGACCAAAGCCGCCGCAGGATTACGGCCATTGAAGTTGAAAAGCGACATTCCCGACAGGTTTCTCGCGCCTGCGGCCCGATATCGGCCGTAAGAGGCCGCGCGACAACCGGATCAGAGATTGTGCAAACGCGGCCCGAAACACGAAAATACCTTGCGAATTTCGCGCCGCTGCCCTATGGCGCGTGCATGACAGAGACATCCCACGACCGCCTTCTCATCATCGACTTTGGCAGCCAGGTCACGCAGCTGATTGCGCGCCGCCTGCGCGAACTGAATGTCTATTGCGAAATTCACCCCTACCAGAATGTCACGATGGATTTTGTGCGCGAAATGGCGCCCAAAGCCGTGATCTTTTCCGGTGGCCCGGACAGCGTGACCCGCGAAGGCAGCCCCCGTGCGCCGCAGGAAATCTTTGACCTTGGCGTGCCGATCCTGGGGATCTGCTATGGTCAGCAGGTGATGATGCACCAGCTGGGCGGCAAGGTGCTCTCCGGACATGGCACCGCCGAGTTCGGTCGCGCCTATGTGACGCCGACGGTCAGCAGCCTGCCGCTGCTGGATGGCTGGTTTGCAGATGACAGCGACCGCGAACAGGTCTGGATGTCTCACGGCGATCATGTCAGCGAAATCGCGCCCGGTTTTGAGGTCTACGGCACCTCGCCCAACGCGCCTTTTGCCATCACCGCCGATGTGTCGCGCAATTTCTACGCGGTTCAGTTCCACCCGGAGGTGCATCACACTCCTAATGGTGCGAAACTCTATGAGAATTTTGTCAAGATCGCAGGTTTCACCGGCGACTGGACCATGGGTGCCTACCGCGAACAGGCGATCCAGGCGATCCGCGATCAGGTGGGCGACAAGAAAGTCATCTGCGGCCTCTCCGGCGGCGTTGACAGCTCGGTTGCGGCGATCCTGATCCACGAGGCCATCGGCGACCAGCTGACCTGTGTGTTCGTGGACCACGGGTTGCTGCGCAAGAACGAGGCCGAAGAGGTCGTCACGATGTTCCGTGACAACTACAATATTCAGCTGATCCACGCAGATGAAAGCGATCTGTTCCTGGGCGAACTGGACGGCCAGTCCGACCCGGAAACCAAGCGCAAAATCATCGGCAAACTGTTCATCGACGTGTTCCAGAAACACGCCGACACGATCGACGGCGCCGACTTCCTGGCGCAGGGTACACTCTACCCGGATGTGATCGAATCCGTGTCCTTCTCGGGCGGGCCGTCTGTCACCATCAAGTCGCACCACAACGTCGGCGGCCTGCCGGAGAAGATGGGCCTGAAGCTGGTCGAGCCGCTGCGCGAGCTATTCAAGGATGAAGTCCGCGCGCTTGGCCGCGAACTGGGCCTGCCGCAAAGCTTCATCGGTCGCCACCCCTTCCCCGGACCGGGCCTTGCGATCCGCTGCCCCGGCGAAATCACCCGTGAAAAACTGGAAATCCTGCGCGAGGCGGATGCGATCTATATCGACCAGATTCGCAAGCATGGTCTCTATGATGAAATCTGGCAGGCCTTTGTGGCGATCCTGCCCGTTCGCACCGTCGGCGTGATGGGCGACGGCCGCACTTATGACTATGCCTGCGCCCTGCGCGCGGTGACATCTGTCGATGGTATGACTGCCGATTATTACCCGTTCAGCCACGAATTCCTGGGTGAAACCGCCACGCGGATCATCAATGAGGTCAAGGGTATCAACCGTTGCACCTATGACATCACCTCGAAGCCTCCGGGCACGATCGAGTGGGAATAATCTAAGCCCCTGAAACCCCGGCCAACTGGCCGGGGTTTTTCTTTTATAGAAAGCCCTGAATTTATTCTACTTTCACTGATGTCTTAACAGTTTCAGAAACTCTATTTGCGAGGTTTCAGTGAAGTTCTATTGGGAGAATCTCTGGAATGATTATCTGCCATCCGCTCAAACTGATTTTCATTAAGACCAAGAAGGTTGCTGGAACCTCGTTTGAAATCGCACTGTCCAGCTATTGTGATGAAAGCAGCATCATCACACCAATCAGCCCAAAGGATGAAGAGAGGCGGAGGGCGTTGGGCTATCCCGGCCCTCAGAACCATCAGACCCAGACTTGGCCGGATGGAAACGGGGGCACGCAGGTTTTCTTCGATCACATGACCGCCGGACAGATCCGCGCCGCAGTTCCTCAGGATATCTGGGAGACCTATACCAAAGTAACGATCCGGCGCGATCCCTACGATGCCATGGTTTCCCGCTACTACAACGAGGCGATGGATCAGAGAGATGTTCCGCTCGATATCTTTGTCCGACGCTACCGCAGCCTGTTGAGCGAAAACCGCCGTATTGCACCACTGGATGGTTCGAATTCCGCAGATGTCGTGCTGCGCTATGAGCATCTTGAGGAGGATATAAATGCGCTCGATATCGACGGGCTTTGGGAGCGGTTTTCGAACCTGAACGCCAAGGCGCCGATGCCTGCGAAAACTGGCGCTGATGCGGCCAGACTCTTTACAGCCCACCCGGAGGCGGCGGACGTGATCGAGGTCGAGGCCGTCGGCGAAATTTCCCGGTTCGGCTACACTCGCCCGGCACTGGCTGCCGCAGTCCCAACTCTTGCCACGCCGGTGTCAGAAAACGCTCAACAATGCTTAAAGCCTGAATTCATCTTCACCCTCTCTGCCGGACGTACGGGCACCGCATGGCTTGCGAAATTTCTGGGTGAGAACCTGAATATCCCGTCGGTGCATGAGCCGCTTGGCGCGAATGACTATGGCATTCGTATGCCCAGTATTGGACACATGCGTGGGTTCAATACCTACGGGATGAACGCGAATGTCTGCGACTTCTGGGAGGGCAAACTGAGCAACCTGCAAGCCCCCTATGCGGAAAGCAACCATACATTGGGCAAATGCGGGTTGATTGAGGCGCTGGTGGAACACGGTTTAGCGCCGCGAACCCGCGTGATCATCCTGCGCCGCAACCTTGGCAAACAAATCGCAAGCTATGTGAACCGTAATGATTTTTGCAATATTACAATACCTTGGCAATGGTACCTGCATCCGACCTACAATCACAAGATCCTCGACCCCGCGCCGTTCGAGCAAATGGGCGAAATCGGCATGGCGATCTGGTATGCGCTGGAGATGGAAGTGCGCTACGCCTACTACAAACAACTCTACGGCGACCAACTTCACTTTATCGAAACCACGCTGGAGCAGGCCACGACGCCGGATGGCGCTCGAAACCTGCTGCAAGAGCTGGGCCACACCACAGGACCGATCCTGCCGCAGAAGGTCAATGCGTCGCCACAAGGCAGCGCCACGACCAATGCGCTGGTTGAGGAAATCGAGACGCTGCTGTCACGTTTGGGGTTTGATGCCGACACGATAGCGAAGGAGTATATCGAGCGCGGGAACCGGCTGGACCTCCCCTCACTGCCCCACGCGGCAATGCTCAAGCAGACGGTAGCCGCCGAATAGACGCCTGTTCTGCGCGGCCCGGACCCGCGACGGCAGCCGCGCAGAGATGACTTGACCCGCCTGCTAAATTAGCCCTTCTTCGTGACCAACGGGCAAAGGGGCGGCCATGGCGCAGGGTGAGTTCAGAATAGGCACGGCTGCGCTCTGGATGGTCGGGGCGATTGTCTCGTTTTCCTCGATGGCCATCGCTGGCCGCGAAGCCGGGTTGAGCCTCGACACCTTTGAGATCATGACCTATCGCAGCGCCGTCGGGCTGGTGATTGTTGTCATCTGTCTGACCGCCACCGGCAGCTGGGGCCAGGTGCGGCGCGATCGGCTGGGCCTGCATCTGATCCGCAATGCCGCCCATTTCACCGGACAGAACCTGTGGTTCCTTGCGGTAACGCTGATTCCGCTTGCACAGGTTTTTGCGCTGGAGTTCACCTCGCCGCTCTGGGTGCTGCTGCTGTCACCGTTGCTGCTGGGCGAGCGGCTGACGAAGCCCCGCGTATTGGCCGCCGCGCTAGGCTTTGTCGGCATTTTGATCGTGGCCCGCCCCAGCCCGGAGACGTTGAGCCTTGGCGTTTTTGCGGCAGCGGCCTCAGCCATCTTCTTTGCGCTAACCATCCTCTTCACCAAAAGGCTGACCCGGCACGAGCCCATCAGCTCCATCCTGCTCTGGCTCACGCTGCTGCAACTCGGCATGGGGCTGGTTATATCGGGGTGGGACGGGCAGATCACTCTCCCAAATGCCGCAACGGCACTTTGGCTGCTGATTATCGGCTGCGCCGGGCTTGCGGCGCATTTCTGCATGACCAAGGCGCTCTCCATTGCCCCGGCCACCGTTGTGGTGCCGATTGATTTCGCCCGACTACCCACCATCGCCGTGGCCGGAATGTTGATTTACGGTGAAGCGCTTAACCTCTGGGTACTGATCGGGGCTGCGGTGATTTTCTGCGCAAACTACATCAATATTCTGGATGCCGCCGGACGTTTCCGCGCGCCCCGCCGACACGGTCATTCTGCCTGATTTTCTTGCCGTTGATTGCCTTTGCGTCAACATTGACCGAAAAAAACCCCCTTGCTAGCTTTCCTCAATGTAAAACCAGGCGCCCAAGTCTGGACAGGGAGGAACAATGAAACGCTATCTTGCAACGTCAGCAGCGCTGGCGCTGGCTTCCGGCGCAGCTATGGCAGGCGGTCTTGACCGCACCGGCCAGCCCGTTGGGATCATCTTTGAAAAAGGGAACTACGCAGAGCTCTCGTTCTCGCACACCAACCCGGATGTAACCGGCACGGACGTGCGGACGCTCAACCCTGCCGGAACCCCGAGCGGCAATGTCGCACTGAGCTTCAACCAGATTTCCGGTGGCATCAAATACGACCTGAACGACCGCGTATCGTTCTCGATGATTTTTGACCAGCCGTGGGGGTCGGACGTCAGGTATCCGAGCGCAGATGCCAACCCGATCACACCCGGCTCTTTCCTGCTTGGCGGAACCACAGCGATTGCCGATTCAGAAGCAATCACCGGGATCGTTCGCTACAAGTTCAACGAGAATTTCAGCGTGCACGGTGGTATTCGTTACCAGCAGATCAAGGGCGACATCACCCTGAAAGGGCTTGCCTACAACAGCCCCTTGACACCCGGCAATGATCTCGACGGTTATAACGTCAGAGTAGCGCGTGATGGCGCGGTTGGCTGGCTGGTTGGTGGTGCCTATGAGCGTCCCGACATCGCCCTGCGCCTGGCTGTGACTTATCAATCTGAGATCGAGCATACCTTCGCCACCACCGAAAGTCTGCCGGATGTCCCGGGCACGACCTTCAACGGATCGACGACAACCAAGACTCCTCAGTCGCTTAACGTTGATTTCCAGACCGGTATTGCTAAGGACACGCTCCTGCTGGCCGGTATTCGCTGGGCCGAGCATAGTGTCGTCAAACTACGCCCCAGCACTGCCAATGTCGATCTGATCGACCTGTCTGACTCGGTGTCCTACACGCTGGGTGTCGCGCGCCGGTTCAACGAAAATCTAGTCGGCTCGATCAGCCTCGGCTATGAAGCCGAAGACAGCGACAATCTGGTGTCGCCGCTGGCCCCGACCAATGGCTACAAGAGCATCTCAGTCGGGCTGCAATACACCAAGGATCAGTTCAAGATCTCGGGCGGCGTGCGCTATACCGACCTTGGCGATGCCTTTGCTGAGACCGGAACGCCGGATGTCGCCCGCGCCTCCTTCAGCGGCAACAAGGCGGTCAGCGTTGGCGTGAAGTTCGGCTACTACTTCTGATCCTGGCGTAGACCTGCGTGCGCCACAGGCAGCGCTGGAACAAAGACAGGTACAGGACCAGTTCTCCCCCGCATCCTATGGTGCGGGGGTTTTGCGTGGTCCATCGCCAGCCGCCGCGCCCAGGTCCTCCAGCGCTGCCGATTGACCCGCAGGCCCGGGGCGATTAGCAAGGCAAGGAACCAGAAGGGACCGGATTTCACATGCTCTATTCGTCTGCCGAAGATTGGCGCAATGCGGCGCATAAGCGGGTTTTGTTCTTTGGCATGTCCGGACTGGGCAAAACCTATATCAGCAATATTCTGCGCGGCGCGGGCAGCTGGTTCCACTACTCGATCGATTATCGGATCGGCACCCGATACATGGGCGAATATATCGCCGACAACGCCAAGGCAGAGGCGATGAAAGTGCCGTTTCTACGCGATCTGCTGCTGTCGGATTCGATCTATATCGGCTCCAATATCAGCTTTGAAAACCTGACACCCGTTGCCTCCTATCTGGGCAAGCCCGGCAATCCGGCCAAGGGCGGGCTGGCAATGGCGGAATATACCCGCCGCCAGGACCAGTTTCGCACCGCGGAACTGAACGCGCTGCGCGATACCGGTTATTTCATCGACCGGGCCGAGCGGCTCTATGACTATCCGAATTTCATCTGCGACACCGGCGGCAGCATCTGCGAATGGGTCGATGCCAATGATCCAAGCGATCCGCTGCTGAGCGAGCTTGCTAAACACACGCTGATGGTCTGGATCAAGGGGGACGACGCCCATACCCAGGAGCTGATCCGCCGGTTTGATCGCGCCCCCAAGCCCATGGCCTATGAACCGGCTTTCCTCGCCCGCGTCTGGCAAGAGTATCTAAAGGAAAACCACCTATCTGAAAACGAGGTGGACCCTGACAGCTTCATCCGCTGGACCTATGCCCAGGCGCTGGCCCATCGCCAGCCCCGCTATGCCGCCATGGCTAAGAACTGGGGCGTGACGGTCACGGCGGATCAGATTTCGGGCATCCGCAACGAGGCCGATTTCACAGATGTGATTGCGGGCGCTCTTGAGGCGCGCGGCTAGGCCTTCTACATCACAGCGCCAAGACTCCGTCCAGAACGGGCGGAGCATAGACCAAAGGACACGACATGCCGATCAAGATCCCTTCTGACCTGCCCGCCTATGACGTTCTCACGAACGAAGGCGTGATGGTCATGTCGCCGGATCAGGCGGCCCGTCAGGATATCCGTCCGCTGCGCATCGGCCTGCTCAACCTGATGCCGAAGAAGATCCAGACCGAGAACCAGTTTGCCCGGCTTATCGGCGCCACACCTTTGCAGATCGAGCTGTCCCTGATCCGCATGACCGAACATCAGACCCGCAACACCGCCGCAGAGCATATGGCGGAGTTCTACCGGCCGTTCCAGGAGATCAAGGACGAGCGTTTTGACGGTCTGATCATCACCGGCGCGCCGATCGAACATCTCGAGTTCGAGGATGTCACCTATTGGGATGAGCTGTGTGAGGTCTTTGACTGGACCCAGACCAATGTGCATTCCACCTTTGGTGTCTGCTGGGGCGGCATGGCGATGATCAACTATTTCCATGGAGTGAAGAAACACCTCTTGGATCACAAGGTCTTTGGCTGTTTCCGGCATCAGAACCTTGATCCCGCATCCCCTTATCTGCGGGGGTTTTCCGATGACTGTGTCATTCCCGTGTCGCGCTGGACCGAAATCCGCCAATCCGAAATTGATGCCCGACCCGGCCTGCGCAGCCTGCTGGGCAGCCCCGATGCCGGCCCCTGCCTCATCGAGGATCCCAGCCACCGTGCGCTCTATATCTTCAACCATTTCGAATACGACAGCGATACGCTGAAGCAGGAATATGATCGCGATATCGCCAGCGGCACGCCGATCAATATTCCGATGAACTACTACCCGGACGACGATCCCAGCCGCAAACCGCAGAACCGCTGGCGCAGCCACGCGCATCTTCTTTATGGCAACTGGATCAATGACATCTACCAGTCCACCCCGTTTGATATGGCGCAGATTGGGCGTTAAGCGCGTGCTGACAGCCGGTCTGATTCTGGCGCTTGCGGCTGGCGGAACGCTGTGGCGGGCCAAGGCTCGCGAGGCGGACGCCATCGCCGACTATCCGCCGCTCGGCAGCTTTGTCACGGTTGATGGCCAGCAGCTGCACCTGCTTGATCTGGGGCAGCCGACACCCCGGCCCGACGGGCTGCCTGCGGATGCGGCAGCGCCGGATCTGGTGTTGATCCACGGCGCCAGCGGGCACATCCGCGATATGACCTTCCGGCTGGCCCCGGCCCTCAGCAGCCGCTTCCGGGTGATCATCGTGGATCGCCCCGGGCTGGGCTATAGCGATTCCACCGGTGGCGCGCAGGCGTCCCTCAGCAAGCAGGCCGCCATCATTCGCCAAGCGGTTGCCGCTCTGGGTGCGGAGCATCCCATCGTGCTGGGCCAGAGCTATGGCGGCGGTGTCGCCCTCGCCTGGGCGCTGGATGCGCCCGACAGCCTCTCGGCGCTGGTCACGGTCGGCGCGGTCTCCCATCCTTGGCGGACGCCGCTCAGCACCTTTTACAAGGTCACTTCCTCGCCGCTGGGCCAACGGCTGGCGGTGCCGCTGCTGACCGCCTATGTGCCCGAAAGCACCATTCGCGACACCCTGACCGAGGTCTTTGCGCCGCAGGCCGTGCCAGCGGGGTATTTCGAACATTTCGGCCCGGGGCTGACCCTGCGCCGCTCCGCGCTGCGGGCCAATGCGCGGCAGCGCGCTGACCTTCTGGCCGAAATCAGAGCGATGGCCCCCCGCTACGGCGATCTCAGCCTGCCCATTGAGGCGGTTCATGGCAGCGCCGACACCACGGTGGGGC